>DASRJX010000090.1:0-4089 GCA_035649235.1 Candidatus Cryosericum sp.
CGCGCCGGCGGACGTGCAGGTCCGGCCGCGGGCTGGGCTCGGGGGCGAAGGCGGCCTCGGGGGCGGGAGCCGAGCCCCAGGCCAGGAGGCGGCCCCCCACCGCCACCAGGGGTGCGATCTCGCCCGGGGGCAGGGACAGCGCGCGCAGGGAGACCGTCTGCGCCGGGGGCCCGTCGTAGGCGTCGTGGCGGCTCCGGCGGATGTCGAGGTCGCCCCGTCCGAGCGCCCGCGCCGCCTCGCGCAGGAAAGCCCAGCGGCGCTGGCGCGGCTCGAGGAGGACGACGGCAACGTCCCGGCGCAGGGCCGCCAGGACGAGCCCGGGAGAGCCGTTGCCGCTCCCGATGTCGAGGTGGAGGCCGGGGCCCAACAAAGACGCGGCAGGCACGACCGGCGCGATCAGGATGGCCACGCGGTCGGCCGGGGTCCGCGCTCCCGTCAGGTTGACGCGCGCGCTCCAGGCCGCGACGAGGTCCAGGTAGCGGGACAGCGACGCGATCCCGGCGGGCTCCAGGCCGAGGGCGGCCAGGTGGGGATCGTGGGCGCTCGTTCCCCCGCCCACGACGGGCTCAGTCCCGGGAGGGCTCGGCGGGATCGTTTCCGGCCGCGTCCGCCGGCCGCCGAGGTGCGATGGTGACTCGCCGGTCCGCGCCCTCGCCGACGCTGTACGTCTCGAGGCCCGGCCGCTCGCTCACGATCATGTGCACGATGCGCCGCTCGTACGAGTTCAAGGCCTCGGTGCGCCGCGGCTTGCCGTCCGCTTCCACCGCCTTCGCAATCTCGATGGCGCGCTCCCGCAGGCGCTGATCCCGATGATCGCGGTAGCCCTCGCACTCGACCACGAGGCGGCCCGAGGCGAGGCGGCCGCGGTAGGCCCGCTGCAGCACGTGCTCCAGGGCCAGGAAGACCTCGCCCTCTTCTTCCAGCAGCATCGCGCAGCCGGCCCCCTGCACCCGCACCCGCAGGCCGTCGGGCCCCTCCTCGACCTCGGCCGAGAGATCGACCGAGGCGGACTCGCCGAGGAGGCGCACGAGGGACCGGATGTCCGCCCTCACGTCTCCGCTGCGCGCGGCGGGCGGCTGCTCGTCTTCCTGCGGCCGCGCGCGCGGGGCGGCGGCCGGGCGGCCCTCCCCCGCGGGACGCCGCTCCAGGAGCACCGCGATCCGGGCCGGGGATCCGCTCACTCCCAGCCCGCCCGGGCGACCGGGGTCGAGCACGACGTAACGCAAACGCGCGGCCTCCAGGCCGAGACTGCGGGCGGCGGAGGCTACCGCGTCGGGGACGTCCTGGCCGGTGAAGACGGGGTCGCTCATGGCCGGCGGCGCTCCTTGCGCTGGGCCCGGTCGGCGGGGGAAGCGATGATCCGCATGGTCACCGCCTGCTGCACGACCGAGCAGAGGTTGGACGAGAGCCAGTAGAGGTTCAACCCGGCGGGGGCAGCATGGAACATCACGACCAGCACCACCGGCATGATCATCATGATGCGCTGCTGGGCGGGGTCCATCGCCGTCGGGGTCATCCGCTGCATCACGAACATCGAGATCCCCATGAGCACAGGGGTGATGAACAGGGGATCGCGCTGGCTGAGATCGGGGATCCACAGGAACGAAGCGCCCCGCAGCTCGATGGCGACCTGGAGCACGCGATAGAAGGCGATGAGGAACGGCATGGTGAGCAGCAGGGGCAGGCAGCCCACCAGCATCTGCGTGCTCATGCTCATGCCATGACGCTCGTAGAGGGCCGCGATCTCCTGCTGCATCTCCTGGCGCTTCGGGTCGAGCGCCGGCACCTTCCGGTACCGCTCCTGGATGACGCGCATCTCCGGCGAGAGCTTCGCCATCTTGATCCCGTTGGCGATGGAATAGTGCCGGAGGGGAGCCATGATCACGTTGATGAGGACGGTCAGGACGACGATCGACCAGCCGTAGTTGCCGACCCAGCCGTGTACCCAGCGCAGCAGCGCCATCAACGGGATCACGATGGGGCCGATCCACTCGCCCACGGGCACGACCGCGGCAAGGTCGTGGTCGAGGGCGGTGAGCAGGCCGTGGTCTTTCGGTCCCACGAACAGGAGCCCGCCGTCTCCGGACCCGCCCAACGGCACGGCCGCTCCGACTCCCAGTTTCTTTCGTCCGTCTTCCCCGGCCGGCAGCTCGATCGCACGCAGCTCGACCGTCCCCGGTACGACCGGCGGCACCCACAGGGCGGCGAAGTGCGTGCTCTCGACTCCCGCCCACCGCACTTCCGTGACCGGGTGCTGGGGGCCGATCTTGTCCGGCACGAGCCGTTCCACGCCCCGCGGACCGAACGAGACCCCCTGGGGCGCGTGGTACCCCTGTACCTCCATCTCTTCCGGCGTCGGGTTGCCGAGGCCCGGCCCCCAGATGACCTTCACGGGCAAGGGCCGGCCCGCCTTCTTCACCTCCGCCTCCACGCGGACGAGATAGCCGGGGCCGCGGAAGCGCAGGGTCTTGGTCGCTTCGATCTCGCCCTCCGCCCAGTGGAAGCGAAGCTCCGTCTCCCCCGACCCGGCCAGGGTCACGACCTCCGCCGAGGGCTGGAACAGCGCGTCCCGCAGGCGCGGATCCACGTCCGGGTCCCCCGTCTCGACGTCCAGCGCGCGCGGGCCCCCCGGGATGTTCTGGACCATCTCTTCCGGCCGGCCCTTGGCGTCGCGATAGCGCTTGAGCTGCCAGGAGACGAGACGAGCCCCGCGGTTCGAGAACGCCACCGCGACCTCTTCGCCCTGGGCCTCCACGCGCCGCTCCAGGGCGTCCGCGACCGGGGTCACCGACGCACTCGTCGGGGAAGCGGCCGGCGACGCCGTGACCCGCGCCGACGGGCCCGGCGCGGGACTGCGCTCGGCGCCCGGAGAGCCACTCGTGGGAGCGCCGCTCGCCGTGGGCAACGGCCGACGCGGGGCGGGTGCGGTCGGAAAGAGGAACTGGTAGGCGGTGAGGACCAGCAGGGACAGCGCGACGGCGATGAGCAGGCGGCGTTCTTCCATCGATGCTCTTTCTAAGGGACGGGGTCGATGCCGCCGCGGTGGAACGGGTGGCAGCGCAGGAGGCGCCGCACGGCGAGACGGCTGCCCGGCCCGGCCCCATGGCGCCGGATCGCCTCCTGGGCGTACACGCTGCAGCTCGGCACGTAACGGCAGAAGCCGCCGATGAGAGGCGCGAGCGTCACCCGATAGACCTCAATGAGCAGCAGGAGGACTCGTGCGGTTACGGTAGTCCCGGCCGCGCGCGGCGAGGCGCCGGAGGCGATCTCGGTACTCACGCTCGACCTCGGGTTGCGTGCACTCCAGAATCTCGGGCTTGGGAATCAGGACCAGGTCGAAACCGGGCAGCGTCTTGAGCCGGCGGAAGCTCTCGCGCAGAACGCGCTTGGCCCGATTCCGGGCCACCGCGCCGCCGACCTTGCGCGACGCCGCGAGGCCCAGCCGGCTGTACGTGCGTCCGTTCGCCGCGGCCACCATCAGGAAAAGGCGCCCGTCGAGGCGAATTCCCTGCCGAAACGCCTTCCGGAACTCCGACCCCCGGACCATCCGCTCGGCGTGGCGCAGCCGCGCGCCGGGCGGAGCCGCCACTCGCGGTCAGGCCCCGATCCGCTTCCGCCCCTTCTGACGCCGTCTCTTCAAGACGAGGCGGCCGCCCTTGGTGCGCATCCGCACCAGGAAGCCGTGGGTCCTCTTCCGCTTGCGGTTGTTCGGCTGGAAGGTCCGTTTCATGGCTGTCGTCTCGGCCGCGGGATCGAGGCCCCCGATGGGTCTCGCCTTCCCTGGGCAAAGGTGCAAGTCTACATCCTTCTGGCCTTTCCTGTCAATCGAGCGCCCTCTCCGGCCCCCTCGGAACCGCTTCACTCCGCGGGTCCCGTGTGGTAACTTAAGCCGGTTTGCGGAGACGACCCGCCGGCCTTTCCTCGCTCTCGGAACCGCCGCTTTTCCACAGGTGTTGAAATCTCTGTGCAAAAAGGGCTTTGTCGGAAGGCTTTCAGTGTGGCGACCCGCAAGTTATTTCTAAACTACTGATTACACGTGCTTTATCTCTACAAGCCGCCGGTCGGCGGCCCGCCCGTGGCGCGCGTCGC
>DASRJX010000091.1:0-10710 GCA_035649235.1 Candidatus Cryosericum sp.
TAGCTCGGGAATGCCGCCCGGGGCGCCGGAAGGTCGGTCAGCATGACCCCTCCGGTCCCCCCTGCCCCGGGCGGCCCGCCCGGAGCGCCCGACGGGGGCTGCGCCGTCACAGGCCCGGCGCCGGTTCTCCGGTCGATGTCGTGAGGGACTTTGCCGTGCGTGTCCTTCCAGTAGCCGTCGAAGTAGACGTCGCCGTAACGCAGGCCCCGGAGCCGCGTCTGGTGACCGTCGAGCGGCAGAAACCCTCTCTTCTTCCACTCGTCGGTCTCGGACTGCTGGGTCGCGCGCACCAGGAACACGTCCCCCGGACGCAGGTCCTCGGTCAGCGGATAGACGGGGATGATTTGGCTCGCCCGGATCGTCTGGCACCACATCTTGGCGATCCGTTCCATCTCCCGGCGGGCGCGCCGGTCGGCGCCGGCCTGCGCCGGCAGGACCGATGCGACGCCGACCAGAAACGCCAGCGCCGACGCCGTCCACCGCCCGGCCGAGCCGGCTCCCATGACACTCAGCCGAGCACCGGCCAGCGCTTCATGCGCCGCGAGCCGTACAGGTTCGGTGACTGCGGGTACTGCTGCGACGGAAGATCGCGGCGGATGGCCGCGAACCAGTCCCTATAGGTGGCCGTCGCGTTCAACCCCTTCAGCGCCCGGAGCGCCACATACGAGAACGCGCCGTTGGGCCGGCCCCGGAACCAGGCGTCGTAGGAGTACTCGATGTCCTGGCATCCCGCCATGAGGAGCGCCGCGTAGCGGCCGGGCGGGCTCGAGCCGCGGATGGCTCGCCGGACCCCGAGACGGGAGGCCGAGCGCTTCGGCAGGAAGCCGCCCGGCGGGAGGAAGCGGACCTTGCGCACCGGAGGCCGGCGTCCGGCGGTGGTCGGCGGCGTCCTGATCGGAGCGAACCTCGCGACGGTGCCCGAGTGGCAGGAGTCGGAAATCACCACGAGCCGCACGCCTTGCCGGCGCCGGCTGTAGAGATCGAACAGCTCGTCGTCGGTGATCGGCCCGTTGCGCGCGATGTCGTACGGACAGATGCATTCGTCGGTGCCGTCCGGCTCGTCTCCCTCCTCGTCGGGAACGAACGATCCGTGCCCCGAGTAGGTGATGACCACGACATCTCCTGCGTCGGCGGCGGCCAGCGTCGCCCCGATGGCCCGGCGGATGCCGTCCCCCGTGGCCTTGCCATTGAACATCCGGGTCGCGGCGAAGCCTCGCTGCTGCAACGCGGCGGCCCAGTCGTTGGCGTCGTTGACGCACCCGGACAGGTCGCTCCCCGTCCCCGGATAGTCGTTGATCCCGATACACAGCGCGTACTTGTCCATCGCGTCCTCCCGCGGGCCACCCGCCGTGAGGTGAACCGACCCGGACTCCGGGCCTGCAGCACCCTTCGCGCTGATAACGACGGGGGGGGCGCCGAACGAACATGAACGCCGGCCGAGATTCCCTCCAAGAATCCCTTGAAACCCCTGGGCCAACGACGTAAACCGCCGCTGCAGTCTGCCAGGCCCGGGGATTCCTCTCGGGCTCCGGGGAACCGGTGACGCCGCAACCGGTTCCCCGCTGGCGTTTGAGGGCCGCGGGCACCCGGGTGGGGGCGTCCGTGGTCAGTGTCGCCTACCGGCGTTCGTTCCCTCGCGAGGAGCGTGTCGGGCAGCGAGCGGAACCCCCCGACCTCGGATGTGGCGGAAGGACATGTAGACCTCTCCGCGTGTCCCCCTGATCGCAGGGGGACGGGAGGGCAGGCCCGGGCGGCTAGGCGACAGCCGCCCGGGTCTTTGCCTTGGCTCGTTCAGTCGAGGTATTTTACGAACACCACTTCGTTCTGGGCCTCGTTGTAGATCAGCTCGTCGACCATCGCCCGCACGGAGACGATGCCGAAGCCGCCTGGGCGCAGCCCTTTCTTCTCCCGCTCCTCGACGTGGGCGATCGGCCGATCCGGCGGCTGACCGGCGGCGGCGTGGGCGAGCCCTTCGAACCGGAAGCCGGGCCCCGGGTCGGCGATGCGATAGAGCAGCATGCGCCGGGCGTGGAGGCAGGCAATGCGCACCTTGCGGCTCGGGTCGAGCTGCCCCCCCCACTCGATCGCGTTGAGCAGCAGCTCGCGGAAGGCGTAGCCGATCGACTCGCGGACGGTCTGCGGCAGATCGGTGTCGAGGTGCTCGAGGAACGCGTGGATGTGGGCGGCCGCCTCGCGGGTGCAGGGCACCAGGATCTCGATCCAGGCGGGCCGCGCCGAGACGACCTCGATGACCGGCGGCACCGGCTTCGCCGCCAGCACCTCCTTCACGAGATCGACCAGCGACTGAGGGTCGACCGGTTTCTTCAGGTACTGGTGCGCCTGCTCGCGCACGGCCTGGAGCAGCGTCTCCGGCGTGTCGTCGGAGGTCATGACGACGACGCGCGGGCGCGACGGCGCGTCCCGGAGCTGCGCCAGGACCTCGAGCCCGTTCATGCGCGGCATCCAGATGTCGAGCAGCATCAGATCGAAGGCCTTCCCCCGGGCGAGCCTCACGGCGGCGGCGCCGTCCGCTGCCGGCGTGACGGAGTAGCCGGCCTTTTTCAGGATGCCGGCGATCAGATGGCGCGTGGCGCGATCGTCTTCAACCACGAGAATCGTGCTCATGTCCGTGTCCTCCGCTTGGCGGGGCGCCGGCCGCGAGCCCGTGACTTGCGTGCAGGACCCCGGGCGACGCGCCGCGGGCGCGGCGCCACTCCGAGGCTCAGGAGCGCCCGCTCGACCCGAAGCAGCTGCCCGCGCAGAGTCGCGCAGACTTCCTGCGCCGCCGAGAGGTCGCCGCCGCGGCCGAGCTCCTCCAGCCGGGCGGCCGACTCCCGGGCGGCAGGAGCCGCGAAATTCGCGACCGATCCTTTCAGCGCGTGGGCCTCGCGCATGAGGGCGCCCGCGTCGCCTCGGGCGATCGCCTCGCGGATCCTGGACATCGTGACGGGGTAATCCTCGACGAAGAACCGCCCCACCCTGCGGGCGAGCCGGAGATCCCCTCCCAGCCGCTCCAGGATCGCCCGGCCGTTGCCGGCCGGCGGCCGCCGGCCCGCGCGGGCGCCGGCGGCGCCCCCGGTCGACGCTGGCGCGGCCCGGCGCCCATCGGGCACCAGCGTCTCGATGACGTTCCAGAGGACGTCCTCCTGAATCGGTTTGGGGACGTACCCATCCATCCCAGCCGCGAGGCACCGCTCGCGGTCCCCCTTCATGGCGTGTGCGGTCATGGCCACGATCGGCAGGTGGTGGCCGCTCCCCTTCTCCCTCTGGCGGATGGCGCGGGTCGCCTCGAAGCCTCCCATGACCGGCATCTGCACGTCCATGAGAACGACATCGAAAGCCCTGCCGGAGGAGGCGTCGAACGCCGCCAGCGCCTCGCGGCCATCGACCGCCACCGTGGTCGCGTGTCCGCGCCTTTTCATAAGGCTGATAGCCAGCTCCCGGTTGACCTTGTTGTCCTCGACCAGAAGGACGCGCAGGCGGCGGCGACCGCGGCGCGCGGCGCGCCGCCGTCCGGGCGGGCGGGCGTCGAGCCGCCGGCCGCCGGTCAAAACGCCGACCATCGCGTCGAAGAGGTCCGACTGCTTGACGGGCTTCGTCAGGTATCCGGCCACGCCGAGCCGGCGGCAGCGGGCCACGTCCTCGGCGCGGCCGGCCGACGTGAGCATGATGATGGGGGTTCCCGCCAGGCGCGCGTCCTGGCGGATGGCTTCCACCAGGCCGAAGCCGTCCATCGACGGCATGTGCCCGTCGACCAGGATGAGGGCGTAGGGTCCCCCCGCATCGCTCGCCGCGGCCAGCGCCTTCAGGGCCTGGCGGGCGCCCTCCGACGCCGCCGGTCTCAGGCCCCAGTTCCGGAGCATCGTCCCGAGGATCTGCCGGTTGGTCGGGTTGTCGTCGACGACCAGGACGGGCAGCCCGTCGAAGATGGCCGGGCCCGGGCGCGCTCCGCGAGCCGGGGCGCCCCTCGGGAGCCCGAAGCGGACCGTGAAATGGAAGGTGCTCCCCTCTCCGGGCGTGCTCTCGACCTCCAGCGGGCCTCCCATCAGCCGGGCGAGCTGGGAGCTGATGGCGAGCCCGAGACCGGTGCCGCCGTGCCGGCGCGTGGTGGAGCTGTCGACCTGCTCGAAGACCTCGAAGATGCGCTCGCGGTCGGACGGCGCCACGCCGATTCCGGTGTCGGACACGGCGATGCGGACCCACGCCTCGTCCCCGCGTGAGGCGACCGGCTCGGCGCGCAGGACCACTTCGCCGCGATCGGTGAACTTGATCGCGTTGCCGACGAGGTTGACCACGATCTGGCGCAGCCGTCCCGGGTCGCCCAGGACTTCCTCCGGCACGCCGGGGCGGACGTCGCACGCCACTTCCAGGCCCTTCTGGTGCGCCCGCGCGGCGAGCATTTTCAGGCTGTCCTCGAGCGTGTCGCGGAGGCTGAAGCGCACCCGCTCGAGGTCGAGCTTCCTGGCCTCGATCTTGGAGAAATCGAGGATGTCGTTGATCAGGTCCATCAGGGAGCCGGCGGCGTCCTGCACCGTCTTCAGGTACTGCCGCTGCTCGGGCGAGAGCCGCGTCTGGAGCGCCAGCTCGGTCATCCCGATGACCGCGTTCATGGGCGTGCGGATCTCGTGGCTCATGTTCGCCAGGAAGTCGCTCTTGGCGCGCGCCGCCTCCTCGGCCCGCTTCTTGGCGTGCTCCAGCTCCTGGACCAGCAGGGCGAGACGCTGCGAGTTCCCCTCCTGGGTTCGCTTCGCCGCTTCGAGGTCGCTCGCGTACCGCCTCAGCTCCGCCTCGGCGTGCTTGCGGCGGGTGACGTCCCGGGCGGCGGCGTAGATCTCCTTCTCCGCGACGCGCGGGCGGGCGTTCCAGAGCAGCCACTTGTAGGATCCGTCCCGGCAGCGGTAGCGGTTCTCGAAGGAGATCGTGTCGCTCCCCTTGCGGAGCTTCTTCATCTCCTCGAGGGTCGCGGCCCTGTCCTCCTCGTGCACGAAGTCGATGAACGGCCGCGTGAGAAGCTCCTGCTGCGTGAAGCCGAGCGTTCTCTCCCAGGCCGCATTCAGGCGCCGGAAGTACCCGTCGAGCCCCGCGATGCAGAGCATGTCGATCGACGCGGCGAAGAAGCGGTCCAGCTCGGCCTCGGCCTGCTTGCGCTCGATGAACTGTCCAATCTGCGCCCCGATCGCGGACATCAGCCGGAGCAGCTCCGGATCCGGGGCCCGGATCTCGCGACTGAAGAACTCGAGCACCCCCAGCACCCGGTTGCCGATGACGATGGGGAAGCCGAACGCGGCGTGCAGGCCTTCCCCGGCCGCGACCGGCGCGCGCGGGAAGTTCCCGTCCTGCGCGACGTCCGGGATCCACGCCGGCTCCGCCATCGCCCACACGCGGCCGGGGAGGCCGACGCCCGGCGCGAAGGTCGATCGGCGACTGATCGCGTCGAACTCCGGGACTTCGGCCGACGGCGGATGCCAGGTCTCGACGCAGCGCAGCGCCTCCGAGGTCTCGTCCAGCCGCCAGATCGCCCCGTGGATCCAGCCCAGGCTCTCGCAGATCGCCTGCAGGATCCTCGGCGTCGCCTCGGCCAGCGTCGACGCCTCCGCCAGGACGCGCGCGGTCGCGTAGGCCGCGCTCAGGCGGATCTCGGCCTGCGTGGGGCCAGGCCGGCCGGCATCGCTGGGGGGCTCCGACGACTCCATGCTGCGCACCCTTGAGAGTGCGCACAGGATACCTCTTTCGTGGACTACGCGGAGGCGGTCGGGGCCCGGCGGGCGAGGCGGAGTGTCAGGAAGGCCAGCACCACGACGGCGGCGACGAGCGCCGTCCAGAGCAGCACCGTCTGTCGGAGTCCCGAGCCCTTGAGGCGGGCGTGCAGGCTGTAGTGTGGGTTCGCCTCGAGGGGGCCGGCGTCGATCGGAGCGGCCTGCACGGCCAGCACGACCTCACGCACCCGCTCCAGCTCGTAGCGCGGCGGATCCTGATCCGGCGCACCCAGGAGCAGCGTGTAGCTCCCCTGGGGGGCCGTCAGATAGACTTCGGGGAGCGGCACCCGGACGCTGACGGACCGGAACTCGAGAGGGGCGTCGTCTCCATCCTCGATCTGGAGCGTCAGCGACCGGGTCCGGACCGCATCAAGGTCAAGGCTCACCGGCCTGCGGTCCCCGGCGGCGCGGCCGAGCCACCCCCGCAGCAGGGTCGTCTCCACGCCGTCGTCCGCCGCCGCCGTCAGACTGAACGCGCGATCGAAGTACGCGGCGTCGGTCTCCAGGAGGATCCGGTCGAACCTCAAGGGGGACACCGGAGGGAGCAGCCGGTAGCGGGAGGTGCTATCGCGGCGCTCGGGGCCCTCCACCGTGAACAGCACGAGTTCGTGCGCCGCCTCCCGCGCCAGAAGATACGGCCACTGGCGCGCGGCCTCGTCGGTCACCCGCAGGTCGGAGAGATCGTCGTTCAGGATGGCGAGGTCGCCCGGCTCGATCCGCAGCCGCGACAGGCCCTCGGCCGAGTCGGGGACGGCGATCCGGCGCTGGTGGCTGAAGACGCGCCGGTCGACCTCGGCGCCCGGACGCATGGCGAATCCCAGCGCCGGGGCGCCGTCGTAGACGGGATTGGCGCGGGGGGCGCCGAGGCGGGCGGCCCGCACGACCGCCGGGTCGTAGAGCAGGGCTGCGGCCTCGGCCCGCTTTCCGGTCACGGTGACAGCCGGTTGTGGCAGGAGGCCGGCCAGGTCGTAGCGGGGCGGCTGCGCCCGCCCTCCGCCGAACCGGAGGACGCCTTTGCTTCCCGCGAAGATCAGGGACGGCTGCCGGATGATGGCGGAGAAGACCGGATGCTCGAGCGGCGGGCTGTCCCCGTCGTCGATCTCGATGCGCAGCCGATCCCCCCTGGCGGCACGCAAGGCCAGCTCCTGATCGCCGACAGGAACCAGGGCCGCGACCCGGTAGACGCGGCCCGAGCCGAGCGCCGCGTCGGCGCCGGCGGGCCCCTCGTCCCACACGTCGATGCGACGATCGAAGGTGCCGGTCGCCGTCTCGATGCGCAGCAGGTCGGGGACGATGCCGCGCGGGCGCGCCAGGTCGACAAGGGTGCGGCGGTCCGCGGGGTGGATCGACAGGACCTCGAGCGGCACGGCGATCCGGCCGCCGCGCTCCAGGAGACGGGCGCTCTCGAGCCGCAACTGGGGCTCGAGCCAGAACGGGTGCTCGGTCTCCAGGACGACCCGAAGGCGGGGCCCGCCGAAGCGCGGCAGCGGCAGTCGCAGCTTTTCGCCTGACCGGGCGCCACGCAGCCGGAACAGGGATCCGTCCTGCACCAGAGGGACGCTGCGGCCGCCGGCATCGAGCCCCTCGACATCGACCCGGGCCACGAACTCGCCGGCTCGCGGCTGCACCACCAGGACCCAGTTGCCGCCTGGCGGGGCGGATCCCGGCATGCCGAATTCGAAGGTCTCCCGTCGCAGAGGCGGCCCGGTCTCACGCCTGACCTCGGACCGCGCGGCCTCGCTCAGCCGGGGCTCGTAGCGCTGCGTCAGCTCGGCTCCGCCCCCCGGCCCGGGCCCCGCACCGGCGTCGACCAGAAAGGCGACCTCCTTCTCCTGCGCGTCGAACAACCTCAGATCGGACAGGTCGGGGCGGCAGGCGGCAAGGACCTCGGGAGGCAGCACGAGCCGCGACAGGCCTCCGCTCTCGGCGGTAACATCCGCCTCCTGAGGGAACAGCCGGCGCAGCTCGGCGGGCTCCGCGCAGAAGGCCTGCGTGCCCCAGACCACGGCGGCCACGGCGAGGAGCGTTCCCGCCGCTGGAAGCGTGCCAGCAGTGACCAGGCGCCGCGCCGCGGAGATCCACGATCGGCTCACGACGCCCCCGACCGCTCCCTGCGGAACACGAACCTCTGATAGAGGAGAGACACCAGGATCAGCGATACGGCCAGGCCGAGAAGCGACGCCACGCGATAGAGGTCGCGCAGCGACGCCAGATCATAGAGGAAGACCTTGCCGATGGTGACGAGCAGGAGGCCGAGGCTGAGCCAGCGCAGGCCCAGAGCGTCGCGGGCCATCCCGAAGCCGAGGAGGAGGAGCGCGTAGATCCCCCAGGCCATGGACACGGTGAGCCGCTGGGCCGGCGGACCGCCGAAGTCGAAGCGCAGCCTGTCGCCTACGGCGAACCAGTCGGCAATGGTGAGATTGATCCAGAAGAAGACGACCAGGATGGCGGCGACGCCGGCGCCGATGGCGCCGGTCGGCCGCCCGCCGGCGTAGATCCCCTCCTCCCAGTCCCGCGCGCGGGCCCGCTCGCGCGGCTTGAGGAGCACGGCGCTCAGTAGGAGTGCCGCGGCCGGCACCAGGTAGGTGTACATCAGCCAGTTCACGATCCGGACCGTCGATCGAGGGTAATAGCCCAGCAGCTCGACATTGGCGACGAGACGCAGCGTCGCCGCGCCCAGCAGGGTCAGGCCGAAGTACTTGAGCCCCGGATGATCGAGCCGCGTCCACAGGGCGATGACCGCCAGGCCCTCCAGGGCCCAGCCGAGGGTGATCCACTCCTTTTCGAGCTGCAGCGGGATGGCGACGGCGACGAAGCAGAGTGCTGTGGCCGCGAACCAGACCAGGGCGCTCGTGCGGATCGGCTCGTCCGACGGCCCGGCACGGCGGGCCCGATCCGCCGCGGCCAGCGACAGGGCGCCGAGGGCGATGGGCAGCACGCCGATGAAGCCGTCCCCGAGGCCCCACACGAACAGCCTCCGCAGCGGCGCGAACCAGAGCGGCCCCGCGAGGGCGGCGGCCCACCAGGCGAGGCGATCGGCCGAGAAGCGGCGCGCGGCCAGGAGCGGCCACGCCGTGTAGAGGACGACGGCTGCGGCCTCGACAAGGAACGCGGTCAGGATCTCGCGGGGGCGCTCGTCCAGCCCGACCCGGCCGAAAGTCCACACGAGGTGAACCAGGAGCGTGGCGCCGACCGCGGCCGCGCACCAGGCGCCCTGCTCGCGCCGGGTCGCGGCGGCCATCGCCAGGAAGCCGAGGAGGAGCGACGCGCCGAGCGCCGGCAGGGGTCCCAGCGCCAGGGTGAACGGGGCCGGCGCCAGTCCCAGGAGCAGCAGGACCGGCAGGAGGGCCGCCGCATGATCGGCGAAATCCGCCACGAGGGCCTCCCGCCGCAGGAGGGCGGCCGCGTGCAAGGCCAGCGACGCGCCCAGGAGGAGCGCCAGGAAGAGGGGGGGCGCGGGGAAGCCGGGATCCCCGGAGTGGCCGAGATGCAGGATCGAGAGTCCGAGACCGATCCCGACGGCGGCCGCCGGCTGCAGCAGGCCGCGCCCGGGACACGCGGCGTGCCGGTAGAGCAGAGCGGCGAGCCCCGCCCAGCCGACGAGCCAGGGCGTCATCGGCACGTTCGCCACCGCTGAGGCGAACAGCAGGACGAAGAACAGTCCGCAGGCCGCAAGGATGGCGGCCGGCGCGGGGCCGTCCGCGCCGGCAGGCTCAGGGTCGCGCTCGACGAAGAGATGGAAGACCAGCGCGATGCCGATCGCGGCAGCGACCACCTCCCAGGCGAGGGGCGTCGTGAGGGCGTGCTCAATCAGCCAGGCGCCGACGACGGCGATGCTCGCGGTGGCCGCGCCCATGCCGAGCGCGGGGACGCGCTGCTCCCGGGCCACCCAGCCGGCGCCCGCGTCGAGCAGGACGAGAAGGATGGCGATCGGGTAGAGATGCGGGCCGAGCCCGACGCGGGTCGCGAAATAGAAGGCGAAGAGGAACGGGAACGCGATCGCGCCGACCTGGCTCCAGACCCAGATCCCGCGCGGCTCGCGGCCGCCCGCCAGCCGGCCCGCGAGGACGAAGAGCAGCGCGAAGACCGTCAGGATGACGAGGCCGAGGAACAGGCGGGCCGGCCCCATCCGCATGACGATCCAGAGCCCCTGCAGGATGACCGTCCCCAGCAGGCTGAGCACGCCGAGCGAGGGCCATCGTCGTTTGTGGCCGACGGCCAGAATCCCCAGGTCGAGGAGGAGGACGTACCCGAACAGACCGATCGGCCGGTCGGCCCCGCTCGAAAGGAGAAGCGGCGTGGCGAAGCCGCCGACCAGGCCTAGCACGGCGACGAGCAGCGAGCCGTGCCGCACCGCCAACAGGCAGCACGCGGCCGTCACGAGCACCATCAGGACGAAGACCGCGGCCATGGGGACGAGTCCGTACAGGACGTGCGCCGCCCAGAAGGCCGCATAGAGGATGACGAACCCCGCGCCGGTCACCCCCTCCGCCGTCTGTCGGTAGCCGCGGCCCCGCAGCCACTCCGACCCGACGACGCACCCGAGCCCCGTCAGTGTTCCGAGGACGACCCGCATGGCCGGCGTGATGAGGCCGTGCTCGATGGAGTAGCGGAAGAAGAGGAGCCCCGCGAGCCCCAGCGCCACGGCCCCGACGACCGCTGCGCCGCGGACGCCGATCCAGCGCTCCCAATCGATGGGAGGTGACGGGGGCCGGGCCCGCCCCGATCCGGAGAAGAGGGGCGGCTCGGGCGCGCTCGGCGGACGCGGCGGCGGTGCGGCCGGTCGCCCTGACGGGTCCGTTCCTGCCGGCGGCCTCGGTGCGGGCTGCGCTCCCGGCGAAGGGGTCGGCCTCGGCGGCGCCACGATGGGCGGCTCCGCCGGCAGGTCGAACTCCAGGTCCGCCGCGCGCGCGTGCGGCGTCGCCGGGAACGTGGAAGGAGATGGCGCGACCGG
>DASRJX010000092.1:0-13037 GCA_035649235.1 Candidatus Cryosericum sp.
GTGGTCGGTGGACTTCAGGTAGGTCGAGCCGGGGGTCGTGCCGTTCAGGAAGGCGGCGTGCACGTTGCCGTTGATGTCCACCTTGATCTGCGGATCGAATTGCGACTTGGAACTCAGCTTCAGCCACTGATCCGGCATCCAACTCACGCCGCCGTTGCTCGATCGCCTCAGGAGGATTGCGGGCAGCTTGCAGTTGCCGCACGGTTTCGGGCCCGTGTAGCGGGTGACCAACTGGTAGACGAAATTGGCGTTGCCGGGATCGACCGCCACCGCCGGCTCCCAGTCGTCCTGTCCGCTCGCGGCGGCCTCCGAGAACCACCCGGGGGCGGCCGCCGGCAGCGGCGCCAGCTCAACCCGCGTCTGGTCGGCGAACGACCTGCCGCTGCCGACCTTGCGCGGCTCGTCCGGCTGCTGCTTCTTCACCTTCCCCGCGTCGACGTCGGACAGCGCGCAGCCCGCGAAGGCGAGCGAGATGGCCAGCATCGGCCAGAGCTTCCACGACGGGACGGCATTCCGGTTCGAGAAGAGGCTCATCGCGTTCCCTCCTTGTGCGGCGGTTCGGGACGGACATGCGTGGAGTGCGGCCGATCGGGCCGCGGGCAAAGCAGACGCGTCGGATTCGCGTTGCAGCCCATGAAACGTTCCCCAAAGGTCCGAGCGTGTGATGCTACTGCGTGGGCGTATTCTGCACCAACTGTCGCGTTTTTGTCGAGCGTAAGGCGTCTCGCGATCGCGCACCAGGGGGAAACATGATTTCGCCGGAGCCTGTCTGGGCTCCTAGGTCACCGACTCGGCCAGCGTCTTGTGAACGAGCTGGACACAGACCGAGCCCTCGCCCACGGCGGCGGCGACGCGCTTGACGCTGCCGGCCCGGACGTCGCCGATGGCGAAGACGCCGGGCCGGCTGGTCTCGAAAATTCCCGGCGGGCGCGAGAAGGGCCAGCGCGCCTCGGCCAGAGCGGCGGCGTCGAGGTCCGAACCGGTCTTCACGTACCCCTTGTCGTCCAGGCGCACGCAGTCCTGCAGCCAGGCCGTGTTCGGGTCGGCGCCGGTCATCAGGAAGACGTGTCCAATGTCCGACGTGGTCGTCGCCTCGCTCCCGTCTCGCCAGGTGACCCGCTCCAGCCGCCCGTTCCCCTCCAGCGCGACGATGCGGGTGCCGGTGTTCAGCGTGATGTTGGGGGTCTCCTCGATCCTCCGGATGAGATAGCGCGACATGCTCTGGGAGAGCCCCGGGCCGCGCACCATCATGGTGACGCGGCGGCACATTCCCGACAGGAAGACCGCCGCCTGCCCGGCGGAATTGGCCCCGCCGACCACGATCGCCTCCTCTCCCTTGCAGAGAACCGCCTCCATCGGCGTCGCCCCGTAATAGACTCCGATCCCCTCGTAGTCCGACAGGTTCGGAATGTCCGGCTTGCGGTAGCGCACGCCGCTCGCGATGATGATCGCCCGGGCCTGCACGACGGTCCCCGCCCCGAGATCCACGCGGTAGGGGCGGCCGCAATCCAGCCGCACCACCGTGCGGGCGACCGCGAACTCCGCGCCGAACTTCTCGGCCTGGACGAAGGCGTTGCTCGCCAGGGCCAGGCCGGTGATCCCCGTGGGGAAGCCCAGGTAGTTCTCGATTCGCGAGCTCGACCCGGCCTGTCCTCCCGGAGATCGCGCCTCGATCACGAGCACGTCGAGCCCCTCGGACGCCGCGTAGACCGCGGCCGACAGGCCGGCCGGCCCCGCGCCGATGATCACCAGGTCGCGAACGACCGTCTCGTTGAGCGTGTCCAGTCCGAGACATCGGGCCACTTCCTCGATCGTCGGTTTGCGGAGCACCTGCGTGCCCCGGCAGATCAGGACCGGGATATCGCCGATCCCGACGGCGAACCGGTCGAGCGTCTCCTGGATCGCGGGATCTTCCTCCACGTCGATGTACGCATGCGGCTGGCTGTTCCGGGTCAGGAACTCCCGGAGCGCAAGCGTGCCGGCGCAGTGGCGGGATCCGATCACGAGGACGTTCTGTCCCCCCTGCTTCATCAGGATCAGGCGGCGCATCATGAAGGCGCGCAGGAAGATCTCGCTCAACTCGGCGTCGGTCTGGACCATCGACCGCAGCTTCGCCGCCGGGAGCTCGAGGACGCGCGCGGCGCCCAGCGCGCGGGCCCGCACCACGACCGGCCTTCCCGACAGGAGATCGACGTCCCCCGTGAAGGCCCCGGGCCTGTGCACGGTCACGACGTGATTCGTGCCCGACAGGATCTCGATCTCGCCCTTCACGATCACGTACAGGGACCGGTTGCGATCCCCGGCCTCCCACAGGATCTCGCCGTCGTGCAGATCGCGCTCTGTGGTCAAGGGGACGAGGCGCGCGATCTGCTCGTCGGTCAGGCTGGGGAAGGCTTCCGCCTCTTCCTGGGTCTCCTGCGTCATGCGTCTCCTAGCCGGCGACGAGTTGCTGCCCGCCGTCGATATCGTAGGTCGCGCCCGTGAGGGCCGTGTTGGTCATGATGTGCACCGCCAGCGCGGCGACGTCGGCCGCTCCGACGACGCGCCGGATGGGAAGCGTAGAACGCAGCTGATTGCGGCGGGCCTCGAGCTGATCGCCGAGGAGCGACGCCGAGAGCGGCGTGTCGACAAAGCCGGCGGCGATGAGGTTCACCCGAACGGGCGCAATCTCGAGCGCCAGGCTGGCGATGAGGGCGGGGAGCGCGGCGGTGACCGTCGACAGAACCGCGAGGCCGACGCCCGCGCGCCGGCCTCCCGTGCCGCCCATGAATAGCAGCGTGCCTCCCGGTCTCACCTTGCCGCTGGAGAGGCGGGCGACCTGAAGCGCCAGCAGGATGTGCTCGCCGACGGCGCGACGCGCGGCGGCGAAGTCCATGTCGGCGAGGCGGGCGTAGTACGGCTCTCCCGCCGTGACCATCACGTGGTCAATTGGGGTCGGAAGGTCGCGAAAGAACCGCTCGAGGCGAGCGGCATCCGTGGCGTCGAACGCGGCGCTGCTCAGCGCGCCGAGCTCGCTCGCGGCGCGCTGCAGGCGGTCGGGATTCCGGCCGGTGAGGATCACGTTCGCCCCCTCGGCGCGCGCTCGCCGGGCCGTTTCGAACCCGATACCGGCGCTGCCGCCGATCACGACGACGGTCTGCCCTGGCAAATCCGGTTCGCGCCGGCTCGGCGGGGTGGTTGCGGTCATCATGAGTCAGTCCTGTTCGGCGAATGCTTGCGCCTGCGTTTTTCCGTACGGATGAAACTTCGCCTTGTCGCCCTTCCCCCAGGCCGCCCGCTGCTCCTGGCTGCTGATGTCCCAGTCGGGACGGCAGCGCTGCAGCACGGCGCGCAGGTCGAGGCGCAGCTCCTCGGTCGTCGGCCGGCCGAAGAACCAGTAGCCGTTGTAGATCTTGTAGACGCGCAGTCCCGGCTCGAGCACCAGCGTGTGGGGGATCATCGGATTGTGGTGCGGGTCGGTGTACTCCGCGATGTCGAGATCCTTCTGCACCTTGCGCCCGGGGTCCGAGAGAAACGTCCACTGGGCGCCGACACCGTTGCGGAATTCGTTCGTCTCGAGCAGGTTGTCGGTCGAGATCGTCACGAGACGGCAGTAGCCCACCTGCATCTCGCGATGGAGCTGCAGAAGCCCCTCGTGCTGCCTCCGTTCCTTCGGACAGAAGCCACCGCGGGAGAGCACCAGCACCAGCGGATCGCCCCCTTGCAATTGCGAAAGCGCTCGGTGCTTGCCGCGGTGGTCCGAGAGTTCATAGTCGGGGAAAACGGCTCCGGGAACGATCTCGGGTCGCATGCCGGCCTCTAACCCTGCGCGCGGTCGCGGGTACCTTCAGTTTGGAGCGTGGCCTCCTTCACGGCCTCGTCGGAGGTTCTCCCGCGCTCGCGCGCGACGACGTAGGCGGCGTACCACCCCGACCAGTGGTGCTTCGGAGCGGTCGGTTCGTATTGGCCATGGCGCTTCTCTGCCTCTCGAAGAAGCTCCGTCAGGGTCGCGACGTCCATGATCGGTCCTCCGTTATCAGTCCTCCGTCCGCGGATCTGGTCAGACGCGCCCCGGAAGCCGCGTCTTGATCTCCTGGAGCAGCCAGCCGTTGCCGTCCGGATCTTTAAACGTCGCGAACGTCGCGTACGAGCGACCTTCGGGGTCTGGGCCCGGCACGCGCTTCCCCCCGAAGCCGGTGAAGTGGTACGTCTCGCTCACGTCGACGCCGCGGCCTTTGAGCTCGGCGCGCGCCGCCTCGATGTCGGACACCACGAGATACAGGTTCTGGACCGATCCCGGCGCGGCCGCGGTGACTCCCTTGCCGAAGTGGATGGAGCATGGCGAGCCGGGAGGCGTCAGCTGCACCACCCGCCAGTCCCCGGGCCCGGGAAAGTCGGCGTCCAGCCGCCACCCCAGCCCCTCGTAGAAGCGCTTGGCGCGATCGACATCGGACACCGGGATGACGACGACCTCGAGTTTCATATCGACCTTGCTCATCGTGACCTCCGTGCCGCCTTCGCGGCGAGCTCTTCCAGGTATTGCCCCAGCACCCGGTTGAAGGCCGGGAACGGGTGGATGACGTCGGCGAGTGTTGCGAGCGGAGTGCCCAGCTTGATCGCCAGCACGAGCTCGCCCAGGATCTCGCCCGCGCGCGGAGTGACCAGGGTCGCGCCGACCAGCACCCCGCGATCTCGGTCGCCGACCAGCTTGAGCGCGCCCCCGTGAAAGTCATGGATGTAGCCTCGCGCGGTCTCGGCCGGATCCCCGCTGGCCACCACGACGTCGATGCCGCGCGCGCGCGCGGCAGCCTCCGACAGCCCGACGGAAGCGATCTCCGGATCGGTGAACGTCACGCGAGGGACCGCCGTGTGATCCGCGCGCGCGTCGATGCCGCGCAGCCGGCGCGCCACCACCTGGCCGTGGTAGTAGGCGAGATGGGTGAAGCCACCGAGTCCCGTGACGTCGCCGGCTCCGAAGACGCCGGGCCGCGCTTCGAGCGTCGCCGGGTCCACCTTCAGCCAGCCGAGATCCGTCTGCGCGAGCCCGGTGGCGCGCCATGCCTCCGCGTTGGCGCGACGGCCGGTGGCGACGAGCAGCCGGTCGGCCGGGATCACCGCTCCGGACTTCAGGCGGGCGACGACGGCCGGGCCCTGGTGCTTTGGCCCCGCGGATGGCTTGTCGACGGCGACGCAAGGGTCCCCGATCATCAGGGTGATCCCATCCGCCTCCAGATGCGGACGGAGCGCCGCCCCGGCCTCCGGCTCCTCGAGGCCGAGGAACCTCGCTCCGGCTTCGATCACGGTCACCTTGGAGCCCAGGCGGGCGAAGGCCTGTCCCAGCTCGATGCCGATGGCGCCCCCGCCGAGGATTGCGAGCCTCCCCGGCAACTCCCTCGGGATCGCCGCCTGGCGGTTGGTCCAGAACTCCACAGTCTCCAGACCGGGAATGGGCGGGACCACCGCGGTGCTGCCGTTGGCGATGACCACCGCGCGACGCGCCACGAGCCGTTCGCCTCCGGCCTCGACGGTGCGCACGTCGGTCAGTTTCCCGGCACCGCGAATGAGCCTGGCCCCGGTCGCCTCCAGCGCGGCAGCCGGCCGGCTGTCGTCGAGGTCGCGCGCCATCCACAGCACGCGCTTGGAGATCTTGGGGAAATCCTCGGTCCATTCCACGCGCGAGGCGGCGAGGCTACGCGCGCGATCGGCCTCGCTCAACGTCTCGCCGGAGCGAAGCAGGGTCTTGGAGGGCACGCAGCCCCAGTACGGGCACTCGCCCCCGACCAGCTCCCGCTCGACGACCGCGAGCGTCAGCCCGCTGTCCTGAAGGCCCGCCGCGATCGCTTCTCCGGCGACGCCTCCGCCGAGACAGACGACGTCAAACTCCTGGGGCACCGTCCCCCCTGATGCAGATTGACGATGCAACAGGATACTCGCCCCAGGGTCACAACGTCCACCCGAAGGAGATCGTCGAAAACTACGAGCCGTTCCGGCGGATCTATAATCCGCCGCTTGGATCCCTCGACACGGTCACCGCGCTTCCCGTCGCAACCCGACCGGCGCTTCCGGTTCGAGGAATTCGTCGTCTCCACGGGGCGGCGCGCGCTCCTGCGCGACGGGCGCGAGGTGCCGCTCATCCCGCGCTACTTCGATCTGCTGGTCCTCCTGCTCTCCGAGAGGCACCGGGCCGTGAGGCGCGAGGAGATCCTCGACGCCGTCTGGAGCGACGTGATCGTGTCGGACGGCGCGCTGAGCCAGGCGGTGCGCACCCTCCGGCGCGCGCTCGTCGACACGGCGCGCGAGCCACGCTTCATCCGCACCGTCGCGCGGCACGGCTATCGATTTGTGCACGACGGAGTGATCGAGGAGGCTGACGCCGCGGCCGACGGAAACGCTGCGGCGGCCGCGGCGACGGGCGCTGCGCCGGCCACGGCGCCGGCGGATGCGGACCCGTTCGAGGCGCCTCTCCGCCGCCTCCTCGACGGGGCGTCCGAGGAGGGGGCCACCCCCGACGAGGTCCGCCTCGAGGCCGCGGAGGCGCTGCACGCCCTCGGGACGGAGGAGGCCCTGCGACGCATCGATCGACTGCCAGGCCATGCTCGCGCCCGGGCCGCGATGCGCGAGGCACGCTGGGAGGTTCCGGGAGCGGGGGTGGTGCCGCTCCTCGGGCCGCCGGGCTGGCCGGCGTCGGTCGCGTACCTCGTGGCCCTCCGGGTACGGGGGGCGGCGCGTCTCGTGGCGATGCGCTGGTGGGCCGCCGCGGTGGGCGGCGCCATCGCCGGCGCGGTCGCCGGGTTTCTCGGCGGCGCGGTCCTGCGATCGGGGCCCGGGATCGAAGGCCCGCCCGGGCTGCCCGTGACGCTGGCGCTCCTGGGGTTCCTACTCGGAGGTGTTGCGGCCGCCGGTGTCGGCGTCGGTCTCGTGTTCGCGGAGGCGGTGGCCCGCTCGCAGCGCGCCGCCGCCCTCGTCGTGTGCGGCGCCCTGGCCGGCGGCCTGACCGGCACGTTCCTGCATCTCGCCGCGAGCGGGTTCCTGGTGGGGATGTTCGGGCAGGACCTGCCGATGGTAGGCGGGTTGCGCGGCGGGCTCCTCCTCGGCGCCGCCGCCGGGCTGGGATACGCGCTCTCGACGCCGCGGCCTCAGGGCGGCGGCATGGCGACGCCACACGGCCGGGCGCGCGCGGGCGCCGCGCTGCTCACCGGCCTGACCTGTGCCCTGGCCGGCATCCTGCTCTGCAGGCTGGGATTCAACCTCGCCGGGACCACGCTGAACCTTCTGGCCCACACCTACGCCGGCTCGCACGTCGGTCTCGACCCGCTGGCACGGATGGTCGGGGAGGCCGACCCGGGGCCCCTGACCCGCGGCGTTTCGTGCGGACTCGAAGGGTTTTTCTTTGGCGCCGGGCTCGCCGCCGGGCTGACCCGGCGCCCGTCACGCTGATCTCAGCATTTCCTCATCGAACCCTCAGGACTCGCCTCGGCGGGCCGGGCATCTTGTCCCCAGTGATCGCGGAGCCCGTGTGTCCGCGATCGAACCGGAGGGGGGTCCCGATGACCGTTCTGCGTCTCTTCGCCATCGCCTTCATCATCGCCTGCGCCGGGGTCGGCTGGTTCATCCTGGGCGCGTCGGTCACCATGCGAACGGGCGAGAGCGACCAGCACCTGGCTCGCGAAGTCGAGCGCCTGTGGGGCGGCCAGCACACCCAGGGGGCGCCGTCGGTCTGGATCGAGCGCACCAAGGTCGTGACCGAGCCGGAGCCCGCCGCTACGAGCGCACCCGGCGCGCAGGCTCCGCAGCCTTCCGTGCCACGCACCGTGATCGAGCGCATCCCCGTCCCGCTCCTGTCGAGCCGGGTCGAGGCTGTTCTGGCCCTCGATCAGAGAAGGAAGGGGCTCCTCTGGTACGACACCTACCGGGTCGATTTCCACGGGCGCTACCGGATTGGCCAGGCCGACCCGGTCGCGCCGGAAGTCGTCGTGCACTTCGACTTTCCGAGCAGCCAGGCGCTCTACGACGCCTTCGTCCTGCGGCTCGACGGCGTCGAGCAGCGGCTCTCCGGCGACCTCTCCCAGGGGATGACCGCCCGCCTGCCCCTCACGCCCGGCGCCAGCGCCGACCTCGAGGTGGCGTACCGATCGCGCGGGCTGGGGACCTGGAGCTACCTCTTCGCGCCGCAGGGGGTGGCGCAGGTGCGCGATTTCGAGATGCAGGTGACGACCGACTGCGACGGCCTCGACTTCCCGCCCGGCTCCATCGCCCCCTCGACCAAGGAGCGCGCCGGCCGCGGCTGGAAACTCGGCTGGAAGTTCGACAACCTCCTGACCGGCCAGAGGATCGGTGTCGACCTGCCGCACCGCCTCAACCCCGGCCCGGTGGCCGCCCGCATCATCTTCTTCGCGCCGGTGGCGCTGCTCTTCTTCGTCAGCGTCCTCGTCGTCATGGGCATCCGCGGAGGGTACACGCTCCATCCGATGCACTACGCGTTCCTGTCGGCCGCGTTCTTCGCGTTCCATCTCCTCCTGGCGTACCTGGTCGATCATCTCGACATCAACCTGTCGTTCCTCATCGCCGGCGCCGTGAGCGTGGTGCTGGTCGTCACCTACCTGGCCCGGGCCGCCGGCGCCGCGGGCCTCCTGCTGCCGGCCGCGGCCGCGCAGGTGGTCTACCTCCTGATGTTCTCGTACGCCTTCTTCTTCGAGGGGTACTCGGGGTTGACCGTCACCGTCGGATCGGTCCTCACCCTGTTCGTCGTGATGCAGGCGACCGCTCGCCTCGACTGGTTCGAGGTCTTCGGCGGGGACCGCAGACCCGGCGGCGGCGGTGCGCCGGCAGGGGGGCTGGGGCCGCTGGAGCGCCTTCTCGGCGGGCACGGCACGTCCACGCCGGAGCGCCCGGCCGGAGAAGCACCCTAGCAGGTCGCCTGCAGCGTGCCGCCTCGGCCTGGGGCTGCCATCTCTCTTCGACTATACTCGAGCCCGACCCTGACGATGACCGCCCCAGGGCCCGATTGGAGACGACGTATGCACAAGACGAAGAATGACCTTCCAGAGAAGATCCGCATCCAGGTCGCGACCCTTCTTCAAGAGCGACTGTCCGACGCCATCGATCTCGTGACGCACGCCAAGCAGGCGCACTGGAACGTCAAGGGGCCGAGCTTCATTGCGCTCCACGAGCTGTTCGACAAAGTGTACGAGAACGCCGGCGGGTACGCGGACCTTCTCGCCGAGCGCATCCTGCAGCTCGGTGGCACGGCGGCAGGGACGGCGCGCGTGGCCGCCAAGCAGTCTCAGCTTCCCGAATACCCGCTGACGATCGCCGCCGGTCATGAGCACGTCGAAGCCTTGTCGCGCAGCCTCGCTTACTTCGGAGCGGTGATCCGCCAGGGGATCGATCGGGCGGATGAAATCGGCGACAAGGACACCGCCGACATCTTCACGGAGATATCACGCAGCGTCGACAAGGATCTCTGGTTCGTCGAAGCGCACGCTCAGTCCGAGCGCTGAACCGGGCAGGGGTCGGTCCCTCGGAGCCTCTCGACATGAGCGAGACGAAGCAGGCCACTCAGGCGGACGGCGCCGCAGCGGCGGCGAAGATCTACGAGACGAGGGCCTATGCGGCCTCCAGCGAACGCTCGGGGCTCGCTCCGGTGACCATCCGGCGCCGCGCCTTGCGGGCGCAGGATGTGCAGCTGCAAGTGCTCTATTGCGGAGTCTGCCACTCCGACCTGCACCAGGTGCGGGGTGAGTGGCAGAAGACCATGCCGACCGTCTATCCCTGCATCCCTGGCCACGAGATCGTCGGCCGGGTGACGAAGGTGGGTGGCGCCGTCCGGAAGTTCCAGGAAGGCGACCTTGCGGCGGTCGGCTGCCTGGTCGACTCGTGCCGCTCGTGCCGCGCGTGCCGGGAGGGGCAGGAGCAGTTCTGCGAGGGCCCGGCGACCTTCACCTACAACTCGACCGATGTGCATCTCGGCGGCGTCACCTACGGCGGCTACTCGGACAGTCTCGTCGTGGACGAGGCCTTCGCGCTCCGGGTCTCGGACCGGACGGACCTGGCCGGGACGGCGCCGCTCCTCTGCGCCGGCATCACCACCTATTCGCCCCTGCGTCACTGGAACGTCCGCGAAGGACAGAAGGTCGGGGTCGTGGGTCTCGGGGGGCTGGGGCACATGGCCGTGAAGCTCGCCCACGCGTTCGGCGCCCGGGTCGTCGTGTTCACGACGTCCCCCGGCAAGGCGGAGGCCGCGGCCCGGTTGGGCGCCCACGATGTCGTCGTCTCCACGCAGGCCGCGGAGGTGCAGAAGCACCTGGGCAGCTTCGACTTCATCCTGGACACGGTCTCGGCCTTGCACGATGTCAGCGCCTATCTCGACCTCCTGAAGCGGGAGGGCACGCTGACGCTCGTGGGAGCGCCGGAGACTCCGCTGCCGGTGAGGGCCTTCAGCCTCCTCTTCGGCCGTCGGCAGCTCGCTGGGTCGATCATCGGCGGGATCCGTGAGACCCAGGAGATGCTGGACTTCTGCGAAGCCAACGGCATCACGGCCGACGTCGAGGTGATTCCCATGCAGAAGATCAACGAAGCCTTCGACCGGTTGGCGAAGGGGGACGTGAAGTACCGCTTCGTCGTCGACATGGCCTCCTTGAGGTAGGCTGGGTCGGAATCGGCCAGGAGGACGACATGCAGAAGCGCAGGCTGGGAAAGAGCGACCTGGAGGTGTCGGCCGTCGGGCTCGGCTGCATGGGGATGAGCTACGGCTACGGTCCGGCTGCGGACAAGCGTGAGATGATCTCCCTGATCCGCGCGGCCGTCGAGCGCGGCATCACGTTCTTCGATACGGCGGAGGCGTACGGCCCTTACACGAACGAAGAGCTGGTGGGCGAGGCGCTGGCGCCCGTCCGCGATCGCGTGGTTATTGCCACCAAGTTCGGCTTCAAGTTCGGCCCGAAGGAGGAGCAGAACGGCCTGGATAGCCGGCCGGAGCACGTCCGTGAGGTCGCCGAGGCTTCACTGAAGAGACTGAGGATCGACGCCATCGATCTCCTCTACCAGCACCGCGTCGACCCGAGCGTGCCGATCGAAGAGGTGGCGGGGACGGTGAAGGATCTGATCCGGGAAGGCAAGGTCAGGCACTTCGGTCTTTCGGAAGCCAGCGTGCAAACGATTCGCCGCGCCCACGCGGTCCAGCCGGTCACCGCGCTCCAGAGCGAGTATTCGCTGTGGTGGAGACGCCCTGAACAGGAGGTGCTGCCGGTTCTTGGCGAGCTCGGGATCGGCCTCGTGCCGTTCAGCCCCCTGGGCCGTGGATTCCTCACGGGGACGATGGACGAGAACGTGGCCTTCGATCGCTCCGATTTCCGCAGCAATCTTCCCCGCTTCGCGCCCGAGGCCCGGAAAGCGAACCGGGCCATGATCGATCGGCTCGCCGGGATCGCGGCGCGGAAGAAGGCGACGCCAGCCCAGATCGCGCTCGCCTGGCTCCTGGCTCAGAAACCGTGGATCGTCCCCATCCCCGGCACCACCAAGCCGGCTCGCCTCGAGGAAAATGTCGGCGCGACCGCCGTCCAACTGACGCCGGATGATCTCCGCGACCTCGACGTCGCCGCCTCCCAGGTGACAGGTGATCGCTACCCGGAGCACCTGGAGCGGATGACCGGCCTCTGAGCGCCGGCACCGGCGCCCGCTACCGCCAGGCGGGAGCTTCGTCAACCTGTCTCCCCTCGACGTTCAAGGACTCCGCTCACGCAACCTTACAGGGAAACCCGCGGGCGGCCTACACAAGATACCTGATGGCCGGTCCTGCCATCATTTGCTAGCGTGCGCTTGATCTTCGCGTGAGACATCCAGCCCGGCAGTGCGGGTTCGTCCTCACTGGGGGGGCCGGTATTCTTCGACCATCAACTCGCAACAGCCTTGAATTGAAGCACGAGGTCAAGTGATGGAACCCACGCCTCAGAACCCCTACGCCAGCACGGCCATCCGGGCGCGCACAGGTCAGAAGGCCGCGCGCACCAATGGCCAAGGCGACGTATCGTCCGGCGAGCTCAGCGCCATCCTTGCCAGCCTGCAGACGATGTGCGCCGGTGACTTCTCGGTGCGCCTCCCGGGTGACTGGACCGGGCTGGCCGGGAAGATCGCCGACACGTTCAATCAGATCGTGGCCGCCAACCAGCAGGTGACGGAAGAGCTGAGTCGCGTCGGGCAGGTCGTCGGAAAGAGCGGCAAGACGCGGGAGCGAGCGCGCTTTCATGAAGCCCGCGGAGCCTGGGGCGAGATCGAGGCCTCCGTGAACACGCTGGTCGAGGACCTGCTGCGGCCCACCACCGAGGTCACGCGCGCCATTGCCGCCGTCGCTCAGGGCAACCTGACGCAGACCGTGCGGCTGGACGTGGACGGGCGGCCCCTCGAGGGAGAGTTCCTGCACTCGGCGACCATCGTCAACACGATGATCCAGCAGCTCGGCGTGTTCACGTCGGAGGTCACGCGCGTGGCACGCGAGGTGGGCACCGACGGCAAGCTCGGCGGCCAGGCCCAGGTGCCCGGCGTCGCCGGCACGTGGAAGGACCTGACCGATTCCGTGAACGCCATGGCCGGCAACCTGACCGCGCAGGTGCGCAACATCGCCGAGGTGACCACCGCCGTCGTCAGCGGCGACCTGTCGCGCAAGATCACCGTGGACGTGCGGGGCGAGATCCTCCAGCTGAAGGAAGCGATCAACACGATGGTGGATCAGCTGCGCTCCTTCGCCTCGGAAGTCACGCGCGTGGCCCGTGAGGTCGGCACCGATGGCAAGCTGGGTGGCCAGGCCGTCGTGCCGGGCGTGGCCGGCACGTGGAAAGACCTCACCGATTCCGTGAACGCCATGGCCAGCAACCTGACGGGTCAGGTGCGCAATATCGCCGAGGTGGCCACCGCCATCGCCAGCGGCGACCTGTCTCGCAAGATCACCGTGGACGTGCGCGGCGAGATCCTGCTGCTGAAAGACACCCTCAACACCATGGTGGACCAGCTCAACCGCTTCGCCGGCGAGGTCACGCGCGTGGCGCGCGAGGTGGGCACCGAGG
>DASRJX010000093.1:0-8991 GCA_035649235.1 Candidatus Cryosericum sp.
GGCCTGCAGCGCCTGAGGCACAGCGGGCAGGCGCTCCGGCCGCGAGCAGCCGATCGCCTGCAGCAGAGCTGCGACCATCATGACCACAACGACGGTTCCCTTCCTGGACGCGGTGCTCAATGTCGGGGTTCCTCCTTGGGAGTGGCGGTGCGCGTGTCCGAGACCGCGGCCTTCTGATCGGCCTCGACGACCTCCGCGATCCGGTCGCGGATCACCTGGAAAAACGGATTGCTGCGCAGGCGCGCCAGGTCTCCCAGGGAGACCACGAGCGTGCCCGCCTCGCCGCGCACTGTCAGGGCGCCGAGAGGATACCACGGCGCCGCTCCGCGCCGCGGATCGAGCCCGTAGACCGGGTCGTCCTCCGGAAACGGCAGGGCCACGTGCCCCAGGGAGAGGACGCCGCGCGGCCAGCGCAGGCCCAGCTCCGCCTGCCTGGTCTCGCGCGTTCCGGCCTCGCGCGTGTAGGCGATCACCTCGTTGGACTCGGGTGATCGGTTCGCGATCAGGGTGAGCCGGAACGGTAGCGCGGGGGCCGCGCGGACCTTCTCCAGGTCCTCGACGAGCGGAGGCGCAATCAAATCCTGCAGGGCCTCGCTGCGATTGATGTCGAACAGAACGAGCTCGTGGCCGCGCGCCGGCAGGCGCTTCAGGAGCCCGCTCACGACCTCCGCGGTGGTGACCGTCGCGTCGACCAGCGACTGGAAGGCGAGCACGCGTGGCATCGCTCCCAGACGGCCTTCCGCCCCCTCGGAGTCGAGGGTGCGTTGCAGCTCGAGCGTGAGCGAGTGGATCTGGCTGGCCGCGTTGACCGGGAACGAGTTGTACTTGTATGGATCGTATTCCGGCAGGACGTTCATCCAGCGCGATTTCTCGAACCACGGCAGGAAGGCGAGCCCGGAGAGCAGCTTCGTCAGCGCCGCCGCCTTCGTGATGCCGATCGCCGGGGACACGAGGATGACGCGCGTCGGACGCGGCAGCGACAAGTCCCCGAGGGAGCGCAGGGAGTAGAGGGTCGTGAGCGCCCCGCCGGTCGAGTGGCCACCGACGTAGAACGGCCGCCCGGGGCCGGCGCGCTCGGCCACCTGCCGGGCCGCGAGCACCACGGCCGCGTACCAGTCCCGCCAGTGCACGTCCACGAGCCCGGCGGGGATCGTTCCGTGACCCGGAAGCCGGAGCGCCAGGACGTAGAAGCCCTGATCGCGAAAGAGCTCGGCGAGCGCCCGCATCGAATAGGGGGAGTCGGTCAGGCCGTGCACCAGCAGGACGCCGCCACGGATCTCCTCCGGCACGAGCTCGAAGGATCGGTTGTAAGGCGTGTCGAAGGCCAGGCGCGCGGGGATGGTCTCCGGGTTGTAGCGGCCGAGACGGGCCCGGTCCGCGGCCGAGGGGTCGTCCAGGAGCCTCCGGCGCAGCTCGGCGAAGAGGTCGTCCTCCAGCCGCTTGTAGTCGGCGAAGGTCCGCGGCGCATCGGGCCGGTCGGCGCGGAACTCGGAGAGCTTCAGATGATGCCAGGGACGGAGGTCCCCCAGGCGGACCTGCGCCTGGATCGCGAAGACGAGGAGGATCGTCGCCGGCACCGACAGCGCCAGAAGGATGAGGAGAACGGCGGCCCGGCTGGCCCAGCGCAGCATGATCGTCCCGGCGGCCGGCTATCGGCGGCCGCCGCCTCCGCCGCGCGGCATCCCGCCGCCGCGATACCCACCGCCGGACTGGAAGCCGCTGTAGCGCGCCGAGCCGCGATCGCGCGAGGCGTAGTCCCGTTGCAACCCGGCGCCCGCCCCGCCGGCGGCACTCCAGCCGTTCCCCGTCCTCTGATCCCACGAGCCATTGCTGTTGCGCCGGTATACGTCCCCCGCCTCGTTCGCGAAGACGTTGTTCCCCCCCGCACCGGTCGCAGGGCGCGTGGGCAGCGTCGAGGGGCCCGCGCGCGGCTTCGTCGAGGACACCTGATCGCGGTTGGCGGGACGCTCGTATAGGTTCCCCGCGCTACTCCCGCCGTGGGAGGGCTGCTGGGCGGGCTTCTGCGAGGGTCTCCCTCCCGGCCCGGCCGGGAGCGTCGAGGCCCCCGTGCCTGGCTGCGCCGGCCGCGTCGAAGGGCGATTGCCGCTGGCGTAGGGCGTGGGCCGGCCCCCGTAGTAAGGAGGGTAGCCGCCCGGGTAGAACGGAGGGCGGTAGACGGGATAGAAGCCGCCGGGGCCCCAGTAGGGCGGCGGGTATCCTCCCCATCCGTACCCTCCCCAGCCGAAGCTGATCGAGCCCCACCCCCACGAATAGCCGATGCTGAACCCGAAGCTCCAGCCCGCATAGGGGTTGTAGTTGGCGTGGAAGCCGAAGCTCCACGGGCTCGGGTAGTACGCCGTGCCGATCCAGGGATGGTAGGGATACCCGGTGCCCCAGACGACCGTGCCGTAGTACGGGTAGCAGCCCAGATAGGCCGGCGTGTAGCCGACGTACACGACCTCGGGCGTCGAGTCGTAGACGTAGACATACTTCACGTTGTAGGCCGGCGAGTCGGGCGGGATCTTCTGCACCTCGTCCGGGATCGAGTCGGCCACCGCCCAGGGCCCCGTCGGCTTGTCCGACACGTACCAGACCCCCTGCTCGCAGGCGTAGTACTTCCCTTCCATCTTCAGGACCCGGGTCGGGGAGTTCTTGGCGTACTCGATCGAGGTGCCGGAGATCGTCTCGAACTGCGGCGCGCCGTCGTATGTCACCTCGAGCCTGGCCTGGCCGCGCTTGACGGCCGCCACCTGCGGCACCTGCGCGTCGGCCAGGGCCTCCTCCGCCTGCGGCGTGCCGGCGACGTGCGCCAGCACGTTTCCCTTGGCGGAGTCCTCGGGGATCTTCGAGAAGGTGGCCGGCACCTTGTCCGCCGGCACGTACTCCCATGGGCCCTGCAGCGTCTTGGCGCTGAACCATCGGCCGGAGAGCAGGAGGAAGTTTTTCTGGGTCGGGACCTCGAGGAGGACGTCGCTGCTGCTGTTGTCGGCGTAGAGCAGCTCCCCTTCGACGAGAGGCTTCCAGGTGGGCTCCCCGGTGAACACCACGAGCTCGGCCGGCTCGGCCACGGCGATCACCTTGGGAGGCTTCTTGGGGTTGTACTTCGGATCCTCTTTCTTCGCCTCGCCGGCGAGGACGCGCTCGTCCTCCTGCGGCGTGACTTCGCCGCTCGACTTCGCCGACGCGGACGCCCGCTTCTCCATCTCGGCGACGAGCGACTTGACGTCTTTCGGCGGCTTCGCCCCGGACTTCCACGGGCCGAGAGGGTCCTCGGCCTTGAACCAGCCGGCGCCGCCGTACAGGTAATAGTTCCCCTCGGAGTCCTGAATCACGATCGACGGCGTATTGATGACGCGCTTGAGCTTCGACCCCTCGACAGGACGCGTCTGGGGCGTGCCGTCATAGTGCAGGAGCATCGCCGGAGCCGTCTCCACAAAAATCTTCGGCGGATCGTTGCGCAGCGCCGCGGCGGCCTCCTGCGTCTTGCGCAGCACGGCCAGGCTGGCGACGAAGCGGTCGTAGTCGAGCCGCATGTCCCACTTGGGCGCCGCGTCCTCGATGACCTGGCCCAGCTCCTTCTCCTGCTCGGGCTTCGCGCCGGGGAAGCGCACGCGCGTCACCTGGATGTCGCTGAAGGTCACGATGCGCTCCTCGCGATCGACGTGCGCCTTCGCCTCGGCCCAGATGGCGCCGAAGGTGGGCTCCTTCTGGTCCTTCAGGGTCAGCGAGACGGCGGCGCGCCCCTTGATCGTGGAGCCGACGTAGTCGTCGATCTGCGGCTGGTAGACGACGATCTTCGCCTTGGGATGCTCGACCTCGCGCGGCCAGTCTTTGTCGTCCGCAATCACGGGTGCTGTGGCGCACAGCGCGACCGCCAGGACGATCCAGAACGCCGCTCGGGTCGGAACAACGATGCTCATGCTCCCCCCGCGCGGAGGATACACCAGGAGCCCCGGGAACCGAGCCGCCCCGCGCCTCCGGAGCCGTGGCCGCGGGGCGCTATGGCCGAGGCGGGCCCGGCCGGTCGAACCAGGCCTTCTGCCAGCCGACGAGCCAGGTGTCGAAGTCGGTGCCGGTGCGAGCCGTCGCGCCGGTGCTCGCCGCGACCTTGATCGACTGGCTCGGGGAGAGAGGAAAGGAGAATGTCCCGCCGAGGCGACTCGTGCTCTGGCGGCTGGAGGGAGGACCGCCGTCGACCGCCGACTCGCCGCCACCGTACCAGGTGGCATCGAACGCCAGCCAGGCCCTCGACGGGAAGGTGTAGCTGGCGTGGGCCTGTACCGCGGCGAGCGGGTCCTGGCGGCGCGTGGAGTCGCCGGGATAGAACTCGTCGTTCGCGGTATAGAACCACGCGCCGGCGTAGGCATCGAGGAACCAGCGGCCGACCGGCACCGACACCCCCACCTCCGGCTTGAAGGCCCAGCGGTTCGTCCCCAGGTTGATCAGCCGGCTCGTGTCGTACTGGCCGGTCGGAGGCTGGATCGTCAGGCTCGCTCCGACGATGGTCCTGCGCGGCGCCGTGGCGAACTGCTCCCGGGTCATCGCCCCGGGACCCACGAAGTTGAGCGACACGCGGAGCCGCATGTCGCCGAGCCCCGAGCGCCCGGTGCGATGATCCACGTCGGACACCTTCCCCTCCAGATCCCCGCGGGCATACGGGAATCCGACGGCGACGAGGCCCTGCCGGCCGCCGAGGCCGAACGACCGGGCGTACCCGGCCGCGGCGAGGTTCAATTCGGTCTCGACGTCGGTGACGGGGATCGACGGATCGAAGACGACGGCCCCCCGCGTCTGGCCCACGGCCACGGCGAAGAAGTTCATCCCCACGGGCGAGCTCGAGTAGGCACGCGGCTCCATCTCCTGCGCGAAGACTGAGCCGGCGAGGACACCCACAGCGGCGGCGGTCGCAGACAGTCCGGCGGCGAGACGGGCCGGGCTCCGGCGGCCGGGCACTTGGCGGGGCATCCCTCTCAGAACTCCAGCCCGAGGGACACGATGCCGAAGTCGTCCTCCGACCCCGGGTTCAGCCAATAGCCGGCGGCGGAGAAGCGGCCGCGGGTGAAGCGCACCAGGAGGCCGCGCTGCAGATCGCGATCGGTCTGGTAGACGCGGGTCCTCTGGGTGACCAACCCGGCGCCCAGCCAGGCGAGAGGCTCCCAGGTCAGCTCGGACCAGTTGTAGTAGAAGTTCTCCTCCCGATCGGCGAAGACGATGACGTACTCGTTCTCGCTGTACCAGGAGAGCTGCTTCCAGGTGAGGGAGAAGGTGCAGCCGGGCGCGATGCCATCCGTTTGCCCCGTGACCGCTCCGAGCATGGGCGTCGCCTCGAACTCCACCTCCTCGCCCGCCGCGAAGGTCCATCCACCGAAGAACGAGCCAGTGTCCCGGTCTTCATAGTTGAAGCGCGCCTCCAGATGGAGGCGGTCGCGACGCGCCATCACGATCGGCAGCACGTAGTTCTCGTCGTCGGGGAGGAGGTACCAGTAGGCCGAGAGGCTCCCGGTCCATTTCGATGGCCCGGCAGGGGCCGCTTCCTGAGCCCGGGCGGAGCACACCCCCGCGGCTGCGGCCAGGCCGCAGCCGAGGAGCCGCGCCGCCAGCCGCGCCTTCATCCGCCGAGGAGGATGGTGAGGGCGACCAGGAGGACGCCGATGCCGACCATCGCGAAGCCCATGCGCCAGGCGCCCTGCCCCGAGAAGGCGCCGAGCCGATGTCCGACCAGGAAGAGCATGACGAGCCCGACCGCATGGGACGCGCGCAGGGCACGGACCGGGTCCTGCAGGATCAGGAACGGGACGACCATCGGGAACGTCGAGACGAACACGAGGAGGAACACGCCGGCCGCGCCACGGTAATCCGGCGCGTGGAGCCGGGCACGCTCCGGCACGTCCCTGAGGCCTGTCAGCTCGCTGTGGAGCCGCTCGTAATCGGCGGGACGAAGCAGCGACGCCAGGAGTGGCGGCAGGGCGTCGGCGATGGCGCGCCGGGCGTCGCCGGGATCCGCCGTCCTCCGGACGGTGCGCAGGGTGGTGAGGTCGCGGGCGCGGTTGGTCAAGGTCGACAGCAGGTACATGACGGCGTCGACGACGCCCCAGGCCAGGTTGCAGCCGATGGCGCCGACGAGCATCGTCCTGATCTCCTCGCGTCCGGCGCTCGCCGCGCTGATCGATCCGGTGAACGTCAGCGCCATGATGAGGCCGAACAGCACCTCCGACATCCTCTCCACGGGATCGAGGACCCGGCGGGGCGATTCGGCCGGTCGCTTCGCGAGGTCCGCGCTCACGGCATCACCTCGGGCATGAAGTAGAAGAGCATGGCGATGATGGCGTACACGGCGACCAGCTGGATGCCTTTGTACCAGTTGGCGCGGCCGTCCCCCGCCACCATCGAGCCGATCAGCACGCCCATGAAGAGGCAGCCGATCTCCCCCCGCCCGAAGGAGAGCGGCAGCGGAGTCGGGGCGATGAAGTGGCTGGCGAGCACGAGCATCGGCGCCACGAACAGGGCGATCTGGATGCAGCTCCCGAGCGCGATGCCGATGGACAGGTCCACCTTGTTCTTCCGGGCCATCATGATGGCCGACCCGCTCTCAGCCGCCCCTCCGACGATGGCCAGGAAAACGATCCCGATGAACGTGTCCGTCATCCCCAGAGCCTTGCCGGTCGGCTCGGCCGCGCCCACGAGCACCTCGCTCATCCAGGCGGCCAGCGCCGAGGCGACCACGAGGCCGCCGATCGCCTTCCCGAGGCTCCACTGCTTCCCGTGGCCGTGCCCCTCCTCCCCGCCCTCGGCCCCTTGGAAGAACTCGGGGTGGGTCTTGAGCATGAAGACGAGGTAGAGCACGTACGCCATGAGCAGGAGGGCGGCCAGTCCCAGGTTGAGGTGCGTTTCCTTCAGTGTGTCCTCCTGGGAGGAGAACAGCCGGCCGAAGGCGCTCGGCACCGCCAGGCTGACGACGGCGATGAGCATCATCGAGCTGTACATGCGGGTGGCGACGGCGTTGTAGTCCTGGTCGTGGTACTTCAGGCCACCGAGGAAGAAGGCGATGCCGAGGGCCAGGAGCAGGTTCGCGAGGATCGCCCCCACGATCGACGCACGCACCATGTCGAAGAGACCCGCCTTGAGGGCCACGAAGGCGATGATCATCTCCGGGAGGTTGCCGAAGGTCGCGTTCAGCAGGCCGCCGACGGCGTCCCCCGTGCGCGTCGCGATCTGCTCCGTGGAGCGGGCGATGAGGCTGGCAGCCGGGACGATCGACAGGGCCGCCGAGAAAAACACGGCTGGCGGGGTGACGCCGCCGTGTTCGAGCAGTAGGGTAATCGGGATGAAGATCAGCAGCCAGTTGATCGACGGTTTGAGGCTCATGGGGAATCGCTCCTCACGGTTCGTACATGAGATCCGCGATGCTCTGTCTCACGTTGCGGGGCTTTCTCCCCCGCGCCAGTCCCAGCTCGTGCGCCCTCGTGACGACGCTGACTGCTATGGCGAGGGAGATCGACCGGATCTCCTTGAGGGGCGGATACAGGCTGCCACGGGCGAGGTCGGTCTCGCGAACCAGCCCGGCGAGCCTGCGGGCGGCCGCCAGGAACAGCTCGTCGGGAAGCGTGCGGGCCCGGCAGGCGACGGCACCCAGCCCGATGCCGGGGAACACGTAGGCGTTGTTCCCCTGCCCCGGGTGGAACTCGCGGCCCTCCCAGACGACACTTCCGAACGGGCTGCCGCTCGCGAACACGGCCTTCCCCCCGCTCCAGGCGTAAGCCTGCTCCGCCGTGCACTCCGCCTGCGAGGTGGGGTTCGAGAGGGCGAAGATGACCGGGCGCTCGTGGATCCGGCTCAGGCGCTCGATCACCTCGCGGGTGAACGTCCCCGGTGCGCCGGTCGCCCCGATCAGGACGTGCGGCCTGATGGCGTCGATGGCCTCGAGGAAACCCAGCGGCCTGTGCTCGTGCGCATAGGGCAGGTTGTGCTCCATCAGGTCGGTCCGGCTCTTCACGACGAGGCCATTCACGTCCACGAACCACAGGCGGCGGCGCGCGTCGTCGACTCCGAGCCCTTCCTCCACGTAGTCGGAGGTCATCAGGTCCGCGATGCCCGTGGCCGCCGAGCCGGCGCCCAGGAACATGATCTTCAGATCACGGAACCGGGTGCCGGTGATGCGCGTCGAGGCGCGGACCCCCGCCAGGGCGACCACCGCGGTGCCCTGGATGTCGTCGTTGAAGCACAGCACGCGGTCCCTGTAGGTCCTCAGCAGCGCGTAGGCGTTGGGGGTCAGGAAGTCCTCGAACTGGATCAGGGCGGCGGGGTATCTCTTCTGCACCGCTGTCACGAACTCCTCCACGAGGCCGAAGTACGCCTTGCTGCCGATCCGCCGGCGCGGGTAGCCGAGGTAGAGGACGTCGTCCAGAAGTTCCCGGGTGTTGGTCCCGACGTCGAGCGTCACCGGGAGGCACTGCTCCGGCGGGATGCCTGCGCACGCGGTGTACAGGGCCAGCTTCCCGATCGGGATGCCCATGCCGTTGGCGCCCAGATCGCCCAGGCCCAGGATCCTCTGGCCGTCGGTGACGACGATGACGCGGATGTCCTTCCGCGGCCAGTTGCCGAGGATCCGCGCGATGTCCCCCCGGTCGTCGGGGGTGATGAAGAACCCCTTCGGCTCCCTGGCGATGTGGGAGAACTCCTTGCACGCTTCACCGACCGTGGGGGTGTAGATCAGAGGGAGGATGGTCTCGATGTGATCGATCACCACCCTGTAGAACAGCCTCTCGTTCCTCTCTTGAAGGGACGACAGGAGCATGTACCGGTCGATGTCGCGCGGCAGCCGTTCCAGGTTGGCCATCACCCGGGCCACGAGCTGCTTCTGGTCGACGACGGAATGCGGCAGGAGGCCTCTCAGCCCGAGTCGCTCCCTCTCCTTCCTGCTGAACGCGATGGATCGGTTGAGCGCCTTGTCGTGCAGGACGTCGAGGCCTTTTTTCAGGCGCGTCCCCGTTC
>DASRJX010000094.1:0-16063 GCA_035649235.1 Candidatus Cryosericum sp.
GAGGCGCTGGTCGACCCGTCGAAAGGCCACCTCGTCGATGAGAGCCATCAGGTGAGCCATTCGCTGGGACAGGAACTGGAACACGAACACGCGAAACGCGTCGGACTTCAGGATGAGTTCCAGGAAGAGTGCTCGGGGCAGGGCAAAGAGAGTCAGCTTGGTCTCGGCCGTCCCGATCGCAGGGTAGGGCGTCTCTCCCAGCAACGCGACGTTGGTGATGACGCAGCTCTCTCCGGGGTTCAGCCGGTACAGCAGGATCTCGTGTCCGTCCGGGCTGCACTTCGTGGCCCGAATGACGCCCTCCACGAGGAAGGGATAGTGGGTGCAGGGGCTCCCTTCCTCGAACAGGCGCTTCCCGGCGGGGGCCTGAAGGACCTGCAGCGACCCCTCGACTCTCCCTAGAAGCTCCGCCGGGAGCTCCTCCAGGACCGGGTAGCAGGCCATCAGTTTCTGTCGTAGCGGTTTTATCATCCGTCTCCCTCCTGACTCCGGTGCGGCCCGCGCCGGATCCCGTGGCACCCTCCCTGCCGCGCCACGCTGGGCCGATCTTACCTTGCGAATCAGGCGCCGGCTCTCACATTCGGCAGCTTCCGTCGCCGGCTGGCCGTGCCCCAGGGCCTCCCACCGGCCGCCTGGCTGGACCCCGTCGGCTCCGAGCACTAGATTCACCGGGTCCCGATCCGCGTGGATGCGGGCCAGAGGAAAGCGTCGATGAACCCTCGCTGGATCGTCCCGTTCGGGTTGCTGGTCCTGCTCGCGGCCCTGTCGCTGTTCCTGGGGGAGAGCCCGCAGGCGAAGACGGGCGGCCCGATACAGGCCGGCGACGTCGCGTGGCTCCTGACCGCCACCGGCCTGGTGCTGCTCATGACGCCGGGGTTGTCGTTCTTCTACGGCGGCATGGTGAGCACGCGGAACGTGATCTCGACGATGCTCCAGAGCTTCGTCGCCCTGGGGGTCATCAGCCTGCTGTGGGTCGTGTGCGGATTCAGCCTGGCGTTCGGGGAGAGTGTGCACGGGCTGATCGGCAATCCCTTCACCTTCCTGATGTTCCGCGGCGTCGGCACGGAGAGCCATCCCGATCTGGCGCCCGCCATCCCGCTCCTGCTGTTTGCCATGTTCCAGCTGAAGTTCGCGGTGATCACACCGGCCCTCGTGAGCGGCTCGTTCGCCGAGCGGGTCCGGTTCTCGGCCTACCTCATGTTCATGTGCCTCTTCAGCATCTTCGTCTACGCCCCCCTGGCTCACTGGACGTGGCATCCGCAGGGGTTCCTCCGGCAGTGGGGGGTCCTCGACTTCGCGGGCGGGACCGTGGTGCACATGTCGGCCGGGTTCGCCGCCCTGGCCGGGGCCATCTACCTGGGCCCGCGGATGTCCCATTCGCGCCAGAGCGTCCAGAGGCCGGCCAACACGGCCTACGTGATCCTCGGCACCGGGATGCTGTGGTTCGGCTGGTTCGGCTTCAACGCCGGCTCGGCCCTGGCGGCGGACGCCGTCGCCACGCACGCCTTCGCGACCACCAACACGGCCTCGGCAGCCGCCATGCTGGCCTGGATGTTCTTCGACGGATTACGCGGCCGCAGGCCTTCGGCCCTCGGCGCCTGCATCGGCGCGGTCGTTGGTCTCGTCGCCATCACGCCGGCGGCGGCCTACGTGAGCGTGCCTCACAGCATCTTCGTGGGGGTCGCCGCCAGCCTCCTGAGCAGCCTCGCCGTGAATCTGAAGTCCCGGTCGACGCTTGACGACACGCTGGACGTGTTCCCGTGCCACGGCGTGGGCGGGATCGTCGGCATGCTCCTCACCGGGATCCTGGCGCGCGAAGTGGGATTGCTGGCTGGGCAGACCTCGACCTTCCTGCACCACCTGATGGCCCTGGTGATCGTCAGCGTGTACTCGTTCGGCGTGTCGCTGGCGCTCTTCAAGATCACCGACCTCTTCGTCTCGGTGCGGGTGACCCCGGAGGACGAGGCGAAGGGGCTCGACATCAGCCAGCACGCCGAGTGGCTCAGCCTCGTCCCCGCGCCTTCCGGGTTCTCCCGGACATCGGACGAGGCGGGGACGAACTCACGGGTCGGCTGAGGGCTGCGCGCGGTCTGGTGCCCTAGCCTGGGGGCGCGGCGGAGGCCCCGCCCTTCTCGGCGACGAGCAGGAGGTACGGAGCGCCCACCTCGAAGGCCTCCCCGGCCAGGCTCCTGTAGACCTCGAGCGTCGACAGGCCCGCTTCCCCCAGGAGGGCCAGCAGCTCCCGGACCGTGTAGACGCACTGCCGGCCCGTGCCGACGTGCGTCTCGCCACCCCGGACGAAGGTGTAGGTGGTCTCGAACACGCTCTCGAGCGGGAGATACCTGTTTTCCTCGAGGAACAGGATGTCGTCCAGCCGCGCCCACTGCTTTTCCAGGAGGTTCGGCAGGATCGACTCGGCCGTCATCCCGGTGTCGAGAGCGAAGCGGGCGCCGGGCTTGAGGGTGCGCGCCAGCGACGACACGAAGACTCGCATCCCCTCCGGCTCCAGGTATCCGAAGCTGTTCCCGAAGCAGCAGGCGGCGTCGTACTCGGATTCCCACGGGAGGTCCCGCATGTCGCCGTGGCGCCACTGCACCGGGAAGCGGCCCTCCGCCGAGAGCCGCCGGGCTTCCTCGATCGATTCCAGGGAGAGATCGACGCCGGTCAGCGAGTAGCCGCGGGCCGCCAGTGCCATGGCGTGGCGACCGCTCCCGCACGGGACGTCGAGCACGCGCGCCCCCGGCCGCAGCCGCAGATGGCGCTCCAGGAAATCCGCCTCGGCGCGCGTCTGCTCCGGCGTGACCGCCTTGCGCCACATGTCGAGCACGATGCCCTGGAAGAAAGTCTTGTACCAGTCGTGGCCCACCGATCGCCTCTCCGCGTGTCCCGCCGCTCCGCGGCCATGCTAGCCTACCTCGATCGGCGCCTTCCGATGAAAGGAGAGACATGATCCCGATGCTCGCATTGCTGCTCGCGGCCGTCGCCACCTCCGTCACCCTGCCGCCGGCGGAGGCCGGCGCGAAGAACGTGCTCGAGTCCTCACCGCGCCATGGCGAGTGGGCCGACGTGCCTGGTCCTGGAGGGCAGGCGATCAGGACCTGGACGGTCTACCCCGAGCGCAAGGACAAGGCGCCCGTGGTCATCGTCCTGATGGAGGTGTTCGGCCTGACCGACTGGATCCGGTCGGTGTCGGATCGCCTCGCGGCGGAGGGGTTCATCGCTGTGGCGCCCGACATGCTCTCCGGCAAGGGTCCCTCGGGAGGCGGATCGGATTCGGTCGCGACGCGGGACGACGCCGTGAAGCTGGTGCGCGAGCTGGGCGCCGAGGAGGTGGTGGCCCGCCTCGACGCCGTGCGCGGCTGGGCGGTGAAGCTGCCGGCGGCAACCGGCCGCAGCGCCATCGTCGGGTTCTGCTGGGGCGGCGCCAGGTCCTTCTCGTACGCGCTGGCGCAGCCGTCGCTCGATGCCGCCGTCGTCTATTACGGGAGCAACCCCTCCGACGCAGCCGCCCTGGCCGGCCTCAAGGTGCCCATCCTCGGCCTGTACGGAGGCGACGACGCGCGCGTCAACGCGACGATCGACGCGGCGCGCGAGGCGCTCAAGAAGGCGGGCAGGACCTACGAGGTGCACCTCTTCGAAGGGGCCGGCCACGGTTTCCTGCGCCAGCAGGACGAGCGGGATGGCGCCAACCGGAAGGCCTCGGAAGCCGCCTGGCCCCGCACCATCGATTTCCTGAAGGAGCACCTGCGCGACAAGCGCAAGTGACCGGCCGGACACCTGCGCGCGCTGAGCCGTGAAGCCCGCGGTCAGGGCGCTACCGGGTCCCGGGAACCGGATGCCGTCAGGCGGCGTACGATCCCCCGAGGGCGCCGCAATCGCGCCCGGAGGGAGGGTCCATGAAGCGGCATGTCGCCCGAGCGGCGCTTTTCGCCCTGGCTCTGGGTCTGGCCAGCCTGGCCGTCGCCGGGCCAGGCGACCCCGAATACCGCACGATCGAGCGCACCTTCGCCGCGGAGAGCCTCAAGACTTTCAGCGTGAAGGGGAACGTCGGCAAGATCGTGGTCAGCACCACGACGTCCGACAGCATCCGCCTGCGTCTCGAGCTGGGGGTTCGGACCCAGGGCGGGCTCTTCGGCTCGCGCAAGGGAGACCCGCACGCGGCGGAGCTGGACGCCGACAGCAGCGCCGATGTCATCGACTTCGGTCTGCGCTATGCAGGCGACCGCGACGGTCTCGACGAGATCTGGACGCTCGAAGTCCCAGCGCGCCTGGCCGCGCGGCTCGAGCTGGCCGTGGGGGACATGGACGTCCGCGGCCTGGAAGGAGGGTTGAAGCTCTCCGTCAACGTGGGCGACATCGAGGCCGACGTCCCCCGCGGGGACATCACCGCCAGGACCAACGTGGGCGACATTCGCGTCACGTCCGCCACCGACTCTTACGGCGACGTGGAGCTGGAGGCGAGCGTCGGCGACACGCACCTGACGCAGGGCGACCACCGCGTCCGGCATCCGAAGCCGGCCGGCGCCGGGAACCGCATCTCGCTCGACGGTCCCGGCCGCGACCGCATCCGGATCAAGACCAACGTCGGCGACGCCAGCCTCGTCCTGAGCACGTCCACCTAGGCCGAGCTGGAAGAGCTGGGCCGCTGGCAGGCCCCGGAGGTGGCCGCGATCAACGCACGATCACGCCGTCCAGGCTGACGCGCAGCTCGACCCGATCGTCGGGCACGTGCAGCTCGAAACCCTGGATGACGACCGTCCACTCGCCGGGCATCGGGTTGTTCACCACGACCCTCTCGGGGGCGTTCAACGTTGCCCCGCCCAATAGAAGGTTAAAGTCCGGCGGTATCAGGATCATGTCGATGTCGCTCACCGGGTAGTTGGACCATTCTTCACGGAAGACCAGCCGGAAATCGGCCTCGGAGACCCCGGGAGGAATGGTGATCGGCAGGTACACGAATTCGGACTGTGACACCTTCCCCTGCCGGCTGATCCGCGGCGTCGGGTCGGTCACCGAGGACACGGAGACGTCCGCCGACACCTCGCCAGCGTTGGTCCAGTCGCCGTTCACCGTGATCCGCATGATCCCCGTCTCGGGATCGGTGAGCACGGCCGACCCGCCGTTCGTGAACGCGAAGACCTGGTAGTCGCCATCGCCGAAGGCGTTCGTGTGCCTCGTGGTCTTGGCGGAGTGGACCGTGATCAGGACGTCGTCTCCGAAGAACAGGTTCTGCTCCGCGGGAGGCAGCGACGGGGTGACGTTCGACAGCGTGAGCCTCACTTGCGCGGTGTTCGGCTGGACCAGGTAGAAGAGCTCGCCCCGCTCACCGGGCTTCAGGGGGCCGACGTGCTGCGCCACGGTGCCGGTCAGCACCGTGAGGCCGGCGTTGTCCTCCAGGTTGTCCCGGAGCTTGTGCGTGTACGGCGGCGCCGCCGGCAGGTCATCGGGGACGGTCCCGGTCAGCAGGAGGTCGCGGGCCGCCAGGGCGTCGACGTAGCCGGCGCCCTGATCGAGGGCGGTCGACCCGTCGGCGAGCACGCCCGGATTGGCGGCGGCGATGATGGCGTTGCGGACCTGGCGCGCCGTCGCCGACGGGACGGCCTGCCTGAGGAGCGCCGCGACGCCGGCGACCGTCGGGGAGCTGAAGCTGGTGCCGCCGGCGAAGCTGACCGCCGTGAAGTTGGGAGCGAACCCCTGGCCGTAGCACCAGTCGCCGTTCGCTATCACGTCGGGATCCCCACGGCCGTCGGGATTCGGTCCGCGCGAGCTGAAGTAGACGGTTTGCACTCCTCCGAAGGGCCGGTAGAAGGCGCCGATGCCGAAACCGAACTGCAGATCGCGCACGATCCTCTCGGCGTGGGGCAGGCTGGCGGCGCCGACCGTGACCGCGCCCATCGCCGATCCGGGGCCGCCGATGGTCAGGCCCGAAGGCCCGGCGTTGCTCGCCGAGACGACGGCGACGATGTCGTGGTCCAGGAGCGCGCTCACGCCGCGATCGAGCAGCTCGCGCCCCGGGAACAGATTGGGTCCGCCGAGGCTCATGTTGACGACCTGGATGTTGCGCCCGCCCGGCATGCCGGTCCTGTACAGCTCCTTCAGCTCGATCGCCCGGTCGACCGCCTGGAGGATGCGCGACGTGGGCGCCCCGCCCGCGGGGCCGAAGACCCTGAGGGCGTAGATGCTCGCGTGAGGGGCGGAGCCGACCATCGGGATGGCGCCCCCGCAGCCGCCGCCGCCCGGGCAGTTCCCGTTGCCGGTGCAGACCGCGCCGGCATTGGATCCGCCGATGCAGACGTTGGGCGGCATGATCGCGCCGGGTGCGTATGCCCGGACCGACCTGAAGAAGAGGCTCGTCACGAAGAACCGGAACACGGTGTTCGCCGAGACCATGCCGGCGACGAAGGTACCGTGCCCGCTGTTGGCCTGGTGCGAGAAGCCGAGGCCGTCGAGCACGAAGTCCTCGCCACCGATGACCGAGCCATCGCTCGTGAGATGCGGGTACCCCGGGCGGATGCCGGAGTCGATCAAGGCGACGATGACGCCGATCCCGGTGATCCCCGCCGCATGGAGCGCGGACGCATGGCTGACGCCGTCGTTGATGATGTAGCCCTCCGGCTGCGACGCGGCGAAGGCCTGAAGGTCGCCGGCAGCCAGCGCATCCACCGCGTCGGCCGTGACGCTCCGGCCGTCGTCGATCACGGGCGGCGCCCCGGCCCGGGTGAGACCCAGGTCCCGCGGATCGGGGGCCTCGACGATCAGGTCCTTCTTGATCGACTCGGGGCCGGTGATCGCCAGGATGGCCGCGAGCGCGCTCCGCGGCACGCGGGCCGCGACGCCGTCGAAGTACTTGTACTGCTGAGTCACGACCCCGCCCTGTCGTTCGATCTCCGCCACGACGGCTGCGTACGGCTTGGGGGTGGTGAGCAGCACCGATTCCATGAGGGGGGGCGCCGGAGGCGTGCCGGGCTTACCGGGGCCGGGGTCGCTGCCGGGCGGGGTCCTGCGCGTCCCGGCGAGGGAGGGCGGTCCCAGGACCAGGAGCGGGATGCCGAAGAGGAGCACCAGCAGCGTGAGTGTGAGCAGGGTGATCCGGAGGGTGCGCCGCTTCATGGGCATCTCCTTATCTACTTTGAATCTGGATAATGTCCCGGTCCCCAGTTTGCGCCGTCCGCGCGCAACCTAGATAGACCGCTTTGGCAGGATCTGCAACATGTTTTTGCACCCCCGGACCTGGGTCCCGGGAGCGCCGGTCAGGAGGTGTACGAGGCGTTGATGCGGATGTAGGAGGACGTCAGATCGCAGGTGAGGATGCGCCCGATCCCCTTGCCCCGACCGAGGTTGAGGCGCGCTGTGACCTCACGGCGCCGGAAGACCCGGCGCAGACGCCGAGGGCTCGAGCGGACCGCCGAGCCGCGCCGCACCACCGGAACGCCGCCGATCGAGATCGACACCCGGCCCGGGTCGAAGGGCACGCCGGCGGTCCCCGCAGCCGCCAGGATCCGCCCCCAGTTCGGATCGCCTCCGGCGAGCGCGGTCTTGACGAGAGGGGAGAGTGCTATGGCGCGGGCCACGCGGTCGGCGGCGCCGGCGCTCGCCGCGCCCCGCACCTCGACCAGCATCGTCTTCCGCGCCCCCTCCCCGTCGCGCACGATCTGCCGCGACAGGGACGCGGTCACGCTCAGGAGCGCCTCGCGGAAACGCTGCATCGATCCGTTCCCCTCCTCCACCCGGAGCCCGGACGCCCCGTTCGCGAGCAGCAGGACGGTGTCGTTGGTCGACGTGTCGCCATCCACGCTGATCGACTCGAAGGTCGCGGGCGAGACGATGTTCAGGAGCCGGCGCAACAGGGGGACCGTGACCTCCGCGTCGGTGAACAGGAACGCGAGCATGGTCGCCATCCGCGGATGGATCATCCCGGCGCCCTTGGCGCATCCGCTGACCGTGGCCGTCCTCCCGCGCCAGGCGAAGGTCGAGACGGCGATCTTGGGCCGGCGATCGGTCGTCATGATCGCCCGGGCAGCGCGCCGCAGGCCGCCCGCGCCGAGACCGGTCACCGCGGCCGGCAGGGCGGCGAGGAGCCTCGTGGCCGGGAGCGGGGCGCCGATGACTCCGGTCGAGGCGACGAGGACCTGGGCCTCGTCCAGGCCCAGCCGTCGCGCCAGGGCGCTGGCGGTGCGCCGCGCTGCCTGCAGACCCTTCGTCCCGGTCGCCGCGTTGGCGCATCCCGAGTTGGCGACCACGGCCCTCGTCCGCCCGCGGCTCGAGAGGAGGTGCGCAGCGCTCACGAGAACAGGAGCGGCGCGGAAGCGGTTGGTGGTGAAGCGGGCGGCGGCGGCCGCGGGGCGATCGGAGACGAACAGGGCCAGGTCGAGCCCGGACCTTTTGATCCCGCAGGCCACACCCGAGGCCGAGAACCCGCGCGGCAGACGCGTCACAGCCTGAGCAGCATCGCCGTCTCGTCGCAGCACAGGCGGCGCGGGCAGAGGATGCAGTCCCGGGTCACCTTCTCCGGGAGGGCGTCGAGATGGGTGCGCGAGAAGCCCAGGCGTTCGAAGAAGGCCGGCCGGCGGGTGAGGGCGATGAGCCGCTCGTGGCCCTCCGCCCTCGCCTTCTCGATGAGCCCCGAGGCGAGGAAACGGCCGCAGCCCTGACCGGTCCAGCCGGGATCGACGGCGAGGGAACGGATCTCTGCCATCTCCGCGTCGTAGCGGTGGAGCGCGCCGACACCGACGAGCCGCCGCTCCGTCCCGTTCCCCTCCAGCAGCAGGAACTCGTGGAGCCGCTCCCGGACGTCCTCGGGCGTCCGGGGGAGCAGGTCACCCGCGGCCACGTGCGGGGCCATCAGGGCAAGCATCCGCTCGACGTCGTTGGGCGTGGCCGGGCGGCGCGTCACGCCGATCCCTTCCTCCCCGCGGCGGGGCCGCAGTCGGCGGCGATCTGCCGGGAGGCTTCCTCGATGGCCTCCTGGATGCGCTGCGGGGCTGTCCCGCCGAAGGCGGACCGGCGTTCGAGGGCCCGAGCCGGATCGAAGAGATCCCCGAGGGAGTCCCCGAGACCGGGGTGGATCGAGTTCCACTCCGACGCCCCCAGACGATCAAGAGGCACGCCGCGGCTCTCGGCCATCCGCACGGCGCGCCCGACCGCCTCGTGCGCGTCCCGGAAGGGCACGCCGGACCGCGCCAGGTGATCGGCGATCTCGGTGGCATAGAGCGCCGGGGCCACCGCCGCCTGCTGCATCCGGTCACGGCGGACCGCCAGGTGACCCGGCAGGAGCGCGGCCGCTTCGAGGCAGGCACGGGCCGCGTCGGCGGCGCCGAAGAGGATCGTCTTGTCCTCCTGCAGATCGCGGTTGTAGCCGGAGGGGAGCCCTTTCAGCACCGCGAGCATCGAAACGACCGGGCCGGCGAGGGCGGCGCCGCGCGACCTCAGGATCTCGGCGGGGTCGGGGTTCTTCTTCTGGGGCATCAGGCTGCTCCCCGTGGCGGCCGCGTCGTCGAACGCGAGGAAGCCGAACTCCTCGGTGCAGAAGAGGACGAGGTCCTCTCCGAGCTGGGACAGGTGGGTCCCCAGGAGCGCCAGCGCGGCCAGGATCTCCACCACGAAGTCACGGTCGGAGACGGCGTCGAGGCTGTTCTCCGTGGGGCGCGCGAAGCCGAGGCGCCTGGCGAGCCCTTCGCGGTCGATGGGGAAGGCGCAGCCCGCGAGCGCGCCGCTTCCGAGGGGACAGGCGTCGGCGCGGGCGGCGGCGTCGGCCAGCCGGCCTCCGTCGCGCGCGAAGCGCGCGTCGTGCGCCAGCAGGAAGTGCCCGAACAGGACCGGCTGGGCGCGCTGCAGGTGCGTGTAACCGGGCATCGGCGCGTCCCCATGGCACCGGGCCAGGTCGACGATCGCCCGTCGCATCCGGAGTAGGAGCGAGCGCAGGTCGGCCGTCTCGGCGCGCGCCCAGAGCCTCAGGTCCGTCGCGACCTGATCGTTGCGCGATCGGCCCGTGTGCAGAGCGCGCGCCAGCGGGCCGACCCGCTCGGTCAGGCGGGACTCGACGAAGGTGTGCACGTCCTCGAAGGGTCCGGCGACGAACGCGGCGTCGGAGGCCGCCTGGGACCCGATCCAGCGCAGCCCTGAGACGATCGTGGCCCGCTCCGCAGACTGGAGGACGCCGGCGGTCTCCAGCGCCTCGGCCCAGGCCTCGCTCGCCCTGAGCTCGTGCTGAAGCAGGCGCCGGTCGACGGCGAAGGAATCGCCGAATCGTGCCAGCCCCGGGTCCGGCTCCTGCCCGAAGCGGCCCCCCCAGAGCTTCACCGGCGGCCGCCCGCGGCCGCTGCCCGGGGCGCCGCCCTCCTGGCGCTCCTCGGCCGCGGCGCGGCGCTGCTGCGCCGCGCGGCCACGCGCCCCCCGGCCTTCACGTGGACCGTCCCCGTCGTGTCCTTCCGCAGCGGCACGGCCGGCCCGAAGCGCTCCGCGCGGACGGCCATCGGCAGCCCCATGAGGCTGATAAATCCGAGGGCGTCGGCGGGCCGGTAGCCCGCCATAGCGAAACCGCCGAGCTCGGCGTCATAGAGCGAGTAGGGCGAGCGGCGGCTCACCGCCGTGGCCCGGCCCTTGTGCAGCCGGACTGTGGTCTCGCCCGTCGTGGTCGCGAGGGCGCTCCCGACGAAGGCGTCGAGGGCCGCGCGCAGAGGGGTGAACCACTGTCCGGCGTAGACGAGATCGGCGTAACGCAGGGAGGCCGTCTGGAGGAACCGGGCCGTCTCGCGATCGAGCGTCAGGCTCTCCAGCGCGCGCAGCGCCTCGACCAGCACCGTCCCGCCGGGCGTTTCGTACACGCCCCTGGACTTCATGCCGACCAGCCGGTTCTCGACCAGGTCGACTCTTCCGATGCCGTGCTCACCGGCGATAGCGTTGAGTGCTGTGACCAGGCGGGCCGGCGACAGCCGGCGCCCGTCGAGCGTGACGGGCCGGCCATGGTCGAAGCCAATCGTCACATCGTGAGGCATCTCCGGAGCCGACTCGGGCGCCGCGGTCATCTGGAACAGATCGGGGGCGGGCGCCTGTCCCGGGTCCTCGAGCGGACCGCCCTCGTGGCTGCAGTGCCAGAGGTTCCGGTCGCGCGAGTAGAGCTTCCCCGTGGTGACCGGCACGGGGATGCCGCGCTCGGCGGCATAGGCGCAGGCCTCCTCGCGGGACGCGATGCTCCATTCGCGCCAGGGGGCGACGACCCGGAGCTGCGGCGCCAGGGCGCGGTAGGTCATCTCGAAGCGGACCTGGTCGTTCCCCTTGCCGGTGCAGCCGTGCGCCACGCCGTCGGCGCCCAGGGCCAGGGCGATCTCCACCTGCCGCCGCGCGATGAGCGGGCGGGCCAGAGCCGTGCCGAGAAGGTAGGAGTGCTCGTAGACCGCGCCCGCCGCGAGCGCCGGGAAGAGGTAGTCGCAGGCGAAGTCCTCGCGGAGATCCTCGACCAGGAACTCGTCGGCTCCCGAGGCGATGGCCTTGCGCGACAGGCCCGAGAGCTCGGCGCCCTGCCCGACGTCGGCCGCGAAGGCGATGACGCGGCAGTGATAGGTCTCCTTGAGCCAGGGAACGATGATCGACGTGTCGAGCCCGCCCGAGTAAGCGAGGACGACCGAGCGGAGTGGTCCGGTCATATCGATTCTCCGATGAGGAGCCCGCCGAGGACGTCGGCGAACTGTTCGAGGACTTCCGGTGGGACGGCGTAGGGGGGCAGCAGCCGGATCACCTGACCGCGGCACGATCCGACGATGAAGCCGCGCGCAAGGAGCGCGTCCACGAGAGGCGCCGCGGGGCGGTCGATCTCGAGGCCGATCATGAGGCCGCGACCGCGGACCTCCCGCAGGGCCGGGTTTCCTGCGGCCAGGCCGCGGAACGCGCTCAGGGCGCGCTCGCCCGTCTGGCGGACGCGCTCGACGAGTCCTTCCTCCTCGACCACGTCGAGGAATTCCAGAGCGGCCCGGCAGGCGAGAGCGCCGCCTCCGAAAGTGGACCCGTGCGATCCGGGGCCGAGCACGGCGGCGGTTTCCTCCCGCCCCAGGAGGGCGCCGAGCGGCAGCCCGGCCGCCAGAGGCTTCGCGACGCAGATGAGGTCCGGGAGGACGTCCGACTCCTGGAACGCGAACCACCGCCCGGTCCGCCCGAGCCCGCACTGCACCTCGTCGAACAGCAGCAGCGCACCGGCGGCGTCGCAAGCCTCCCGCGCCGCGGCCAGATAGGAAGCGGAGAGGCAGCGGACGCCTCCTTCTCCCTGGATCGGCTCCATGAGGACGGCGGCGGTGCGCGGGCCGACCGCGTCGCGCAGCGCGCGCGCGTCCTCCGGCGGCACGAACCGCACGCCCTGCAGGAGGGGCCCGAAGGGCGCGCGATACGATTCCTCGGAGGTCACCGAGAGCGCGCCACAAGTTCTGCCGTGGAACGAGCCCTCGAGCGCCACCAGATCGGTCCGGGAGGTTTCGCCGCGCGCCCGGGCGAGGGCGCGGGCCACCTTGATCCCCGCCTCCACCGCTTCCGAGCCGCTGTTGCAGAGGAAGACCCGCGGCAGTCCGGAGAGGCGCGCCAGTCGCTCCGCCAGGATCCCCTGCAAGGGGTGCCGGAAGAGGTTGGAGCAGTGGAGGAGCCGGCCGGCCTGGTCGGCGATCGCCCGGGCGATGCGCGGGTGGGCGTGCCCGAGGGCGTTGACCGCGATGCCGCCGAGGAGATCGACGTACTCGCGCCCCTCCGAGTCCTTCAGGATCCAGCCCGATCCCCTCTCGAAGACGCGATCGGGGCGCCTGTAGGTCGGATAGAGGTGCCGAGCCTCGCGCGCCGCGGCGTCGGTCGTCGTCTGTTCGCCGATCACCCGGCTCACGGCGTCAGCCTCGTCCCGCAGCGGTCCATTGGGATCCCGGCCGCGAGCAGGTGGGCCTGCGCTCCAGGAAGGATGAGCACCTCCGGGACGCCGCCGTCGAGCGCTTCGCCGCAGGCCTCGAGCTTCGGCCGCATCCCGCCGCGGACCGTTCCGGTCTCGATCAGCCGCCGCGCGTCCGACACCGGAAGCCACGGCACGACGGCGCCATCCTCTCCGAGCACCCCGTCGACGTCGGTGAGGAAGATCAGATGGTCGGCGCGCAGGGCCCGCGCCGTGGCGGCCGCCATCTGGTCGGCGTTGATGTTGAGCCAGGTCCCCGAGGCGCCTACAGCGAGCGGGGACAGGACCGGCAGGAAGCCCGCTCCGAGGAGGTGCTCGAGGAGCTCGGTCCGGACCTCGAGCACGCGGCCGACGTGGCCGAGGTCGACGCCGCCCCCGCTCCGCAGCGGCTCGGCGACCGCCGCGGCCCCGTCCCCCCCGGTCAGCCCGACGGCGCGGGCGCCCGCCGCCGCGAGGGCGGCGACGAGCGCGGTGTTGACGGACCCGGCCAGGACCATCCTGACGATCTCGAGCATGTCGCCGTCGGTCACGCGCAGCCCGTCCGCGAAATGTGGCGTCAGCCCGCAGCGCCGCGCCATCTCCGTGACCCTGCGCCCGCCACCGTGCACCACGACCAAAGGACCCTCCTGCGCGAAGCGGACGATCTCGCGGCAGAGCCGGTCGAGACGATCGGGATCCTCGAGGAGCGTCCCGCCGAGCTTGATGACGCGCGTCATGCGGGGAGACCCTCCGGCTCGGGGCGGTCGTGCATGAGGTTCAGGTTCTGGACGGCCTGGCCGGCCGCCCCCTTGAGCAGGTTGTCGATGGCGGCGAGCAGCACGGCCGAGCGCCCTGCCTCGTCGACGACCCAGCCCAGGTCGCAGCGGTTGGTGCGCACCACGCCGCGGAGCTCGGGGCAGCGGCCAAGGCCGAGGAGGCGGACGAACGGCGAGCCGTCGTAGGCGGCCCCGTAGGCGGCCGCCAGCTCGAACGCCGTCACGCCGGCGCGCAGGCGCACGTAGGCCGTCACCAGGAGGCCGCGGGCCACGGGCAGGAGGTGGGGCACGAACAGCAGGCTGCGGCCGTTGCGGTAGCCGAGAGCCTGGCGCATCTCGGGGACGTGGCGATGGCTCAGGGGGCGGTAGGGGCGCAGGTTTTCCGAGACCTCGGCGAACAGGTAGGCCGCATCGGCCTTCCGGCCGGCGCCGGTGACTCCGGACTTCGCATCGACGACGACCGGTGCGTCGGGGTCGAGCAGGCCGGCGCTCTCCAGCGGGTGGATGGCCAGGAGGCTGGCGGTCGGATAGCACCCCGGATTGGCGACCAGCGAGGCGCCGCGGACTTCGCGGCGCGCGATCTCGGACAGGCCGTAGACCGCCTCGGAGAGGAGGCCGGGCTGCGGGTGCTCGAAGTGGTAGTGCAGCGGATAGTGGGCGGCGTCGCGCAGGCGGAACGCACCCGACAGATCCACCACCCGGACGCCGCGCGCCCGTAGGGATGGGGCGAGCACGGCCGCGACCTCGTCCGGCACGGCGAGGAGCGCTGCCGCGGGAGGGGACTCGAGCCGGGCGGGGAGGAACGGCTCCGCCCGGAGCCCGCGCGACGCGAAGGCCGGATCGATCTCGTCGAGGTCCCGCGCCACAGCACCCGGAGAGGCGAACACCCCGTCGAGGCGGAAGTACGGATGCGCCTCCAGCAGTCGGACCGCCTCCAGCCCGGTGTATCCGGTGGCGCCGACGACCCAGACCGGGAGGTTGCCGCTCAACGGAGGAACCTCTTGATGCGCTGCACGACCACCTCCGCGGAGGTGCTATCGGTCGTGGCGAGGAAAACCGTGTCGTCGCCCGCGACCGTGCCGACGACCTCGTCCCAGCGGGCCGCGTCGATCGCCACGCCCAGGGTGTGCGCGTGTCCGGGATCGGTCTTGACGACGGCCACGGATCCGGCCGCGGCCACGAAGCGCACGAAGGTCCTCACGATTGGCGCCACCTGCCGGCTGTGCGGGGCGGGCTGCGCCTGGACCGCCTGCGGGCGCGCGTACCCCCTCGGGCCCCGCACCACGCCCATTTCCCGCAGGTCGCGCGACAGCGTCGCCTGGCTCACGAGCACCCGCCGGGCCCGGAGCCTGCGGATGAGATCCCTCTGGGAGGCGACGAGCTCCTCGTCGAGGATGGCGGCGATCGCCTCCTGGCGCAGCCGCGGCGTCATGGGGATTCCGGGGCTCCCGAAGGGCCCGGCCGCGACACCTGTGAATAAATATCCATATGCGCGCAACATTATGCAACGGCTCCGCCTTCTGTCAAGGGCCGATCGGGCGGACATCCGCCGCGCACGGCCGATGCCTCGACTCGGACTGGCTCCGGGCGGGCGCGGGATCGGGTGTCACCCGTCGGAAGGCACCTGACGGCGCCCCGGCTGGGTCGACCCGGCGGTCGTGGCCGCGCGGGATCGCGAGGCGCCATCTCCTTACGCTAGCGGTGGCGCTCCGCTCGAGCCAATCCAGGATTCACCCGACCCGCGCGCCAGGGATCACCTGACCGCCGCCTCGGGGCACGGTCGACGCCATCGGGACGAGGCCGGCGCGGCGGGCGGCCGGATGCTGGTATGATGGCGGCCGGCCGGAAGGCCGCAACCACCCCGGACGACGCCACCGATGAACGATCTGACCAAGGGACCCGTGACGCGGCACCTGCTGTCGCTCTCCGCCTTCATCGCGGTGAGCATGGTGTTCCAGACGCTCTACTACCTGGTCGACCTCTACTTCGTGGGACGGCTGGGGAAGGAGGCGATCGCGGCCGTCGGCCTGGCCGGCAACCTCATGATCGTCGTCATGGCGGTCACGCAGACCCTGGGCGTCGGGACCACGACCCTGTTGTCGCACGCCGTCGGCCGCAAGGATCGCGACGGCGCCATCCTGGTCTTCAACCAGGCGTTCGTGCTGTCGCTCCTCGTCGGCATCGCGGTGGCGGGGCTGGGATTCCTGCTCCGCGAGACCTACTGCCTCTGGCTCGGAGCCGACGCCGAGACCGCGCGCCTGGGCGTCCAGTACCTCAACTGGTTCCTGCCGGCCATGTTCCTACAGTTCGCGATGGTCGCCATGGCCTCGGCCCTGCGCGGCAGCGGCGTCGTGAAGCCGGCCGTCGCCATCCAGATCCTGGCAGTGCTGGT
>DASRJX010000095.1:0-12135 GCA_035649235.1 Candidatus Cryosericum sp.
GCCCTCCGGGAGCCGCTCTCCGGGAGCGGCGTGGCGCGGGCCCGGCGTTCTCAGGGCTGAGGTCGGCATGGAGACGTTCGGCGCGCGGTCGGTTCCGGTCGTCCGGTCGGTGACGGGACGCGTGCGGGCCCCTGCCTCCAAGAGCGTCACCCAGAGGGCGCTCGTCGCCGCTTCGCTGGCCCGGGGCGTGTCACGCCTGCGCGACCCTCTCCTCGCGGATGACTCCCGACACCTCATGGCCGCCCTGAAGGCCGCCGGGATCACGATCGGCGAGCGCCGCGACGGGAACGCGACGGTCATCGAGGTGGACGGATCGCCGGGCCTCGCCCCGGAGAACGGGACGACGCTTTTCGTCGGCAACGCGGGCACCGCCATGCGATTCCTGTGCGCGCGCCTGGCCGCCGGGAACCGGGCGTTCCTCCTCGACGGGGACGAACGCATGCGGCAGCGCCCCATCGAAGACCTCCTGAAGGCCCTGCGGTCTCTCGGCGCCGCGGCGGAGTCGGTCGCGGGCGATGGCTGCCCGCCGGTCCGCGTGGGCGGCCGGGGGCTTTCGGGGGGGCGCACGAGCCTCGCCGGCGGTCAGAGCAGCCAGTTCCTCTCGGCTCTCCTCCTGGCGGGGCCGGCGGCGGAGCGGGGAGTCTCGATCGACATCGAGGGCCGCCTCGTGTCCCGGCCGTACGTCGACCTGACTCTCGACGTCATGCGCCGGTTCGGCGTGCGGGCCGAGCCCGACCCGCCCTGTGGCGGCGCCCGCCGCTTCAGCGTAGCCGCTGGACAGGCCTACCGGCCGGCCGACCTCGTGATCGAGGGGGACTACTCGTCGGCCTCGTACTTCTTCGCCGCCGCGGCGATCCTGCCGGGCCGCGTGGAGGTGGAGGGGCTCGACCCGCAATCGCTGCAGGGAGACGCCCGCCTGCTGGACTTGCTGGAGCAGATGGGGTGCAGCGTGCTCCGAGACCAGGAGGCGATCGTGGTCGAGAGCCGCGAGGCGCTGCGAGGCCTCGAGGCCGACCTCGGGGACCTTCCCGACGCTGCGCCCGCGCTCGCCGTCGCGGCCCTGTTCGCCCGCGGAGAGACGCGCCTGACGGGCGTGCCGCATTTGAAGATCAAGGAGAGCGACCGTATCGCCGCTCTGTGCGAGGCGATCGGCCGTCTGGGAGGCGAAGCCGAGCCGCTGCCCGACGGCCTGGTCATCCGGCCCCGGCCGCTCCGGGGAGCGGACATCGATCCCCGAGGCGACCACCGAATCGCCATGGCGTTTGCCGTCGCCGGGCTGCGGGTCCCGGGGGTGCGGATCCTGGACGCGGGCTGTGTCTCCAAGTCCTACCCCGGATTCTGGGACGATTTCGACCGGCTCATCGCCGGTCACTGAAGGACTTCGAAACCGCTGTCGGCGCGCGGCCAAAAAAAACCCCCGCGGGAAGAGCCCGCGGGGGCTTGTAGGACCGGTTCCTAGGAGCGGCTAGAAGCGCAGCCGCGCCTGGCCGTACACCCGCATCACGGAGTCGTCGGGCCCGCCATCACCCGTCAGAGCATCGCCGGGAGAGAGCTGCGAGATGGAGGCCTCGAACGCCAGGTTCCGGCTGTACGCGTAGCCGTACCAAAGATCGAACGCGGATCCGAGATCGTCGCTCTCACCCGCGGTCCCGCCGAGATCCGTCTCCTGGTCGAGAGTGTAGTCCCAGACCTGGGCGCCGAAGGTGTGGTTCTCCTTGAACCAGCCGGTGTAGCCCGCGGCGACGGCAACGATGCCGCCCCCGCCCGTGCCCGCCAGGCCGCCGCCGAGGCCGGTCGGAGAGTCGCCGGTGAGCTGGAACCAGTCGCCACGGCCGAGGCGGTTGTGGAAGTCGCCGTACATCGGGAAGAAGCCCTCGTCCTCTTTGTCGCCCGGGGTCGAGTCGGTGTCGGTCTCGTTGCCGCTGGCCCACTCGTAGCGGCCGAAGACGCGGTGCGTGGCATTCCCACCCTTGAAGTTCCAGCCGATCATCCCTTCCAGGACGCTGCCGGAGACGTCGGCGCCCTCTTCGAAGGTGCTCACGGGGAATGGGGTCGCCAGCTCGCTGTACTCGCCGAACTGCTGCGCGAACTCGGCGTTCCACACGAGGCCCGCCTTGTCCGTTACGTCGTTCGCGAAGCGGCCACCAACCGTCTGGATGGTCACAGGCGCGTCGGCCCCGAAGTCACGGTCACGATAGTCGAGGAGATAGGCATCGACGATCCAGCCCTTCTTGAGGGTCCAGGTCGCGTAACCGCCCCAGAAGTGGTGCGTCCCCGGCGTCGCGTTGATCCCGGTGACGAGCTGGTCCGGCGGCAGGAAGTTGTCGGCGTGCGTGACGCTCCCCTCGTAGGCGCGGGTGTAGAAGGCGGTGATGTCGACGTTCTTCAGGTCCCAGACGCCGACGACGCCGTCGTGCGACAGGCCGGCATAGAAGTCGAGGTCACCCAGCATCAGCTCGTTCCCGCGGACGATCTCCTCGCGGCCGATCTGCAGGCTGAACTTGTCGCTCCAGAGCTTGTTGATCGTCACGTTGCCCTGGTACATCATGACCCCGGAATCGGTTGCCAGCCCGACCGGCGTTCCGGTCTTGACCGGGCCGAACAGGAGGTCGCCGCCGAACACGCCAGCGTTCTGGAACTCGATCCAGGCGCTGATGTTCTTCGTGAAGTGGCCCTCGGCCGCGATCCGGATCCGGTACGGCCAGTAGTTCGCCTCGTCGTCGTTCGATCCGAGCCCGGGATCGGTTCCGGAATCGGTGAAGTCCTGAGCATTGTTGTCGTACTCGCCGCGGACACGGACCTCACCGTGGATCGTGAACGGCTTCTCTTCCTGGGCGAAGGCCACGGGCGGCGAAAGAAGGGCCGCCAGGCCGACGACCAGGAACGCTGCGAAGAGGAACTTCTTCATTCCGTGGTCTCCTTCGTGAATGAACGGCGTTTGATGACGCTGTTGACCAATCCCCCGTCGAACCGCTTATCGTGCCTGTGATCCCACCCGCGAGTGCGGGTGGCAGACCTAGAGCCTCAATCTCGAAAGCAGCACTGCAATCGAGTTGCCATGGCCGTGGCCCTTGACCACTCGCCTTAGAAGCGCCTGACAGGAGAATGAGTTATGAAAACTCAGCAGGGCTGTGTGCTGACTCGCGCGGGGCGTTGACGCATCCAATATTTGGGATATTGGATGAATATCCAAAATTCAGAATGACAGGAGCAGTCGAGGCTTCGGTTTGACTAGGTGCGTTTTCTCAATTATATAGAAGTGCGTCCGTTCACTGGGCGCCGCGGTCCTCTCCTCGACTTTCTCCCGATACCTTGACCGGGGACCGCGCCCAATACCAGAAGCGAGGAGGGACATGATGATGTCGCGACAGTCGATCCTGGTGTTGTTCCTGGCGGCCTCCCTGACTGTGTTGCCGATCCTGGGATGTGGTGGCCAGCCGACGACCGAGCAGCCGACGGAGGTGACCGAACAGGCGCCTCCACCTCCGCCGCCCGTCGAGGAGGCAGCCGCCGTGCCGGCGCCGCCTCCACCCGCCCCTGAGCCGACGCCTCACCCGCGGCGGACCGCGACGATCCCCGAGGAGCGGACCGCGCAGCCGGTGCAGCATGCCCCCGCCGCGCCCGCCACCGTCACGCTGACGATTCCGGCGGGGACGCAGCTCATGCTGGGCTTCGCGGCCGAGGTGACCTCGGAAACCGCGGCCGCCGGTGACAGCGTGGTGGCGACGCTCAAGACGCCGATCACCGTCGGCGATCGGATCGCCTTTCCGGCCGGGAGCCAGGTGCGCGGCACGATCACCGACGTGAAGGCCGCCTCCAAGGGCTTCAAGGAGACCGGCGGCGCCCTGTCGATGCAGTTCAAGTCGATCGTCGGGCCCGACGGCCGCAAGGCCTCCATCGCCGCCGGCTTCACCAAGGTGGCCGAGGGCAGCGCCGCCAAGAAGGGCGGCATCATCGGCGGCAGCGCCGTCGGTGGCGCGCTCCTGGGTAAGGCGCTCGGCAAGAGCACCGGCGGCGGAGCGGCGATCGGAGCGGCCATCGGCACCGCGGTGGCGGGAACGACCAAGGGCCGCGAGGCGCGCATCAAGCCCGAAGACGAGATCCAGATCGCGCTCGAGCAGAACGCCAGCGTGACGTTGAAGCGCTAGAGCCTCATCCCGCAAAAAGCGGTGAGCCCGGGGCACCAGCCCGAGGTCAGTCGGGCCTGCGTGCTCCGGGCTCCTTGCCGCGTCGTTGCGGCCGGCGGGTTTCCCCGCCGGGCCGCTCAGGCGATCAGGTTCACTTCGCCGACTTGAGGTGCACGTCGACCGCGCACGGCATCAACTGGCTGCCGCCCTGGCCGTCGTCCACCATGAGATTCATCACGAAGTGGGCGTCCCCCACCGCGTGCGAGCCCTGCTTCTGGAGCGTGTCGAACGCGAACGTCAGCTCCAGCCCGTTGGCGAGGCGGCGGCCGCTCAGCATGTGCCCGCTCACGCCCGCCGGCGAGAACCCCTCGTCCCGGAGCCCGAAGCTCAGCACCGGTCCGCAGGCGCCGGAGCACGAGTACTCTATGGCGAACGTCACCGGCCCGCCCAGGTCGTAGTGATTCACCCTGAACTGGCAGTCGTAGGACAGACTGTTGGTGCCGACGACCTCGGAGCAGGTCTGCTCCTTCACTGTCTGCTCCCCGGCCGGTGTGGCCGTGAATCCCGCGGCGACTACCAGCGCCGCTGCAAGGACAATCGAGAAGACCTTCATCGCTCCTTCACCTCCGGGCCGCCCAGCACTGCCGGCTGGCCCCACGCCAGATAGAAGCAACGCCGATACCATGTCAGGACTTTGAATCGTCGGATGGCTGGCGGCGCCCAACGGCCCCTTCCGAAGCCCGATACACCTCCTCCGAAAGCGTGATCTGACGCGGCTTCGCACAGACTACGGTTCCGATGCGACGCACAGGGCCCCTTCCGGGCGCCGCATTCTGTCAGGGTGACGGGTGGTGTCAGGGGACGGAGGGCCTGACCGTGTTCAGGGATTGAGCAGGGCCTGGAATTCGGTGCGGCCGTGGAGAATCGAGAAGTCCTTTTCGGACGCCGCCTGGTCCTTGGGGAGGAAGCCAAAGGCGCTAGCCTTCTCGAGGCTGGCGAGGCTGCCGTCGATGTCGCGGCTCAGGGCGAAAGCGCGAGCCATGCGGTAGTGGACGACTCCCAGCGGGCTGGAGGCGACCCTCTCCGCGGCCAGTCGGATGGCCTGTCCGGCCGTGGAGCTGGGGCGAACCACCTTGCGTCCGTCGGACGAGGAGAGGCGGGCCAGAAGGAGCGCCGTCTCGGCCAGCTCCAGGGGGTCCTCCCGCGGGTCGGACCGCAGCAGGGCCTGCTCGAGACGGCCCGGGGCTGCCGCCCCGTCGCGGCCCCCGCGCTGCCGCAGGGCGAGGGCGCGCGCCAGCCGCGTCGGCGCCTGCGGGCGGACCGCGGCGGCGCGCAGCAGCTCTTCGGCCTTCTCCCCGCGGCCACGCTGATCGAAGTAGCGCACCAGGTCGTCGTACGCGAGGTACAGCACCTCACGCCCGCGGGCGGGCCCGTCGTAGTCGGCGGGCATGCGCTCGATCAGGAGGCTCAGGAAGTACTCGGCCTCGGCCGCCCTGTCGAGGCGGAACAGGGCGTACCCCCGGCCGTAGAGGCCCAAGAGTGTCGGAAGCGCCGCGTTTTGAGGCAGGTCGACGCTCTCGTACAGCTCGAGGGCGCCTTCGTAGTCTCCTATCGTCAGCCGCAGTGCAGCCGCTCCCTGGAGGGCGCGCGTGCGTGCGAACGGGAAGCGCTCGAGGATCACCTTGTAGAAGCTCGACGCCTTGCGGAACGAGCCTTGCTTCTGCAGGGTCGCGGCGGCGTCCAACTGGGGGAGTGCGGATTCGTGATCGAGATCGGCGGCCTGGCCCAGGAGGTTCATGGCGGCCAGGTAGTCGCCGCGCTCGCGCAACACCGCAGCCAGGCCGGTCAGGACCAGCGGCTCGTCCGGGGCGAGGTCGCTGGCCCGGCGGCAAGCCGCGAGGGCGGCGTCCTCTTCTCCTCTCAGCCGTTCGACCAGGCACAAGGCTAGATGCGCCTCGGGCGCCTCGGGAGCGTCCGCCACCCCCCGTTGCGCCTCCTCGAGCGCGGGCGCCAGTCGGTTGGAGATCGCGAGCGCCCTCACGAGGGCGGCGCGGGCCTGAGGATCGCGCGGATCGAGGGAGATGGCCGCCTCCGCCTCCCGACGCGCCGTCTCCAGCCTCTCTGGTGTCTCGTCCAGGCCCAGCGCATAGAGGTAGGTCGCGACCCGCGACAGCCCGACGTGCGCCGCCGTCCGGGCGGGGTCTCTGTCGAGCACGGTGCGGAACAGGCGCTCCGCCTCCGCCTGATCCTCCGGGCGCGGTCGCTGCAGCATCTGGAACCCGCGGCGCAGGAGGGAGGCCTCGTCGGTCTGGCGCGCCTCGCGCAAAGCGTCGGGCGTCTCTGCCGGTGACACGAAGGTCGGGCCACAGACGACGCACAGCGCCGCCAGGATGGTCCGAATCGTCAGGCTTCGGTGGGGGCGAAGCGCGCGAGGAATTCGCGCAGCCGGGCGCGCACCCGGCCGGCGGTCACGTTGATGGGGTGCTGGCGGGACAGGAAGCTGAAGAACGGGTCGGACCGGCGCTCGTAGCGCTCCAGCTCGTCGAGGATCCTGCGGTACTTCGGCCTGAGGGTGAGCCCTCTCTTGAAGGCCGCGAACGCCGGACCCCGCTGGCGGTGCCGCAGGAGCGAGATGCCGAGATTGCAGAACAGGTCCGGATCGAAGAAATCGCGCTTGACCGCCTGCTCGCACATCTTCAGCCCCTCGTCCGAGCGACCCTGGCTCAGGACCAACGCCAGGCCGAAAAACGAGAGGTACTTCATGCTGGTGCTGCCCTGCGACTCCTTCTCCATGTCGAGGGCTCGCTGGAAATACCCGGTTGCTTCCTGGTAGGTCTTGCGTTCGAGACACGCGAGGCCGCGCTTGAAGGCCTCGTCCGGTCGGGCTGGCGGATTGACGGTGGACATGCCCCCCCTCGGTCCAAGGACAGCAGGCAAGTGACATGGTCCCAATATAGTCCGGTCCCAGGGCCAGTCAACCTAGTCTCCGAGGGCGGAAAACGACAAAGGCCGCCCGGCGCACAAGGGCCGCGGGCGGCCTGATGGTCTCCTCAGGCGGCGGTCGGAGAGCTACTCTTCCTCGGTGTCCCACCCCATGCCGTAGGTCGGGGCGGATCCACCGCCCGGCCGCTCGGTCGAGCCTGGCGTGAAGGTCGGGGTCACAGCCGGCGTCCCGATGCCCGGCATCGTGCCGGAAGTGCCGGACGCGGCAGCCTTCGCCGGGGCTTTGAGGCGCGCGGCGGCCTTCTTGACCTGCTTCCTCGCGGAGGCTTTCTTCGCGGGCTTCCTGGCGGCCGTCTTTCTGGCCTTGGACCTCTTACCGGACGCCCTGCGAGCTGGCTTTCTGCGGCTCGAAGCCTTGCGCTTCGCTTTCTTCTTGGCCACGGTCGTACCCCCATGAGGCTGTCGCCCGTTGGTCTTGCGGGAACGGGCGGTAATTCATCACAAGGCGGCGCAATAGTCAAGACACGCACGCCCGAGCCGATCCGACGGGCGAGGCGCCGGGGGCGCGGTGGCCGGGGCTTCTGAGACCGAGCGCCGCGGCCCCTGCGCCTCACCCCCGGGATTTCAGATGCGGCCGCCGGACGCGTCACGAACGGGATGGAAGAGCAGCGGATCGTCGGTCATCACGCCATCCACCCCGAGGGCGATTAGGCGCCGCAGCGTCGGCGCGTCGTTGACCGGCCAGACGAGGACGAGGAGCCCCCGCCGGTGGGCCGCAGCCACGCGACGCCACGAGGCCAGCCGAAGGTGGGGATGCAGGGAATGGAGGGCCAGGGCGCGGTGGGCCTGTGCCACACCGCGGGTGGAGCGCGAGACGAGGAAGCCGAGCCGCGTCCGGGGCAGAAGGGTGCGCACCGCTTCCAGGACCGTGCGCGAGAAGGAGGAGATCACGGGAGGCCGCGACGCGCGCGCCCGTCTCAGCTCGCGCGCCACCGCGGCGGCCAGCGACGTCTCTTCAGTGCGGCTGCCCTGGGTGGGGCGCAGGAGTGTCCGGCCGCGCCGCGTCTCCGTCTTGATCTCGATGTTCACGCCGCAGCGATCGGAGGCGCACTCGAGCGCCTCGGCCAGTGTCGGGACGCGCTCGCCGCGGAAGCGGGGCGCGAACCAGGAGCCGGCGTCCAGCCGCCGGATCGACTGGAGGGACGCCTTGGCGACCGGGCCGCGTCCGTCCGTCGTGCGCTCGAGCCGATCGTCGTGCAGGACGACCGGCACGCCATCCGCCGTCAGGCGCACGTCGAACTCGATGGCGTCGATCCCCTGGTGGATCGCCGTCTCGAAGGCCGCCAGCGTATTCTCGGGCGCGTGCAGCGAGGCGCCGCGGTGCGCGATGCGCAGGATCTCCCGGGAGGCGCCCGGCGATCGGCTCACGATCCGCCGATTGCGGCGCCTCGGTCACGGGGCCATGGCCGCGGGATCACGGAGTGACGGCCGCGCCGGCGGCCTTCTCGGTCCGCTTCCGGTCCGAGGCGTTGCGCTGGCGCTTGCGCAGCCGCACGGTCTTGGGGGTGACCTCGACCAGCTCGTCGTCGGCCAGGAACTCGATGCAGTCCTCGAGCGACATGAGCCGGGGGGGCTTGAGGCGCAGCGTCTCGTCCGACGTGGAGGCGCGCATGTTGGTGAGGTGCTTGCGTTTGCACGGATTGACGACGAGGTCGTTGTCCCGGACGTGCTCGCCGACGATCATCCCTTCGTAGACCTCGCACCCGGGACCCCAGAACAGCGTGCCGCGATCCTCCAGGTTGTAGAGGGCGTACGCCACCGTCACGCCCGGCTCCTTGACGACGAGGGCGCCGCGGATCCGGCCCGGGACCTCGCCCCGGTGCGGCCCGTACTCGTGGAAGACGTGCGACATGATCCCGGTGCCGCGGCTCTCGGTCAGGAACTCGCGCCGGAAGCCGAGAAGCCCCCGCGCCGGCACGGTGAACTCCAGACGCACCCGACCCGCCCCGGCGCCGCTCATGTTCGCCATCTGGGCGCGTCGCGCTCCGAGGATTTCCATGATGCGCCCCCGGTACGATTCCTCGAGATCGAGGACGAGGTACTCGATCGGCTCGAGCGGCGCCCCTTGGGAGTCGCGCTTCAGGATGACGCGCGGGCGCGACAGCTGGAACTCGTACCCCTCGCGGCGCATGGTCTCGGCCACGATGGCCAGGTGCAGCTCGCCGCGGCCCGAGACGCTCAGCGTGTCGGGCGCGTCGGTCTCCTCGACGCGCAGGGCGACGTTTGCCAGCGCCTCCCGGAACAGGCGGTCGCGGAGGTGGCGCGAGGTGACGAACCGTCCTTCGCGGCCGGCGAGGGGGGAGTCGTTCACCAGGAAATCCATCGACAGGGTCGGCTCCTCGACCCGGATCGGCGGCAGGGCCTCCGGCCGATCGGGATCGGCGATGGTCTCCCCGATCTGGATGTCGGGGATGCCGGCCAGGGCGACGATCTCGCCGGCCGCGACCTCCGCGACCTCGGTCCGGCGCAGCGCCTCGAACACCTCCAGGCGCGTCACCTTATGCGACTCGGAGCGGCCGTCGATCTTCAGGATGGCGATGGGCGTGCCGTGCCGCAGGGTGCCACGGAAGACGCGTCCGATGGCCATCCGGCCGACGTAGTCGTTGTAGTCGAGGTTGGCGATCTGCAGCTGGACCGGCCCGTCCGCCTCCCCGGGCGGCCCCGGCACCCAGTCGAGGATCGCGCGCAGGAGCGGCGTGATGTCCTGAGGCGCGTGCTCCATCTCGCGGATCGCATACCCGAGCTTGGCGGACGCATACAGGTGGGGGAAATCGAGCTGCTCGTCGGTCGCGCCGAGGTTGAGCATGAGCTGGAACACTTCGTCGAGGACCTGGTGCGGCCGGGCGTCGCTGCGATCGACCTTATTGATGACCACGATCGGCCGATGGCCGATCTCGAGGGACTTCTTGAGAACGAAACGGGTCTGGGGCAGCGGCCCTTCAGCCGCGTCCACCAGGAGGAGCGCGCCGTCCACCATCGCCAGCACGCGCTCCACCTCGCCGCCGAAGTCCGCGTGTCCCGGAGTATCCACGATGTTGATCTTGACGCCGTCGAAGCGCACCGACGTGTTCTTGGCCAGGATCGTGATGCCTCGCTCGCGTTCCAGGTCGTTGCTGTCCATGACCCGCTCCTGGACGCGCTCGTTGGAGCGGAAGGCGCCGGTCTGCTGCAGCATCCGGTCGACGAGCGTCGTCTTGCCGTGGTCGACGTGCGCGATGATGGCGATGTTGCGGATGTCCGTCCGGCGGACTCCGGCGCTCATGAAGGCTCCACGGGTCAGTCGATCAGGAACCTGGCGCGGGGTCGCGCGGGCGGCGGGGATTCGGGGCCCGTGGCCGCCGTCTTCTCCAGCAGCATCTCGCGGATGCCGTTCTTCAGGAAGTAGAGCTCGCGGATCCGCAATCCCGGGAACAGCTTCTCGATGTCGCGGTTCTGGAGCACGTGGCGCCGGAGCGCCCGCCCGGCCCCGGGCTCCACGGCAAGCTGCTTCTCGTCCACGATCCGGAACCGTTGCGGCGCCTCCGGCGCCGTCGCCGTGCGCGAGTGGAAGTAGGCGAACAGGATGCCACCCGGCTTGAGGACCCGGCTCACCTCGGCCGCGATGCGCTTCGCCGACTCGGGGTCGTAATAGTTGAGCAGGTCCCAGGCGACCAGGGCGTCGAGCGACGCATCCGGGTAGGAGAGGACGGTCGCCAGTGGGCTGCGATAGGAATCGGCCGGCCTCGCGGCCGGACGGGCCGGAACGCTCCGCCCGATGGACCGCGGCGGCAGGACGATGCGGCGCGAGGGGCGGGCCCCCGGAGTCGGGTTCGGTGTTCCCGGAGGCGGAGAGGAGACGTGAGCCGCCGGGGCGGCCGCGATTCCCGGGCGAACGTTGCGCCCGGTGAGCGTCTCCGCACGCCCCGAGGTTGCGGGAGCCTCGCCGCGCGGCTCGGGCAGGGAGACCTCCGGCGTCGCCGGCAGCGCAGAGGCCTTGGACGGCTCCGTGGCGCCCCGTGCCTCCTCGGCGGCCGAGACCAGATCCTCGACCTGGACGCGACAGCCGAGCCGGGCGAAGATCTCGATGTTGCGGCCCGACAGACGACCCAGGTCGAGCAGCGTGGGGTGGTCGCGCACCGCCAGCCGCTTGAGGAGCTTCTGGAAGATGTGGGAGCGGAGGGGTTCCCCCTCCGCTCCCTCGGATTCATCGGGCGCCTTGCCGCGCTGGCGCCGGAACAGATCGAGCATCGGAGTCAGGGACGCCGTCCGGCACTCCGCGGGACGGTGGACCCCGCCTCCGCGGGAGTGCGCGGGCCGCGTCTCCTCATAGATGGGGCTGCTTTTTCGTCGAGTCCTCGCGGGGCTCGGGAAGCGGCCGCAGGGACTCCTTGGCGCCGGCCACCTTCGCTGCGGCGCCGCGCTCCATGTCGACGCTGCCCTTGAAATGAGCCCCGTCGGCGATGGTGATGCGGGGTGCCGTGATGTCGCCCACGAGCTTCCCGCTCGGAGCGATCTCGACGCGCTCTGCGGCGAAGGCGTTGCCGGACACCTCGCCCGCGATCACGATGGTCTTGGCATAGAGATCGGCGCGGATCCGGCCGTTCGGTCCGATCGTCAGGTTATGCTCCCTGAGGTCGATCTTCCCCTCGACACGGCCATCGATCGTCAGATCCTCGTCCCCTTGCAGCTCACCCTTGATCTGGATCGAGGGGCCGATGTTGACGACGATGCGGCCGCTCTTGATCGCTTCCGGCTGCGGCGTGTACACGGGGGTGACGGACGGCTCGGGCCCAGGACGTGCGCCGGTCTCCTTCTTGTCCCACATCATCAACCTCCTTGAGATAAGTACCCGGGATCGGAAGATAGTCGCCGCGCCGGCGTTTGGCCAGCCGGATCCCGCCCCGGACATCGAGAGGACGGCGAAGGAGCGAAATCCGATCAGATCAACTGCGGAACCGATAAGGCCTGCTTCCACCAAAAAGATGGACGGGACTCTAGCACAGCGATCAGGGAGGGTCAAGGTCAA
>DASRJX010000096.1:0-6826 GCA_035649235.1 Candidatus Cryosericum sp.
ATGCTCGAAGGCTCGACCATCGGACTCACCCCACGCACCGCGAGTGAGTTTGCGTCTTACGTCAAGCGCACAGACGCGCTGACCGAGGAACAGAGGAGAGCCCTTGAAGGTCTCCGGCGGGCGTCCGGGTGAACAAGACAATCGGTGCGCTGCGCTGCATCCGCGCGCCGGCTGGGACTAGGTGGCGAGCCTCCGTGATTGCTCAGGGAGCGTGAGCCGATCCAACCGCTTGGATCTTGGGGGCGTTCCCGGCAGCCTCTGCAGGGCAATGCTCAGGCGGCTGTCCTCCACCCCCGCTGACTCCACCGGATGACCTCTCGTATACTCCCCGCGTGCATCTTTTCTGCTTCCGTGCCTGTCCCCCCGATGTACGCTGCCACCTCGGGCCGGAACAGTCGAGATGACGCAGGGTGCGCTCGGTGATAGCCTGCGGCTGAATCGACGATGCGGATGCCGCATTCGGAAGCGCGAGCCTGTGCACCGGCGGGGGAGGGTGGAGGCGGGTTCCCGGCGACGCGCTTGTCCGTCGTCCGCGGGGCATCGAGCGCGGATGCCGGTGTAAGGCAGCGGGCCCTCGAGACGCTGGCGGCGGCCTACTGGAAACCGGTCTACAAGCACATCAGGCTCCGCTCGCATCGATCGGCGGAGGACGCGGAGGACCTGACGCAGGCGTTCTTCGCTCGGGCGATGGAGAAAGACTTCTTCGCCGGCTACGATCCGGCGAAGGGCCGCTTCCGGACGTTCCTGCGCACCTGCCTCGACCGCTTCCTGGCCAACGAGGACAAGGCCGCTTCCCGCCTGAAGCGTGGCGGCGACACAGTCACCCTGCGCCTGGACTTCGCCTCGGCCGAGGAAGAGCTGAGAGCGGCGGGCGCCGGTGCCGCACGCACTTCGGAGGAGGCGTTCGACGCCGAGTGGACTCGAAGCCTCTTCTCCCTGGCGATCGAGGCGCTGCGAAAGGAGTGCGACACGCAGGGGAAAGCGCTCCACTTCCGCCTGTTCTCCCGCTACGACCTCGAGACTGACGGCCCGGGGCGCCCGACCTACGAGGCTCTCGCGTCCGAGTTCGGCACGACGGCCAGCCAGGTGACCAACCACCTCGCGTGGGCGCGCCGCGAATTCCGCCGCCTGGTCCTGGAGACTCTCCGCTCCCTGACGGGCAGCGACGAGGAGTTCCGGCTCGAGGCGCGGCTGCTCCTGGGATTCGATCCGGGCGACCGCCCTGCCGGCGGGGAGTCAGGGACCAGCTCGTGCTGACCGACGAGCGGCTGGAGCACCTGCGCGAAATCGCCGACCTTCCCGATCTGTCGGGGACACGCTACCGGCTCATCCGCCGTCTCGGGCGGGGGGGCATGGCGACGGTCTACCTCGTCGAGGACGAGTCGCTCGCGCGCCAGGCGGCGCTCAAGGTCCTCTCCGACCCCGACCCGTCCGGGACGCTGGCCACGCGCCTCCTGGCCGAGGCGCGGCTGCTGGCGCGCCTGGAACACCCGAACCTAGCGCCCGTGCACGATGTCGGGACGCTCCCCGACGGGCGCGTCTTCTATGTCATGAAGTTCGTGCGCGGGGAGCGGCTGGACGTCTGGCGGCGTTCGGGGCCGGCCAGGCCCGCGATGCTGCGCCTGTACCAGAAGATCTGCGACGCCGTCGCCTTCGCCCACGCCCAGAGCGTCATCCACCGTGACCTGAAGCCCGAGAACATCATGATCGGATCGTTCGGCGAGGCGCTGGTGATGGACTGGGGCGTGGCCAAGGAGTTGTCCGCGGCTACGGAGCAACCCACGCTCGCCCTGACGGGACCGCCCGAGACGACGACCGGCCGCCCGGCGACGGCCGCCGGGACGATCATCGGCACGCCCGCCTGGATGGCGCCGGAGCAGGCGCGTGGCGAGACCGGCCGGATCGACGCCCGCACCGACGTCCATGGCCTGGGGGCTATCCTCTATTATTTGCTGGCTGGGCGGCCCCCCTTCGAGGGGGCGCCGGAGGAGGTCCTGCGACTGGCGGCGGAGGGGGAGCCGAGGCCCCTGCGGCAGGCCGACCCGACGGTCGCCAAGCCGCTCGCCGCGATCTGCTCCCGGGCGATGGCCCGCGACCCGGAGGCCCGCTACGCCACCGTGACCGCTCTCTCCCGGGACGTGGAGCGCTTCCTCGACGGTGGGCCCGTGGAGGCGTATCCCGAGACGATCTGGGAGCGGGCGGCACGCTTCCTCGGCCGCAACAAGACCCTCGTCTTCATCATCCTGGCCTACCTCCTGATGCGGCTCCTGGTCCTTTTCTTCGCGGGACGCTAAAGACGCCGGCCGGGGCGTGTAATAGAAGAGGGGAGGGATGAGACCATGTCGAAACCGATTCTGGGGATGCTTCTCGGCGCCGTCCTGGGCCTGCTCGACGGGCTCGGCGCCTATGCCTACCCGGCCGCCCGGCCGGCGATCGCCGGCATCGTCATCGGGTCGACCATGAAGGGGTTTCTCACCGGGCTCGCGGCCGGCTTCTTCTCGGCCCGGTTCAAGTCGCTGCCGCTCGGGATCCTGGCCGGCCTCGCCGTGGGGCTCGTTCTGAGTTACTTTGTGGCGGCCAACAGCCCGCTCGAAGGGAAGTACTACTACTGGGAGATCATGCTGCCGGGTGGTGCCGTGGGGGCCATCGTCGGGTACGCGACCTGGAAGTTCGGGCGGGTGCGCCAGCAGCCGGCGCAATAGACAATCGGCGCAGTAGAATCGACCGAGGTGGTCCAACAAGAAGGGAGAGAGTCATGGAGATGCCGAAGCCGCAGGAGGAGCATCGCCGGCTGGAGAAGCTCGCCGGCAACTGGGTGGGGGAGGAGAAGATCTATCCCGGCCCCTGGGATCCCCAGGGGGGGAGCGCGACCGCCAAGATCGAGTCCCGCTCGGGGCTCGACGGGTTCTTCATGATCACCGACTACACCGAGACCCGCGGGGGCCAGGTGAGCTACCGGGGTCACGGCGTGCACGGCTACGACCCGAGCGAGAAGTGCTACGTCATGTTCTGGTTCGACTCGATGGGGGACACCAGCTCCCTGCCCGCCAAGGGGACGTGGGAAGGAAATCGCCTCGTCTATTCGCACAAGACGCCGATGGGGCACAGCCGCTACACCTACGACTTCCAGGGGGAGGGGCGGTACAGGTTCATGATCGAGAACTCCCAGGACGGGAAGCAGTGGGCCCCCATGATGGAGGCCCAGTACACCAGAAAGTAGAGGCGCGCCTTGGGCGCGCTTCCGGGCGCCCAGGCCGATGACGCCGCGGGGGGACTGGCAGCCGAGCCAGTTCCCCCCGCCGGCCCCCCGCCACCTCCGACCCCCCTCCGGATCCGAACGCCGAGTCCCACAACCGGACACAACGGACACCGGTCCCATCTTCGGGGAACGCAATAGACCCCTGCCACGTAAGACGTTAGTCGGAGCCCCCCTCCTGGTACGCGGTTCGCAGTAGGGGCGCCGGGGATTCAGGTCCCCCATCCCAGGAGAGATCGAGTTGGACATCCAACGACCGTCACAGGCCGGGCGCAAGCGGCTCATACGATTCGCCTACGCGGGGGGAGGGCTCCTCGCCATTCTCGTCATCACTCTCGGGCTGTCGCGCCTGAAGCCGGCCGCCCCCAGCGTCGAGCGCGGCAGCGTCTGGATCGACACGGTGCGGCGCGGCCCGATGCTGCGCCAGGTGCGGGGCCTTGGCACGCTGGTGCCCGAGGAGGCGCGCTGGATCCCGGCCCTGTCGGAAGGGCGGGTGGAGAAGATCCTGGTCATGCCCGGCACGAGCGTGAAGCGCGACACCGTCGTCCTCGAGCTGAGCAACCCCGAGCTCGATCTCGAAGCGCTCGACACGGCCTGGCAGCTCAAGGCGGCCGAAGCCGAAGCGGTCAACTTGAAGGTCCGCCTGGAGAGCCAGCGGCTCGATCAGGTCGCGGCCACCGCCACCGTCGAAGCGAACCAGAAGCAGGCGCAGCTCCAGGCGGACGCCGACAAGGCGCTATCCGGAGAGGGGCTGGTCAGCGACATCAATCTGAAGATCTCGCAGTCGCGCGCCTCCGAGATGACCACGCGCCTCGAGATCGACAAGAAGCGGCTGGAGATCAACAGCGAGGCGATCGCAGCGCAGCTCGCCGTCCAGGAGGCGCGCCTGGAGCAGTTGCGCGCCCTCTCCGCCCTGAAGCGCCGCCAGCGGGACGCCCTGCGGGTGCGGGCCGGAATCGATGGCGTCCTGTCGCAGCTCCCGGTCGAGGTGGGGCAGCAGATCGCCATCGGCGCCATCCTGGCCAAGGTCACGGTCCCCGGGCGGCTCAAGGCGGAATTGCGCATCGCCGAGACGCAGGCGAAGGACATCATGCTCGAACAGGTCGCGTCGATCGACACCCGCAACGGCATCGTGCCGGGGCACGTCATCCGCATCGACCCGGCGGTGCAGAACGGCACCGTCAAGGTGGACGTGGCGCTCGAGGGAGCGCTCCCGAAGGGGGCGCGGCCGGACCTGAGCGTCGACGGCACCATCGAGCTCGAGCGCCTCGCCGACGTCCTGCAGGTCGGGCGTCCGGCCTTCGGCCAGGAGCAGAGCACCGTCGGACTGTTCCGGCTGCAGGGGAGCGGGGAGGCCTCCCGCGTGCAGGTGAAGCTCGGGCGCAGCAGCGTGAACCTGGTGGAGATCGTCGAGGGCCTCAACGAAGGGGACCAGGTCATCCTTTCGGACACCTCGGCGTGGGACGCTTTCGATCGCATCCGCTTGAACTGAAAAAAGGAGACACGATGACGCAGGCAGCCGCTGAATCCCTCATCCATCTGGACGGGGTGACCAAGGTCTTCTACACCGACGAGGTCGAGACCCACGCCCTCTCGAACATCCAGCTCAACATAAAGAAGGGCGAGTACGTGTCGATCGCCGGACCCTCCGGATGCGGCAAGTCGACGCTCCTGTCGCTCCTGGGGCTCCTCGACTCGCCCAGCTCCGGCGCCTACCTGCTCGACGCCAAGCCCGTCGCCAACCTGTCGGCCTCCGACCGCGCCCGCATCCGCAATCGCGAGATCGGGTTCATTTTCCAGTCCTTCAACCTCATCGGCGACCTGACGGTGCTGGAGAACGTGGAGCTGCCCCTGACCTACCGCGGCATGAAGTCGGCCGAGAGGCGGCAGCACGCCACGGAGGCCCTCGAACGGGTTGGCATGGCGCACCGCGCCAAGCACCTCCCGAGCCAGCTCTCCGGCGGCCAGCAACAGCGCGTCGCAGTCGCCCGCGCCGTCGCCGGAAAGCCACTCATCCTCCTGGCCGACGAGCCGACCGGCAACCTCGACTCGAAGAGCGGCGAGGCGGTGATGGACCTGATGCGCGAGCTGCACCGGGAAGGCGCCACGATCTGCATGGTGACCCACGATCCGCGCTACGCCCGGCACGCGGACCGTACCGTGCACCTGTTCGACGGCCGGGTGGTCGAGGAGAGCGTCGCGAGGTCGGCGTCGTGATCGAAGGCCTCGCCGCCACGCGGAGGTCCGCATGATCCGTCTCGTCAACGTGGAGAAGTCCTTCGGCAGCGGCGCCGCCCGCACCTTCGTGCTGCGGCGCATCGACCTCGAGGTGCAGGAGGGGGACTTCGTCTCCATCATGGGCCCCTCGGGCGCCGGGAAGTCGACGCTCCTGCACATCCTCGGGATGCTCGACAGCGACTGGACCGGCGAGTTCCACTTCCTGGACGAGCCGGTACACCGGCTGAAGACCAAGGATCGCGCCGACCTCAACCGCCGCTACATCGGCTTCGTGTTCCAGTCGTACCACCTGATCGACGACCTGACGGTGTACGAGAACCTCGACGTGCCGCTCTCCTACCGCAACCTGGGTCGGAAGGAGCGGCAGGCGGCGGTCGCCGACATCCTCGACCGGTTCCGGATCGTCGGCAAGAAGGACCTCTACCCGAGCCAGCTCTCGGGCGGGCAGCAGCAGCTCGTCGGCGTGGCGCGCGCCGTGATCGGCAAGCCGAAGCTGATCCTGGCGGACGAGCCGACCGGCAACCTGCACTCGGAGCAGGGGCGCGAGATCATGGAGCTGTTCAAGCGCCTGAACCACGAGGGCACCACGATCATCCAGGTGACCCACTCGGAGCAGAACGCCGCCTTCGGGAACCGCATCGTGCGCCTGCACGACGGCTGGATCGCCCGTGCCCCGGGGGCCTCGGCGTCCGGGGCCTCGACTACGACGGCGGCGACGCAGGAAGCGTCCGCCACCGTCCCGCCGGTGAGATGACCATGGAGACTCTCGTCCAGGACCTGCGCTTCGGCCTGCGGATGCTCCTCAAGAGCCCCGGCTTCACCCTGTCGGCGATCCTGGCGCTGGCGCTCGGGATCGGCGCCAACACGGCGATCTTCAGCATGGTGAACGGCGTGCTGCTGCGCTCGCTCCCGTATCAGAAGAGCGAGCAACTCGTGACCCTTCGCCAGCACGCCACCGACGACGCCGACGGGAGCGTGGGCTTCTCGGTTCCCGACGTCATGGACTACCGCGAGCAGAGCCGGAGCCTCTCGGGCGTCGTCGAGTATCACACGATGTGGTTCAATCTGATCGGAACCGGCGAGCCCCAGCGCGTGCAGACGGGGGTCGTCTCGGCCGACTTCTTCGACGTCATGGGTGTGCGGCCCGTGCTGGGACGCACGTTCGTCGCGGGCGACGACACGCAGGGCGCCGAAGCCGTGCTGGTCCTCTCCTACGGCTACTGGCAGCGCGCGTTCGGGGGCGAGAAGAGCGTCATCGGCCGCACGGTCGAGATGAACGACCGCGTGCACACGATCGTCGGCGTGCTGCCGCCGGTGCCGCAGTACCCGAAC
>DASRJX010000097.1:0-30399 GCA_035649235.1 Candidatus Cryosericum sp.
CTTCTTGTCCCACATCATCAACCTCCTTGAGATAAGTACCCGGGATCGGAAGATAGTCGCCGCGCCGACGTTTGGCCAGCCGGATCCCGCCCCGGACATCGAGAGGACGGCGAAGGAGCGAAATCCGATCGGATCAACTGCGGAACCGATGAGGCCTGCTTCCACCAAAAAGATGGACGGGACTCTAGCACAGCGATCAGGGAGGGTCAAGGTAAATGGACCCACAGGTAAATGGACCCACGACCGGACCTCGACCGGCCCCCGGCGGTCGGCGCGAGCGACTTCGCATACAATCGCCGCGATGTGGAGCCTCGCTCTCCTGGCCTTCCTCCTGGCCGCGAAGGCCGCGCCGGGTGCCGACGATCCGTTGCTGGCCCTTCTGGTCCAGGAACAGGATGCCGCACGGCGCGGCGCCATCCAGGACCTGTTGCGGGCCGACGGCGGCGACGCGTGCGCGACGCTGTCCGGCTATGCGAGGGCGCGTGACGCGAGGGCGCGCGAGAACGCCGTGCGGATGATGGGCGAGGCCGGATGCTCGAGCATCGACGCGTATCGGCCGTTCTTCTCCGATGGCACCGCGTGGATCGCCGACGCCCTGCTGAACGCCCTCGCGCGCAATCGCGTGGAGGAAGGGGTCCCGTACGCTCTCGCGCTCCTGAGCGATCAGCGGCGGCTGGTCACCGACGACGGCAGCTGGACGCTGGGGCAGGAGGCGCAGCGGGCGCTCCGGACGCTCACCGGCCAGCCGATCCTCTCGGCCGCGCCGCAGAACCCGGAAGGCCGTCGCGCCCCGATCGAGGAGGCCTGGCGCGCCTGGTACGCTGCCCATGGAGACGAGCCGGCAAGCGTCTGGATCGCCTCCGGCGTGAAGAGCATGCGCGAGGCGCTCGCGGGGAACTCCGCGGCACGCCGCCTGGACGCGCTCGAGACCGCGCTCCTGATCGGGGATCCGGGTCGGCCCCTGCTCGCCGAGACGCTGCGACGCAACCCGTCCGATCTGACGGCGGTGCTCTCGTGCGCTCCGGAGGAACCGCCCCGCGTGACCGATGAGGTGCCGTGCACCCTGACGGTGCGGAACGCCAGCCCGCATCGAATCGCCCTGGCTCCCGGCGACGCGAGCGTCGCCCTGTCGCCCTGGGAGCAGCCCCAGGCCGCGCCCCGGCCGTCCGGCCGGTCGCGCGACGCCGCCGGGGAGCACTCGAAGCCGAAAGTGAAAAACGACGGCGCGCCGCCACCGGAGCGGCCGCCGCCACCCGATCCCCGCACGCTCGGAGGGAGGCTGGTCGACCTGGCGCCAGGGGAAGTCCTCATGCGCCCGGTGCAGGTCGGGCCCGTGCTTTCCGCAGGACGGTATGAAGTGAAGGTCGCGCTGACCGATCTCTGGGCGAGGCTCGACCCCGGGCCGTACAGCGCGCCTCCCATCGAAGCCGCGTTTGTCCTGCGCTTCGAGCAGTAGGCGGGGAAGAATCTCAGCCGGACAAGACGTTCCCCGGGGGTCCGGTCCGGAACCCCCACGCGTCATGCTTAATGGCCATGATCGGAAATCGCGATCGCCGGGCCCATGGCAATTCATCCATTCTCGTGGATTCGTTCCCGCCATCCGACATTCCCCCGGGGCAATTATTCTTCTTGACAAACGCAATTATGACTGTAACAGTTATGTCGTTAGAGCAACCCGACGCTGTGCCGGGTTGGCAGTCTCCCGGTCGCCCGACCGTACAGCCATCCAGTCTGCGGCGAGCTGAGTGGATCTGGGGTCGGGCGACCGAATCTGGCTCCCTCCAGCGGGCAGGGCGACTTGCCCGCATCAGCAGGGGCGGTGGCATCGTGAGGCCACCGCCCTTTCTTTAGTTCCTTGAAGCCAAACAGGAAGGACGAGGCGCGGGATGTGCGCCGACCGTCAGGCCTCTGCGAGCCAGCGCCTGTCGAGCAGGTGCCGCGTCCTGACGTTCGACAGTGCCTTCAGCATCGACGATTTGATCCCGGAGTGCTCGGACTCCAGCTTCGTCAGCAGGTTCTTCATCTGCTTGCGCTTCAGCGACACGTCGCCGCAGGCGGGACAGGCGCAGCCGATGATCGGAAAGCCGGCCTCGAGGGCGAAGCCGATGATCTCCTGCTCCCAGACGTAACAGAGCGGACGGATGACCGTGTTCCGTCCGTCCCGCGCCTTCAGGATAGGTGGCATGGAGCAGATCTCGCCGTTGAAGAACTGGCTCATGAGCAGGGTCTCCAGCAGATCGTCGGCGTGATGTCCGAGGGCGATCTTGTTGCACCCCAGGCTCGGCGCCAGCCGGTACAGCACGCCGCGGCGCAGCCGGGCGCACATCGAGCAATGCGTGTCGCCGAGCGGCATGGTCTCGTCGATGACGTCCGCGATGTTCGTGCGCTCGATGTGATACCGGTAGCCCTTCTCCTGGAAGTAGCGCTCGAGGACACCGGTCTGAAAGCCCCTGTAACCCTGGTCGACGGTGACCGCGACCAGCTCGAATCGGACCGGCGCCCGCCGGCGCAAGCCGTCCAGGAGGTCGAGCATGGCGTAGGAGTCCTTGCCGCCCGACATGGCGCACAGGATCACGTCTCCGTCGGCGACCAGCCCGAAATCCTCGATCGCCTTTCCGACTCGTCGGGTGAGGTGTTTGCGGAGGCCTCCGGATCGTGGCCTGCCGGGAGCGCCCCGGCGTCGCGGGATCTCGATCTGCAACAGGGTCGACACGGTGGTCTCTCCTCGCCGCGGCCCGCGTGCGGCGGGCCTTCCGGCGCGGGGTCATTATATCCGCGCGCCGGCGCCGCGCGGGACCGCCGATCGGGGAGTCGGGGTGGTTTGACAGCCTCGGACGCTTTTGCTATAAGCCCCTTCGCTGCGATGTGCCGCCAAACCGTCCCCTTTCAACCCTTTGACAAGGCCAGGAGGTAGCTGGTGAACAAAGCCCAAATCGTCAGCCGGGTCGCGCGCGACACGAAGATGACGAAGGTCCGCACGCTGCGGGTGATCGATGGTTTCCTCGATCAAATCACGCGCGCCCTCAAGAAGGGGGATCGGGCCAGCCTGGTGGGTTTCGGGACCTTCAACGTCGCGCGGCGTCGTGCGAGAAGGGGGCGGAATCCGCAGACCGGGGCTCCGATCACCATTCCGGCGCGCCGTGTCGTCCGCTTCACGACGGGCAAGTCGCTGCGCATGGAGGTCCGCTGACGGGTCCGGCAGGGCGGCGGCGAGGGCCCGGGTTGGCTTGACCGACCCCGGGACCTATATTAAGTTCTGCCGCGCGCCGGCGGGATGGCGCGAAGGGCGGCCGCCACGGCCGCCTTTCGAAGTGTGGCCCGGAGGAAGGCCGAACTCATGGACATGTTCCTGCTCTTCGTCGTCATCTTCCTGTGCGTGATGATCGGTGTCGGGCTGAGCGCTCTCCTGCTGTCCCTGTTGTTCCGCGGCCTGCTCCGCCTGTCCGGCTCGACCGGCAGGAAAGCTCTGCCCGCCGTGCCCGCAGCGTCCCAGGCGCCGCCGGCACTCTGAGACTCTTTCCCTCCTGATACGGCCGCGCGTCACGGGCCGGTTCCGAGCGTCCGGCGAATGGCCGGCCGCCACCCTGCGTCCGGGAAACCTTTCTTGGCGACTGCCGGTCTTAGCGGCTGCCGGCGGAGCGCAGCGCCGCGGCCGGCAGGTCCTGCGCCTGGAACAGCAGGTGGAACAGGTTGTCCTGAAAGGCCGCATTGGCCGGAAGCAGCCCGTGCGATTCGCAGATGAAGAACGGGGAGGAGAAGCGTCCCGCGCCGGTGAGAGAGACTGCCGTGACCGTCCCGTCGCCGGGGGCCATCAGCAGTGCCTCCATTCGGCGCGCGTTCCGGTCCGGCGTGGACTCGTCGTTGAAGTAGGTCGCGGGGCCCGAGGCGGTCTCGGTGACCACCGCCTTGTCGAGCGTGGGAATGCAGTCGGATCCGAAGACGTGCACCTTGATCGGCGGCTCGGATCCGTCCGCCCGCTCGAGAGAGGATCGGAACGCCCGCGACCGATCGAGCGCCGCCTGCAGGAAGCGGAGTCGCTGTGGATCCGGGTCGCTGGAGTCGTTGTCCCGCCGGGCGCGGCGCGTACGTCGCTGTGAGCCGACGGCCGACCAGCCGTACCGGACCCAGCTCTCGGCATCGTAGAGGTCGATGGCGAGCGGACGGCCGCTGGCGTCGATGAAATGCGACTCGCCGTCGTCCGGCAGGAGCTGATAGAGCGAGGGCATCGTGAACACCACGTCGCGCGGCAGGGAGCGGGAGAGTCCCGTGTTGAGAAGCCTGAACGCGGCCATCGTGCCGTGCAGGGGCGCGCCCAGCAGGACGACCCGGCCCAGATCGGGAGCACCGGCCCAGGGGACCGGAGCCCGCCGTCCCTCCGCGAGAACGTCCTGCGTTCCGTACATCGCGTAGTACAGGGCCACGAAGCCGCCCATGCTGTGCGCCACGAGATCGAACCGCAGGTCGGGCTCGCACAGGCGCTCCTTGATCTGACGGATGGCTTTCCCGAGGTGCTGGGCCGACTCGACGTTGTCACGCCGCCAGTCGTAGTTGAACACGAACAGGTTGTCGCCCGGCTTGGGATTGTCGATGTCGCCCAGCCGGTACCGGCCCGCCCGCTCCAGGACATCCATCATGGCACCGTAGAACTTCACCCCGCCGACGCTCTCGTAGAGCGCGTACGGCACCAGGTGATCGCTGTTCTCGGTGAGCGGCAGGCGTGCGATCGGCAGCGCGAGATCGTCCTCGCTCGAGGTCGTAATAGCGTCGACGAAGCGCCCCCAGACCGTCTCGTGCGTGGAGCCGTTGCGCAGCTTGGAGCCCAGGAACCCGTGGATCACGATGACCGGGGCGCGTTCCGGCTGGGCGGCCGACTGCTCGTGGATCTGCGCCAGGTCGTACTTGCGCATCATGGCGCAACCGGCGAGCGGGGCCATGAGGCCGAGGAGCAGGGTCAGGAGCGCGGCTGAGGTCGTGCGCCGGGGTGCGGCGGGGATCGGCATTCCGTCGGGCTCCTGTCGCCCCTCGGGGGGCCGATCACAATGTAGGTTGCGACTCACGCTCACGCCAGACGGCGATCACCATTATGGTGATCGCGCGCCCGGCGCTTCCGTCGGGAGGCCCGCGTCAAGGTCCGGACACGGCCTCGAACGGCAGCTTTCCCGACCAGCGGAGCATCTGGAGCGTGAGATCCGTTGGGTAGGCGATGCGCGCGTCCACGACCTCGCCCGCGGCGTCCCGCACCGGCACGATCTCCGGCATCACGTAGGCGACGTAGGAGGGTATCCGCGATCGATCGGCGCGAGCAACGACTTCGTCGCGCAGGGCGGGATCAATGCGGTTCGCGAACCGCGACACGAGGTCCCGTGCGGCCTTCGCGTCCCCCGTCCCCTTGATCCGCTGCACCTCGGCCAGCAGCCGGGCGACCCCCTGGCGCATGGCGCCGAGGTCGACGACCCGCAGGAATGACCGGCCATCGCGTCGCTCGACCTGCACCGCCCCTTCGCCCTGGAGCCAGGAGACGATGAGATGCGTGGCGCGCATGTGATCGTCCTCCAGGACGTCCCCCGCGCGCACGCGGCGCAGCATCGCGAGATCGTGAACGACGTAATCCCGATAGGCCGCCTCCGCGACGCGCGGCGAGCTGACGACCCCGATCGCCTGCAGCCGCGGGTCCGCGATGTGGTGCAGGGCGACCAGCTCGGCGCGCGTCTCCTCCAGCGTGGCGTACTGCTCCCGGAGGTGCCTTTGCGGGTCCCCCTGGAGGGCGTCGTCCACCTTGCCGGCCGCGTGACCCAGGATCTCGTGCAGCGCGGTCATCACCCATTCGGCCTCGGCGCCGTGCTCCTTGAGGAGGGCCCGATCCTCCTCCAGGGCGAACTCGTCGGTCATGGAATCCTGGGTGGCGTGGTTCTCCGCCTCGACGACGTTCACCAACAGGAGGCTCCGGTTGCCGTGCTTCTCGCTGATCTCCTCGTCGTTCGGCAGATTGACCCCGTTGGGCGGCATCGAGCCGCTGTCGCCGACCGCCACCAGGAGCTGGATGGCCGAGGCGACCGGGACGTTGAATCCGCGGCGCTTGAAGCGGTCGTCCCAGGGCGCCCGGTCCTCGAAGTACTGCGCCTCGGCCGCGAGGGCCTTCAGCCGGCGGGTGCGCTCCTTATCGACCACGTAGACGACCCCCTGCCAGGCGCCCTTGCGGCTCCTCGGGTCCTTGTACGTCTCGATGAAGCCGTTGATCGTGTCGACGGGCGGGTCCATGGAGACCCAGTCGAGGTTGTAGGCGCGGAACGCCTCCGGGTCGCCCGAGGCGAGGTAGTCGCCGAGGCGATGGAGGACGCGCCGCTGGGCGTCCTCGGCGAATGGCTCGGCCTTCTGGAGAAACCCGATGATCGTGCGCAGCTCCCTCGCGTAGCGACCCGGCGGCACGTCCCCCCGTCCGGCCCGGTAGACCTCCTCCACCAGCCGGCCGTCCCGGCGCACCAGCCGGGAATTCAGCGGGAAGCGCTCCGTGAAGCCCTCCAGGTCATCGAGGGTCACGCCGTCGTAGAAGTTGACGCTGCTGCAGGTCAGGATGTCCTGACCGGGAGGGGGCGTCTTGCAGGTGACCAGCGGATCGACCGCCGCGTCGAACAGCACCGGACGCAGCCGTTCCAGTTTCTGGTCGATCGTCTCCCCCAGGGCCAGACGGATCTCGGCTCCCTCCGCGAGCGCCTGGTGCGCCGCCGTCCGCAGCTGCGCGTGGGTGAACTCCGGCACGAACTTCCGCTTGGTGCGATCGTTGTGATTGCCGCTGTTGAGCCAGACGAGCTTCAGGTACCGGTGCAGCGCCTCGCGGAAGCCGGCGTCGAGGCTCCGGGGGTGGACGAAGATCTCCTCCAGGAGGTCGCGCAGCTCGACGTTCTGGCGCCCCAGCTGGTCGTAGTAGATGTCGCGGCCGGCGATCGCGGCCCGGTACAGGTAGAACGCGAGGGCGCGCTCCCTCGGAGAGAGCGCTGCGAAGGCGTCGGCGTGCAGTGGAGCGACAGCGAATTCCCCGACCGTCTCCAGACGTGCCGGCGGGGACGGAACCGCGTCACCCATAGCCTTGCGTCCTCCGATCCCCCGATCGCCGCAGCCGGCGAGGAGCCCAGCGAGCAGCCACCACCCGAGCCAGCGGGGCCGGCCGGAGGGTGCCGTTCGATCGGGTCCTGTGCGGTTGCTCGCCATGCCGCCTCGAAACGGCCGGCCATTATACCGGGCCGGGTCGGACCGGTCTGGACGCCGCCGTCCGCGGGTCCTGGGTACCGGCCTTCTCGCCCACGACCGAGTCACGGCCTCCGTTGACACCCCCCGGGGCCTAGAGTACAGTCCGCCGCATTGCGCGTCGGAGGCGGTCCGGCCGCGACCGCCTGTCCGTGGCGTTGCACGCAATCCCGGGAGGGTCCATGGCCCATGTCGAACCCTGAGGCTCCCCAGCCGAACGGACAGCCGGCGTACAAGCCCTTCGTTCCGCCCGGCGTCGAGATGCAGGAATTCACGTGGCGTGCCGTGCTCCTGGGTCTCGTGATGACCGTCGTCCTCGGCGCGGCCAACGCCTACCTCGGGCTGCGCGCGGGTCAGACGATCGCGGCGACCTACCCCGCGGCCGTCATGAGCATGGCCATCCTGCGCATCCGGCGCGGCTCGATCCTGGAGGAGAACATCGCCCGGACCGCCGGCTCCATCGGCGAGTCGGTGGCGGCCGGCGCCATCTTCACGCTGCCCGCGTTCTACATTGCCGGAGTCTGGCCGTCTTTCGGTTTCGGCGACGCCTACTGGAAATCGACCGCCCTGATGCTGGTGGGCTCGATCCTGGGCGTTCTCTTCTGCTCCCTCGTCCGCCGGGTCCTGGTGGAGGATAAGGAGCTGCCGTTCCCCGAGTCGGTCGCGGCGGGCGAGATCCACAAGGCCGGGCAGCGCGGCGCGCAGGCTGCGAAGTACCTCTTCTACAACATCGCCTTCGGAGCGGGCGCGTTCCTGCTCGGCGCCTTCAAGCTCTTCGCGCCGGACAAGGACATCCCTCTGACGATGGGGGCGCTCGGAACGAGCCGGATCAAGCTCGGCGCCAGCGCGACCGCCCAGTCGGTCCCGACCGGCGGCGTGACCGTGTTCGCCGCCCCGAGCATCGCGCCCGCCTACCTCGGCGTCGGCTACATCATCGGCCCGGAGCTGGCGGCGCTCAACTTCTCCGGCGGCGTTCTCGCCTGGGGGCTGCTCGTTCCGCTGATCACCTACCTGATCGGCCCGCAGCTCGGCGCGCTGCTGCCGGCCGGGACCGCTCCCGAAGGCTGGGCGGGGACCGTCACCGCCGTCTGGCGCTTCATCGTGCGTCCGATCGCCGTCGGAGGGATGCTCGTCGGGACGGCCTACACGCTGTACCGCAGGCGGCAGAGCATCTTCGGAGGACTGGCCAAGGCGTTCTCCGAGCTGGGCGGGAAGGCCGTGCGGTCCCAGGCCGTGGCCCGCACGGAGCGCTACATGAGCTCGACCGCGGTCCTCTCCCTGATCGCCGTCTTTTTCGTGCTCATGACGATCCTCTACATCCAGATGACGGGGCTGGTCCTGGGGGCGATCGTGGCGGCCGTCGTGATGCTCCTGGCCGGCTTCTTCTTCGCCACCGTCTCCGGCTACCTGGTCGGCCTCATCGGGTCGTCGAACAACCCCATCTCGGGTCTGACGCTGTCGACTCTCGTGATAGCGGCGCTCCTCATGGTCGGTCTCGGGGTGTCGGGGGTGAGCGGCGTGGCGGCGGTCCTCGCGGTCGCGGCCGTGGTCTGCGTCTCCTCGGCGGTCGCCGGGGAGCTGCTGCAGGACTTCAAGGTCGGGTACATCCTCGGCGGCACCCCGCGCACCATCCAGATCGTCGAGCTGATCGCGGTCGTGTGCGCCGCGCTGGTGATGTACTTCCCGCTCCTGGTCCTGCACGAGGGGAACATCAAGGCGGGAGGGACCGGCTTCGGCGACCGACAGCTCTCCGCCCCGCAGGCGGGGTTGATGGCGGCCCTGGCCCAGGGCATCGTCGGAGGGGAGATGGCCTGGCCGCTCATCGTCGTCGGGGCCCTCATGGGCGTCGCCATGATCATGGTGAAGGTCAAGAGCCCGATGCTGGTGGCGGTCGGCATGTACCTGCCGCTCGGGACGACCTCCGCCATCTTCGTGGGGGGTGTCCTCCGCTTCATCGCCGACCGGCTGTGCGAGCGCCGGGGTCTCAACGCCGCGCAGAGGATCCGCGTCGAGAACGTCGGCATCCTGGCCGCCTCGGGCCTCATCGCCGGGGAGGCACTCGTGGGGCTCGGCACCGCGACGTGCAACTTCTTCGAGATTCCTCTGCTGGCCGTGTTCGAGGAGCCCTCCTACCTCGTGGGGCTCATCCTCGTGGGCCTCATCGGCTACGCACTGATCAAGGTCCCGCTCGACAACGCCGGCCGCGCCGACGAGCCGGCGCCGCCCGCGGCCATGATGTAACGCGCGGCGCGCCGGTCGCGGCCCGCCACGAGACGCGATGACTTCACTGCGCCGCGAGTTCAGGCTCTGGGATCTCGTCCTCCTCAACGTCGTGGCGATCACCGGTCTGCGCTGGTGGCTCACCGCCGCCGGCGGCTTCGGCTTCGCCGCCCTGCCGCTCTGGGTCCTGGCGAACCTCTGCTTCTTCCTGCCGTCGGCCCTGGCGGTCATCGACCTGACGACGCGCTATCCCGACGAAGGCGGCATCTACGTCTGGACGAAGCGCGCCTTCGGCGACCTGCACGGATTCATCTGCGGCTGGTGCTACTGGACGAACAACCTGATCTACTTCCCGACGCTGCTCCTGTTCACGGTGGGCAACCTGCTGTTCCTGTTCGGAAAACGCTACGCGGGCCTCGAGACGAGCGGTGTCTTCATGGGGGCCGCGTCGCTGGTCTTCTTCTGGATCGCGACCTGGGTCAACGTGCGGGGCCTCCGCTACGGGCGCTGGCTCAACACCCTCGGCGCCTACGGCACCTGGATCCCGGCGATGCTCCTCGTCGGTCTCGGGCTCTGGTCTCTCCTGCGAGGGGAATCGGCGACGCCGCTGACCGCGGGCGCGCTGCGGCCGGTGCTCGAGCTCGGCACCGTGGCCTTCTTCGCGCAGATCTGCTTCGCCTTCTCCGGCTTCGAACTGGGAGCCGTGCTCAGTGGCGAGGTCGTCAACCCCCGGCGCAACATCCCGCTCGCGATCCTGATCGCGGGCGCCGTGATCACGGTCATCTATATCCTGGGGACCGGCGCGCTCCTCGTCGCCCTGCCGCAGAAGGACATCAGCTTCCTGTCCGGCGTCGGCTCCGCCGTTGCCGCGGTACAGTCCCGCATGGGCCTGGGGCTCCTGGCCGGCCTCTGCGCTCTGCTGATCGCCCTCGGAGGGCTCGGTCAGGTCTCCGCCTGGATCGCCGGATCCTCGCGCATCCCGTTCCTGGCCGGGATCGATCGGTACCTGCCCGAGGCGTTCGGCCGGCTGCACCCGCGTCACGCGACGCCCCATCTCGCCATCCTCTGGATGGGCGCCATCTCGAGCCTGCTGATCGTCATGAGCCTCGCGGGGGGTCCGGTGCGGGAGGCGTACTTCGTGCTGGTCAACTTCACCATCGTGGTCTACTTCATTCCCTACCTGTACCTCTTCGCGGGTCTCGTCCGCCTCGCCCGAGGCGCTCCGCCGCCTGGCTCGATCCCGATCCCGGGCGGCCGGCCGGGCATCCTCCTCGTCGCGACGGTCGGGTTCCTGACGACGCTCCTGGCCTGCCTGTTCGCCTTCATCCCGCCGGAGGGAACGGAGAGCGTCTTCTGGTACGAGACGCAGCTCCTGGGAGGCTGCGGCCTGCTGATCCTGGCGGGATACGGTCTCTACCGGAGAGGGCGCGCCGCCGCCTGAGAGGATCGACCGTCAGGGAGTGCCCTCCGGGTCGCTGATCCGCGGCAGGTACGTGGCCTCCTCGATGGAGAAGGCCGGGAGCCGCCGGCCGACAGGCAAAGGACCAGGCGGCAGCGTGAGGACGTAGTCCCGCGTCTCCCCGAGGAGGAGCCCTCCCTCCTCGGTGGCGCCGGCTGGCTGCCTCCAGAACCCCCGCAAGGTCGTCGGCCGTCCGCCTGCGAGGTCGTCCCGGTCGTCGTCCCGGCTGCCGGCCACCAGAATCCCGCGCGTCGTCAGCAGGGTCCCCTTCAGGCGCTCGAGATCGACGAGCGACTTGTTGTAGTCGACGAGAGCCCGGTTCATCCGGATTTGCGCGCGCGAGTAGTCGGTCTGGTAGGTCAAGACCTCGAACGACGTGCTGATGTGATTCTCGAAGCGTACCTCTTCGGCCTCGAGCTTGGTGCGCTGCAGGCCGGCCTCCACCTGCGAGGCCTGGACGCGCTTCAGGTTGGCGACCACCCGGCGCACGGCGCCCCGCGTCTGGATCAGCGCCAGCTGCTCCAGCCGGGCCAGCTCGCGCCGAGCCTGCTCGAGGGAGTTCGTGGAGTCGGTGTAGTTGGCGGTGGCGGCGCGGGTCCCCAACGGCACGCTCAGGAGGAGCGACAGCCGCCAGGCGGGGAGGTCGCCGTCGGCCAGGTTCTCGAACGCGTCCTGATAGCCGCTCTTCTCGCCGATGCCGACGATGTTCCCCGACGAATCGGTCACGAAATCATCGAAGTCGACGCCCTGGTAGCCCAGGGACCCTTCGAAGTCGAGTCCCCAGCGCCGCTGGTTCTCCCAGTAGCCGACCTCGACCTCGGAGCTCTTGATCCGCAGCCTCGCCTGTTCGAGATCCGGCCGGCTGGCGACCGCCTCAGTGAGGGACGCTTCGAGATCGGGGCTGACCTCGACGAGCGTCGGCGCCTCGGACGGGCGGAGCGGCCGGCCCCAGAGCGGCGACTGTCGCGTGACCCCCATGACGCGCCGCAGCTCGTCCTCCGCGTCCTGGACGGCGACCTCGGCGACGATCAGGTCCTGTTGCCGCTGGGCCACCTGGGCCTCCGCCTGCGTGATCTCGACCTGGGCGAGCTGTCCGGCGCTCACCTTGACCCGGTTCTGTTCGAGGAACTCATCGGCCCGCTCCAGAGACTCCTGGAACGTCTTGAGATCGAGGAGCGTGTAATTCAGCTCCCAGTAGGCCTTCTCGGTCTCGGTCACCGTCTCGATGAGGGCCTGCCGGAAGGCCGATTCGCTGACGCCCAGATCGTTGCGGGCGACGACGACGCGCCATCGGCTGGCATCCGACCCGAGGTTGCGCAGGAGCGGCTGCGTGAAGGTGAGCGTCACGCTCGTGTCGGTCTCGGTGGTGGCGATCGGCGTCGTGAAGCCGCTCGCCGTGAGCGTGAAGGTGTCGACGCTGAGGTCCCTCGCGAGCATCTCCAGCCGGTAGCGGCCGCCGGTCGAGAGCGACGACTGCAGCCCCACGCCGTACTCGTGGGTCTTGGTGTCGTAGGAGCGCGGCAGCCCGAACTCGTTGAGCGTCTTCGCCGACACGTCGCTGTCGGAGGCGCGGCCCGTGATCACAGGGTCGAAGGCGGCTTCCTGCAGCGTCAGGAGCGCCTCGCGGCGGCGGGGAAGGATCCGCTGCACGGCGATGTTGAGGTTGTTCTCCAGGGCGGCGTCGGTACACTCCCGCAGCGTGAGCCACTTGGCGTCCTCCGCCTCGGCTGCGCCAGCCTTCTCGTCCTGGGCGGCGAAGAGGAGGCGCTCACCCTCGCGCGACGCGAGAGTCAGGATCGCCCACGCCGAAAGAAGCCGAACCCACCCCCATCTCATCAGCTCACCTCGATCAAGAACCCGTGCACCCCGAACCGGTCCGATGGCCGTCCCTCGGGGCGACTTGAACTATATGAAAACAAATCAGTTAGATACGATTCAAGCGTGCGAGGACCACCGGCTCGTCCGAATCGGCACGACGCTGTTCTGCAGCCACTTGTCTCGACCGGCCACCACGTATCGAGGGCCTTCCCGCCTTCGAATCCGGTCGCGAAACCCTTATGATATATATACATTCTGCGGCGCGGAAGGCTTTCGGAATCTCCGGAAGAATCGTCACGGATGTCGTGTGTCGGGGCGCAGGTTCAGGCGATGGTCTCGATTCGAGGGCTGCGGCACGTCTACAAGGGGGGGACGGTGGCCCTGGAGGGCATCGACCTCGAGCTCGGCACGGGGCTCTTCGGGCTCCTCGGACCGAACGGCGCCGGGAAGAGCACCCTGATGAAGATCCTCTGTACCATCCTCGAACCGACGGAAGGGAGGGTCTTCGTCGCCGGCCACGACGTCCTGCGCGAGCGCCAGGCGGTTCGGGCGCTCCTCGGGTACCTGCCGCAGGGGTTCGGAGCCTGGCGGCTGCATCGGGTGGGGGAGGTGGTCGACACGCTGGCCTTCCTGTCCGGACTGCGAGATGCGTCCAAGCGACGGGCCCGGGTGCGAGCCGTGCTGGAGCAGGTGGGTCTCCTCGGCGTGATCGATCGCAAGGTCAAGAACCTCTCGGGTGGGATGGTCCGGAGGTTGGGAGTGGCGCAGGCGCTGGTGCACGAGCCCCGGGTCATCATCCTGGATGAGCCGACGGTCGGCCTCGACCCGCAGGAGCGCCTCCGATTCAGGCAGCTCATGGCGAGCCTCGGCCGCGATCGGACAATCATTCTCTCCACGCACATCGTGGCCGACCTGGGGTCGGGCTTCGACGATCTGGCTCTCATCCACCACGGCCGCATCGTGTTCCGCGGCAGCCCGACCGCCCTCGTCCAGCAGGCCCGCGGGCGAGTGATCGAGCGGGAGATCCGGCCCGGAGACGAGGATGGAGACGGGTCCGCGGTGGAGGTCGTCTCCCGAAGCTCCGAGCGGGGGCGGACGACGGTCCGGGCCGTCATCACGGACGGCGTGCTGCCGGCGGGCGCGCGACCGGTCGCGGATCCCACTCTCGAAGAGGCCTATCTGGCCTTCGTCGCGGGCCAGCGACAGCCGGGCACGGCCATCGCCGCAGCCGCGTCATGATCCGCCCCGGCATCGTCTGGGGCGTCGCCCGCGCCGAGATGCGCCAGTGCCGGCGGCTGGTGCGCTTCTGGATTTTCGAAGCCATGGCGGCGATCGTCGGTCTGAGCGTCTACGTCTATTACATGACCGTGCATTGGAGCCTCTCCGCCTCCGCGGCGAGCGCCGCCATCGTCAACCCCCGCTACCTCATCAAGTTTCTCGGCATCTACTATCTCTATTTCGGCTTCTTCTTCGGCCTCGTCTTCCTCGGGTTCGACCTGCGGGCGCGCGACAGCCGGGAGCGAATCGAGGAGGTCGTCGACTCCCTGCCTTGCTCGAACCTCGAGTGGCTGCTGGGCCGCTACCTGGGCATCCTGATCCCGACCTGGCTCCCGCTCTGCGCCATCTCTCTCGTCCTGCTCCTCGTCGGCCTCCCCTTCGGCGAGTCACTGGAGCCCGGATCGCTCGTGACCTTCGTGCTGCCGATGGCCCTGCCGGGGAGCTGCTTCGTGCTGGGACTCACGTTCCTGGTCACGCTGATCGTCCGGCAGCGGCTTCTGGCCGCGGCCCTGCTGGTGGCGTTCCTGGTGGCGTTGATCGTGGCCGATTTCAGCATCGTGCCTCTGTCGATGCTCCCTGTGACCGATCTCAGCGGCGGGTTCTCGGTTCCGGACACGTCCGACATCATCCCGCGCATCATCGATGCAAGGGGCCTGGCCCAGCGCGCGGGATTCCTTCTGGCCGGCATCGCGTTCGTGTTCTGCGCCGCCCTGATCTACCCGCGCCGGGACGATACGCCCCGCTGGCTGACGGGGCTCCTGGCCCTCGTCCTCCTCGCCGGCGCAGGCGCTCTGTGCGTGGGACAGGTACTGTCGACGCGCGGGCTCTTGGCCCGGCGCGAGGCTTGGAAGAGCGTCCATCGGGAGCGGAGTGCTATGGCCGTCCCGGATCTCCTCGACCTCGCAGGCCGGGTGAGGCTCGATCCCGGGCGCCGCCTGGAGGCGGATCTCCGGCTCAGGATCGGCGCGCCCGAGGGCGCGCGGCTCTCGAGGGCGTTGTTCAGCCTCAACCCGGGGCTGCGAGTGACGTCGGTCAGCGGCTCCGATGGCCAGCCCGTCCCGTTCGAGCAGAAGGACGGGCTCCTGGACATCGCTCTCGCGAGGCCGATCGAAGATCAGGAGGTGATGGACCTCGCGATCGCGCTGAGCGGCCGGCCGGACCCCGCCTTCGCCTATCTGGATTCGGCCTTCGAGCCGCTGACGCGAAGCGTCCGGGACAGCAAGATCCTCCTGCTCGGCCAGGAACCGCTCATCTTCGATGAGCGGTTCGTTGCACTCTTACCGGGCGTGCGTTGGCTTCCGTCGCCGGGGACCGAGATCGGCCCCGCGGCATCGTCGCCGCGCGCCGATTTCTTCCGGATCGATCTGACGGTCGACCTGCCGGAGGGCTGGCTGGCGGCCGGTCCGGGGCGGAGGGAGCCGCTCCCGGGCGGAGAGGGCCGCGCCCTGTTCCGCTTCGCGCCCCCGGCACCCGTGCCGGGCGTGGCCCTGGTGGCGGGACGTTTCCGGAGCGCGCAGACGCGGGTCGGCGACGTCACCCTCGAAGCCCTCGTCCATCCCTCGCACGCCGGCAACCTGGACTTTTTCTCCGATGCCGGGGCCGAGATCGAGGGCTTCATCGCGGGGCGGCTCGAGGAGGCCGCGCGCCTCGGGCTCGATTACCCGTTCGACGCTCTGACGCTGGTCGAGGTCCCCTCCAGCCTGCGCGGCTACGCCGGCGGATGGAGGATGGACAGCGCCCTCGTCCAGCCGGCGATGATCCTGACGCGCGAGGCCGGGTTCCCGACCGCGCGCTTCGACGTCAGGTTCCGCGACCAGGCGAAGTTCGAGGAGCTGGCCGGAGGCCTGCCGCGCGCCAAGCGCGATGCGCTCGTCCGCTTCTTCCAGAACGACTTCTCCGGCGGGAATCCGTTCATGGCCTCCGCCAAGAGCTTCTTCGGCTTCCAGACGGCGGCGGCAGGACCCGACGCGCTGGCGCTCGACTTCGTCTGCGAGACGCTGGCATTGCGGCTCCTGACCGACCGCCACGCCTACTTCTCCGTGTTCCACCTCGGCGCCGACCTCGACAGGACCATCGGTCGAGGCATGCAGGGCCTCGCGGACCCCGCCCGCGCGGACGAGGATCTGTCGCGCGCCTTGATCGATTTCGTCACCTCGCGGGCCGCGGTCTGGGATTCGGTCCTCGGGACGCGCCTGCGCGATCTCGATCCCTTCCAGGACCCGTCGAAAACACTCGACGTCCTGACGCTCAAGGGCGGGGCGATGGCCGAATCACTGCTCGACGGCCTGGGGCGGCAGCGGGCCGGGAGGCTTCTGGCCGAGCTGCGCCGCCGCCACGCGGGCCGGACCTTCGATCGGAGCGACATCGTGGACGCCGGACGCGCGCTGGGCCAGGACCTCGGTGAGCAGCTCGCCCTCTGGATCGACAGCACGGGCCTGCCCGGGTTCACGCTCGGGGATGTCGAGGGATGGCGCCTCCCCGACCGGCACGGCGCCCCTGTGTACCAGCTGGAGATCACCGTGAGGAACGAAGAGGAGACGCCGGGGCTGGCGCGCCTGGAATACACCCTCCCGGGCGCCGCGGGCGCGGCCAAGGACCGGACCGAGCCGATCCCGTTTCCGGGCCGGAGCGCCATCCAGGTCGGGCTGGTCACTGCCGCCGTCCCCCAGACGGTGCGCGTGGTGCCCTACCTGGCGCTGAACCGGGGGCCGTTCACGGTGCCGTTGCCGGCCCTCAACGAGGACCGCATCGAGCGCCGGGAGCCGTTCCACGGTTGGCGGCCTCTGGACTGGGCGGCCGGCGCCGGAGAGACCGTCGTCGTCGACGACCTCGACCAGGGCTTCGGAATCGAGCGGATCGGAGAACGATCGAGGTGGCGGGTGCGGGGCCGGAGCCGGGGAGGCGACCTGGACGAGGGGCTGCCCGTCCTGACCTCCGGCAGTCCGCCATCGGAGTGGTCGCGCACGACCTCCCCCGACGCCTACGGGAAATACCGCCATACCATGGCGGTCGTCGTGCCGGGCGCCGCCGACCAGGTGGCCACCTTCACGGCCGATCTCCCGAAGGCCGGACTCTGGGACCTGGAGTATCACCTGCCGCCCGCGGGGAGCGAGCCGTCCGCGGGGCGCCGCGGCACGTGGCGGCTGGCCGTCGTCGGCGGGTCCGGTGAGAGGGACGTCACCTTCGACGCCGACGGCGGGGAAGTCGGCTGGAACAAGGTGACGGAGGTTGACCTGCCGGCGGGCGAGGTGCAGGTCAGGGTCTCGGACGCGACCGACGGCGACCTGGTGGTCGCCGACGCGATCCGGTGGACGCCCGGGACCCGCGCCGGGGAGAGGGGCGGGCAGTGAACAGACGGATCACCCTGGCGGCTTTGGTCCTGCTGGTCCTCTGCGGCTGCGACACGCGGGAGGAGCAGGCGCCCATCGAATTCCGCGTCCCGGTCAGCGTCCGCGAGGTCAAGACGGGCGCCGTGGAGGACCGCATCGGTGCCGCGGGGACTCTGCGCGCCGTCAAGACCATCACCCTGCGGGCGGGCACGAGCGGCATCCTCCGGATCGCGGACGCGCCGAGCGGCCGGAAGTTCACCGAAGGGGACGAGGTCCAGGCCGGCCAGGTGATCGCCGAGATCATCGGCGAGGAGGTGCGCCTGGCCGCCCGGGCGGATGCAAGCCGGCAGCGCTACGAGATCGCCAAGGGGGACGTCGAGTCGAAGCAGAAGCTCCTCGCCGCCGGCCTGATCGCGGAGCTCGAGCTGCGCCGCGCCAAGACGGAGCTGGCAGAGGCGAAGCTCGAGTGGGAGCGCAGCCAGTACACGGAGGAGCGCTCCCGGCTCGTCACGCCGATGTCCGGCGTCATCCTCCGACTCGGGCGGGACGAGAAGAGCCAGCTCCTGGCCGAGGGCCAGCTCGTCCCCCAGAACTACGAAGTGGCGCAGCTGGCGCTGACCGACCGGCTGGTCGCCGAGGTCCACCTCGTCGGCCCCGACGTGCCCCGCGTGCGCGTCGGGCAGAGGGCCCGCATCCGCTACCAGGCCTGGGAGGGAGAGGACTTCACGGGGCGCGTCACGCGCCTCGCCCCCGCCCTCGATCCCGGCACCCGCACGCTCCGGGCCGAGATCGAAATCGACAACCTGCGCAACCGCCTCCGGCCGGGGATGTTCGTCGAGGCGACCATCGTCGCGGATCGCCGTGAGAACGTGCCGGTCGTGCCGCGCGACGCGGTCACCGAGCGCGGCGGGCAGAAGGTCGTCTTCGTGCTCGACGGACAGCGCGTCAACCGGCGCGAGGTCGTACTGGGGTTCGGTGACGAGGACGTCGTGGAGGTTCGCGAGGGCCTGGCCGTCGGGGACCGCATCGTCGTCAAGGGTCTGGAGACCCTGACCGACGGGACCCGCGTCCGCGTCGCGGGCTCCTGATCATGGAGTCGATAGCAGCGCTCGCCACCCGACGGCCGGTGGCCGTCTGCATCGTCGCCCTCGCCCTGGGCCTGCTCGGCTGGACCTCCTGGGACCGCCTCGCCATCGACCTGCTCCCCGATATCCAGAGCCCGACGATTATGGTCTCGATCCGGTCCGGCGATCGCCCGCCGGAGGAGATCGAGCGGAACTACGGCGAGCAGCTCGAGCAGGCGCTGTTCGCCGTGAGCGGCATCCGCGGGGTCGATCAGGTAGCGCGCACCGGCCGGATCGTCGCCGCCATCGGGTTCGACTGGGACACCGACATGGACCTCGCCCTGGTCGAGGTCGAGAAGGCCGTCGGGCCCATCCGCTCCGACCCGGACGTCGAGGACGTGAGCGTCCGCCGCTTCGACCCCCGCCAGGCCGCCGTGATCGTTCTCGGGCTCGTGGCCAGGGAGGGAGGCCCCGACCTCGCCGAATTGCGCCGCATCGCCCGCCGCCAGGTCGCCGTGGCGCTCGAGCGCCTGAAGGGCGTCGCCGAGGTGCGGGTCACCGGCGGCCGGGAGAAGGAGATCCGGGTCCTGGTGGAACCCTACAAGGCCGAGGCCCACGGCCTGACGATCGCGGACCTGCGCAAGCGGCTCCACGCGGCGAACGTCGACATCAACGCCGGGACCCTCGAGGAGGGGAGCAAGGTCTACCTGATCCGCGGCCTGGCGCGCTACGAGGACACCCGCGACATCGCCAACGTCGTGGTCAGCTTCCCCCAGGACCAGCAGGGGACGCGCGAGCCGATCCACCTGGGGGACGTGGGCCGGGTGGAGCAGGTGGACCGCGATATCAGCGATCTCGTCCGGGTGGACGGCCGCGAGGGAGTGGGGCTTGCCATCTACAAGGACGCCGGCGCCAACACGGTTGAGGTGTCGCGCACCGTGCTCGACGCACTGAGAGACCTGCAGGCGGACCTGCCGAACGTCGAGGTCGTCCTGATCTCCGACGAGGCGACCCTGATCCGGGACTCGATCGCGGAGGCGCAGGACTCCGCTCTCATCGGCGTCGTGTTGGCCGTCCTGGTCCTGGTCGTGTTCCTGCGATCGGCGGGCCCGACCGTCCTGATCGCCGCGGTCGTTCCCGTCTCGCTCCTCGGCACCCTGTTCGTCATGCACCTCTCCGGACAGACTCTCAACATCATGACCATGGCCGGCCTGGCGCTGGGTGCCGGGATGCTCGTCGACAACGGCATCGTGGTCGTGGAGAGCATCTTCCGACGCCTTGCCGGCGGCGAGGCGATCGCGGACGGTGTTGTGCGCGGGACGGCCGAGGTGGCGGCGGCGATCACGGCGAGTACTCTCACGACCTGCGCGGTGTTCCTGCCGATCCTCTTCGTGCGCGGGGTCGCGGCCCGCCTGATCAGCGGACTCTCCTTCACCGTCATCGTCTCGCTCCTGATCTCGCTCGTCGCCGCCATGATGCTGATCCCGGCGCTGGCGGCCTGGCTGCTGCCGCGGCGCGGGGTCCGGGCGGCCGATCCGGGCCAAGGCCGCGTCGAGCGGTTGGTGGCCGCCCTGCTGCGGTGGCCGGGTCTCGTGACCTGCGTCTGGATGCTCCTGGCCGCCGGGGCGGGTGTGTCGCTCCTGCGCCTCGGCACCCAGCTCCTGCCGCCCACCGATCCGCGGCAGTTCTCGCTGCGGCTGACCTGTCCGCCTGGCCAGCGCGTCGAAGCGACAGCGCGCGTGGCCGAGGCGGTCGAGGGCATCCTCCAGGAGGCGGCCGGCGCGGACCTGGTCGCGATCCTGTCGGAGGTGGGACGCGTCCCCGAGGACGATCGGATGATCCGCGAGGAACAGTCGGAGGAGAACACCGCCCGCATCATCGTGCGCCTGCGTCCCGGCGGGCGATCGGGCGGCCAGGTCGTGGCCGCGGCGGCGGGGGCGGTCGCGGGCCTCGAAGGGGTGGAGGCCTCCTGGGAGACGGGATCCTCCGCCCTGGCGCTGGCGCTCGGGACCTCGCGCCCGCCGATCGTGGTGGAGATCGCGGGCCAGTCCCCGGAGGAGCTCCGCCGGGCGGCCACGGCGGTGCGGGACGCCCTGGCGGCGCGGAGCGAGCTGTGGAACGTGCGCTCCTCGTTCGAAGGAGGGCCGCCGGAGCTGCACGTCGTCCTCGATCGCCGGATGGCCGACGGGCTGGGCGTCGACCTGGACCTCGTCGCCGGCCAGATCGAGGCCTCCCTCGACGGCCTCAAGACCACGACGATGTTCACGGGGGACGAGGAGCAGGACGTGGTCCTCATGCTGCCCCGGGTCCGGCGCGACGAGCTGTCGCGCGTGGCGCTCACGACCCCCGGCGGCGCGCGCGTCGTGGTGGGGGACGTGGCGCGCCTGGTGCCGGAATCCGGGGCGCGCGAGATCTTCCGCCGCGACCAGCGGCGTGTCGCGCGGGTCACGGCGCGCATCTCGGAGCACGCCGACTATCCGGCGGCCATCCAGGCGGCGCGCGCGGCGCTCGACGCGGCGCCGCTGCCGCCTGGGCTCAGCATCCGCGTGGCGGGCGAGGAGGAGGAGCGCACCCGGATCTTCTCCGAGCTGCGCTTCGCGGGTGCTTTCGCCCTGGTGCTGGTGTTCATGGTGCTGGCGGGGACCTTCGAGTCGCTGGTCCATCCGCTCACGGTGATCTCGGTGGTCCCGCTGTCGCTCATCGGCGTCGCCGCGATCCTGGTGCCTCTGGGCCAGCCGATCGGCGTCATGGAGATGCTCGGGCTCATCGTGCTGGCCGGGGTGGCCGTCAACGACGCCGTCCTGCTCGTCGACGCCGCGCGCCGCCTCATGGCGGAGGGGGTCCCGCGCCGCGAGAGCCTGGCGCGCGCCGCCGGGATCCGGTTGCGGCCGATCATCATGACGACCGCGACGACCGTCCTGGCCCTCCTGCCGCAGGCGTTGGCAAGGGGAGAGGCCGCGCGCCTGCGGAGTCCGCTGGCCTTGACCATCATCGGCGGCCTGATCGCCTCCACGATCTGCTGCCTCGTGGTCGTCCCCTGCATCTACGACCTGCTCGACCGGCTCCGCCCGGGACGGCGGCCCGCGTGAGCCCGTACAGCCTCCCGATCCGCAGGCCGGTCGCGACCGTCATGGTCTTCGCGGGCATCCTCGCCCTGGGCCTGGTCGCCTGGCGGCGCATCCCGGTGGAGCTGATGCCGCCCCTGGGGGGCAACGAGCTGTACGTCGACTTCGCGCGGCCCGGCAGCGAGCCCGCGGTCGTCGAGCGGGAGATACTCCTGAGGTTGGAGGCGCGCGTCGAGGAGTTCCCCGACGTGCTCGACACGCGCGCCGAGGTGCGCGACTTCTCCGGCCAGCTCAGCATCACCTTCGCGCCCGGCACTAACCTCAAGGTGCGCGAGCTGGACCTCCGCCGGGCGGCCGCCGAGATCCAACGCACGCAGCCCAAGGGCACGTTCGTCGGCGTCAGCTCCCAGGACCTCTCCGCCCTCAGCCGGTTCGTGATGTTCGTCCAGGTGGTGGGGCTCGAGGACAGGAACACCCTGCTCGATTTCGTGCGCGCCCGCGTCGAGCCGCGGCTGCGCGCGGTCGCCGGCGTCTCTCGGGTCTTCAGCGGCGGCGGCGCGCCGCAGGAGATGATGGTCCGCATCGACCCCGAGCGCTGCGCCGCCATGGGCATCCTGCCGGAGCAGGTGGTCCTCGCCCTGCGCCGCGCGGTGCGCACGACAGTGTTCCTCGGCGGCATCGAGGACGATGCCGGCCGCACGGCGGTCGTGCTCGACGGCCGGCCCGAGGGGGCGGACTCCCTGGGGGACCTGCGCATCACGTCCGAGCTCCCGGTGCAGCTGCGGCACGTCGCGGACATCGGCCTGGGCGCGGGCCGCGAGCAGATCTACTTCCGCGTCAACGGCCAGCCGACGGTCGCTTTCATCGTGTTCCAGGAGGAGGGGGCCAACCTGATCCGGCTCGGCCGCGCCCTGCGCGACAGGATCGACGATCTGCGGGAGGAGTTCCGGCCGCTCGGCATCGACTTCGTGGTCAATTTCGACTCGGCCGCGAAGGTGGAGGACGAGCTGGACCGCCTGAAGAGCCTGGCGCTCACCGGGTTCCTCATCGCGCTGGCGGTGCTCTTCCTCTACCTGCGCCAGTGGCGCGCGGTGGCCGTCGTCGGGGTGGCGGTGCCGACGAGCCTGCTCGCCGCCATCGCGCTCCTCTTCGTGACCGGCCAGAGCATCAATCTCCTGACGCTCTTCGGGCTGGCGGTGGGGATCGGGATGCTGGTGGACAACAGCATCGTGGTCTACGAGGCGGTCCAGCGGCAGATGGAGCACGGCGCGGACCCGGACCTCGCGGTGGAGGCGGGCCTGCGCCGCACGCTGCGCGCCATCCTGGCCTCCAGTCTGTGCAACGCCATCGTCTTCCTGCCGATCCTGTTCACGGAGTTCGAGCAGGAGATCCTGAGGAAGCTCCTGGGAGTGCTGGCGCTCGCGATCATCCTGCCGATGCTCGGATCGGTCCTGGCCGCCGTCGGCCTCGTGCCGCTCCTGGCCCGCCGCCTGGCGGCGCCCGCGGCCATCGCCGTCATCGAAGAGAGGGAGCGGCGCAGGGAGGAGCAGGGAGGGCTGCCGGCGCCCGATCGGGTCCGGGAGCTGTTCGGGGCGGTCCTGACGCTGGCGCTGCGGCGGCCCGGCGGGTGGATCACCGTGGTCGCCGTGGCGGTGCTACTGACCGCCACCATGGCCGTCCCCTGGATCGCGGTGAGCACGGTCACGGAGGAAGCACCCCAGGCGGAGTCGGTCCGCTTCAGCGTGACGACGGAGTCCGGCAGCTCGCTCCAGCAGGCGTCCTCGGCCTTCGCGCGTCTGGAGGACTCGGTCCTCCAGGTGGAGGGCGTGAAGCGGGTGGAGAGCGTCCTGCGCGCGACCGGAGGGACGCTGACCATCCACCTCGATTCCGGGAAGGAGGAGGCGGGCGCCGTGAGCGCTGGCCGCATCCGCGGCATCGTGCGCGAGGCGGCCGACGAGATAGGTTCGCTCGAGGTCTCGTCCGCGTCGTCGTCCCTCGGGGGCGGCGGTCCGCGATCGCGCGGCACGCTCGCCTCGCTCCTGGGCCAGGGCCCGGCGCGGATCGTCCTCTCCGGCCCCGACTCGCGCGGGCTCGGACGGCTCGCGACCGACGTGGAGGAGCGTCTGCGGTCCGTGGACGAGATCGGCCAGACGACGATCGAAGGGGGCACCGGCCAGTACGAGATGCGCGTGGCGCCCGACCAGACCGCCTTGAGCTCCCTGGGACTGACGGCGGATCAGGTGCTGCCGGCGCTGAACGTCCTGCGGCGCGAGGGGGTCGAGCTGCGCACCGGCTTCACGCTCGCGGACGGCCGCGAGATCCCGCTGGTCGTGAGGCGCGGCGGGGCGCGGGCGGAGTCGGGAGACGATCTGGAGCGGCTGCGTCTGGCGACGCCCGTGGGCGCTTTGCCGATCTCCGCCCTCGCCGAGGTGCGCCGGATGCCGCCTCCGCCTCTCATCCAGCACCGCAACGGCCGGCGCGAGCTGAGCGTCACCTACCTCCTGGACGAGAAGGCCCCGCGGACGGGGCCGGCGCGCCAGGCGCTGGAGCGACGGATCCGGGAGGCGATCCAGCAGGTGCGCCGGCCGGCGGGCTACGCCGTCGAGGCCCCCGGAGCGGATGCGCCCTTCTCCTGGTTCCGCAGGATCCTGGTGCCGATCCTGCTGCTCCTGTACGGTGTTTTGGCGGTGACCTTCGAGTCGATGACGCTGCCGCTCCTCGTCCTCCTGGCGCTGCCGCTCACCGTCCTGGGGGCCACCTGGGCGCTGGTGCTCGCGGGGATGCCGGCGGGGGTGATGGCCCTGGTCGGCGGCGTGGCGCTCATCGGATTGACCATCAACCCGGCGATCCTGCTGGTCGACCGCATGCAGCAGCGGGCCCGCGTGGGCGGCCTTTCGCCTGGAGCGGCGGCCCTGTCGGCGGTGAGGGAGCGGTCGCGCCCCATTCTGATGACCGTCTCCACCGCCGTCGCCGGGCTGTGGCCTCTGGCGCTCACGACCGGGCGGGAGAACGAGATCTGGCCCCCCTTCGCGACCGTGGTCATGGGCGGGCTCGTCACGTCGACCCTGCTGACGCTCCTGGTCATCCCGGTCGGGTTCGTCTTCCTCCATCGGCTCGACAGGATCTTCGGGCGGCTGGGGCCCTGGATCGTCATCGGCTGGATCGCCGCCACGTCGGCGATCGTGACGCCGCTCGTCGCCTCGGGTGTCGTCACCTCGCTGACCTGGGAGGCGATGACGACGCTGCTCGTGGCCGGGGTGCTCCTCTTGCTGGCGGTCGCGATCCTGCGTCCACGCGAGTCGCCGCTGCCGGCCTCCGGTTCCGGCCCGCCGGTCGTCGAGATCCGGTACCTGCACAAGATCTACAACAACCCGGGGCCGATCGGCCGCGCCTGGCGAGCGCCCCAGCGCTTCGCCCGGCGTGTGCTCGCCGTTGGCGGGCGCGCCTTCCATCCGCGGGACGCGCTCGACCGCCTGGTGCCCATCGCGCTCGTCTTCGCGGGGGCCGCCTACCTCGCCACCTTCCTGCAGTCGATCGCCTGGCGAATGGTCTTCATGTTCGCAGGCTCGGCGCTCGTCATCTTCTTCCTCGGCGAGGCGCGCCGCGCCCGAGGCCGCGCCGACGCCACGGGGCAGGTGGCACCTGGCGGACCGGAGGGCTTCCTGATCTTTCTCGCACCCTGGGCCGCTCTCGCCTGGGCGGTCCGTGAGTTCGTGCTTCTGCCGCGCCTGCACCCGGGAGCGCCCCGCCTCGGCACGTGGGTTCCGGTGGTCCTGGCGATCCTTCTGGCGATCGGACAGCTCGGACGGCGCACGGCCCGGCGCATCGCCTCGGGCGCGCTGCCCGAGCAGCTCCTGACGGGCCGCCTGCGGCCCCTCCGCACCGTGTGGCGGCGCCTCTGCCGCTCGATCTTCGGGCTCGATCTGCCACGGGATCAGGTGCACGCGGTGGCGGGCGTCCACCTCAGCGCCGCGGGGGGGATGGTGGGGATCCTCGGTCCCAACGGCGCCGGCAAGACGACGCTGCTCCGGCTCATGTCAGGGATCCTCGATCCGACCTTGGGCAACGTGACCTTGGGCGGCGTCCCGGTGCGGCGGCTGCGCCGCCACCTGGCGCGCTCGATCGGCTTCCTCCCTCAGGATTTCGGCCTGCCTTCCGATCTGACGGCGCGCGAGTACCTGGACTACTACGCGCTCCTGTACGAGATCGGCCCCGCGGAGTGCCGCCGCGAGCGGATCGACGGCCTCCTGGGGGAGGTCGGCCTGGGGGATCGCGCCGACGAGCCGATCGGCGGCTACTCGGGCGGCATGCGGCAGCGGGTCGCCGTGGCGCGCACGCTTCTGCGCCTTCCTCCCGTGATCATCGTCGACGAGCCGACGGTGGGGCTCGATCCGACCGAGCGGATCCGCTTCCGCAACCTGCTGGCGCGCCTCGCCCGCGGCCGGATCGTCTTCTTTTCGACCCACGTGGCCGAGGACGTCGAGGTGGCGTGCGATCGGGTCGTCGTCATGGCCCGCGGGCGCGTCGTCTACGACGGCCCCACGTCCGACCTCGCGGCGCTCGCCGAGGGGCGCGTCTGGGTCGCCTCCCTCGAGGCGGGGGAGGAGCCCCGCCTCGAGTCGGGCGCACGGGTGGTCGATGTCCTCCCGCAGGCTTCGGGCCGGGTGCAGACGCGCATCCTCTCGGAGCGGTGTCCGCATCCGGAGGCGGCGCCCGAGAAGCCGACGCTGCAGGACGGCTATCTGTGGCTGACGGGCCCCGCGGGGAGCGTGGCATGAGCGGGGCGTGGCGCGGCAAGGCCCTGGATCAGATCCGTCTGCACACGCTGTCGGCGCGGACCATCGCGGGCCGGCGGTTCTGGATCGCCCCCTTTCTGCCCCTCTCCTGGCTCGCGTTCCAGATCCTCCGCGTCCTGGCCGGACTGCGGCCGACCGCTTTCGCTCCGGCCGACGCGCAGACGCTCCTCATCGGATTGCCGCTCACGCTCCTCGGCGTCGGCTTCGGCGTCCGGATCATCGCGGGAGACATCGATCGCAGAACACTCGAGATCGCCTACACGGTGCCCGGGGGCACACACCGGGTGTGGATCCCCAAGCTCCTCGCCGGGATCGCGCTGCTCCTGGCCTCCCTCGCCCTGCTCGCCCTGGCCACCTTCGTATTCTGTACGTCCTTCCCGCCGGGGGCCCTCTACGGGGCGCTGCAGGCGGCGGTCTTCTACATGGTCCTGGCGATGGCGCTCTCCGCCTTGTTCCGGAACGAGGCGGCGGGGGCCCTCCTGGCGGTGGCGGCGCTGGCGCTCAACCTGCCGCTGCAGGAGGCGGACCTGCCGATCTCCCCGTTCTGGAACCCGCTGAAGCCGTCGCTCCTCGCGTTCGACGCCTCCGACGTGCTGGCCTGGACGGCGCAGAACCGGATCGGCTTCCTGATCGCGATCGTCGGCATCTCGGCGCTCGCGTTCGGGCGGGCCGAGCAGCGGGAGCGCCTGCTCGGCGCCTGATCGGGCGGAATCCGGACGAGGGGTCAGTCGACCTTCTTGAAGAGGATCTTCTCCGGCATGGCGATCTCGACCCCCGTCACCGTGCCGTTCTCCAGGATGAACCGGTAGGTCGTGGAGGCGTCTTCCTCGAAGAAATCGACCTCCGATTCGGGCAGGAGCTCCCGCGATCGCCCCGCGTGGGTCATCTGGAGTTTTCCGGCATCGCCGGTCGCGCGCACCGTCACCTTGAATTCCTTCTGCTGATACACGCCTTCGAAACGCTTCACCTTCGACGGGTCGAGCCGGATCGCCTTGTGCGGCGGCGGCAACAGGGCCGGCTCGTACATCCCGGCCACCCGATGCGCGATGTAGCTGGGGGTCGCGCCGGCCAGGTTGCACAGCACGACCACGGTCAGCCGATCGTCGGGATAGCGCGCGATGTAGGTCGTGAACCCCTGCCAGGCACCGCCGTGCTCGATGACGCGGTGTCCGTTCGCGGCCTTTCCGATCCCCCAGCCGAACCCGTACGGGGCGGTGCTCCCGTCGTTGAGCTTCACCGGCGACCACATCGCGTCGTAGCTCGCCCGGCTCACGATCTTCCCCTGCTCCAGCCCTTCGTCCCACTTCGCCAGATCGAGGACGGTGAAATACAGGCTGCCGTCGGCGGTGGTGTTCAGGGTCGGCGCGACCCACTCCTGGTTCTCGATCTCCCCGTCCACCAGGCGATACCCGGCCGCGCGATCCGGAATGATGTCCGCCTCGCTGATGATCCGCGTGCGGGTCATCCCCAAGGGACGGAACACGCGCTCCGCCAGGAGGTCGCCATAGAAGCGACCGCTCACCTTGTGGATCAGGACCCCCAGGGTCAAATACCCGAGGTTGCTGTAGGACCACTTCTCGCCGGGGGCGAACTGCAGCTTCTGCGCCATCGCCATCTTCAACTCGTCGTCCTCGGTGGCGTCCCTCTGCATCGGAAACTCGTCGGGATAATCGTCCAGCCCGGAGGTGTGGGTCAGAAGGTGCCGCACCGTGATCGCCTTCCACTCGGGCGGCGCGTCCAGATACTTCGACACGGGGTCGTCGAGCGCCACCTTGTGCTCCTCGACCAGCGTCATCACCGCCATGGCGGTGAACTGCTTTCCGATCGAGCCCGACTGGAACACCGTCTCCGGCTTCACCGGCACGCGATGCTCCAGGTTCGCCATCCCGTACCCCTCCGCGCGGACGACCTGGCCCTGACGGCGGACCATGACCGCCGTGCCGGGGATCTGGTTCCTGGCGATGTAGGCGGTCACGAAGTCGTGGACCGGATCGGGCGCGGCCGCTGCGGCGCCCGGGCCGGCCAGCAGCGCCGCGAGAAGCGAGGGAAGAAGCGTGAGTCGGTTCTTCATGCCGGTCAGGCTAGCATACGGAGCCGGCCTCGAGGTGACGCTGCCGAACATGCCCCTCACGCGCAGGAGGCGCCGAGTGTGTGCGCGCCTCTTCGGAACGTTGCGTCATCCGCTAGGGACGGTCATGGGGCTTCGGCCCAGTTGGTGGGTCGTATGTGTCCTCGTGGGGGTCGAGAGTCACTTGTCGAGGAGGACCGAATGTCTCAGGCACGGTGGTCAGGGACCTATAGAAGTCCGAAAGCCACACGGTGAAGAACGAACTGGCCAACAGGCACAGAACTCCGCGCTTTTTCCAGTCCATGGGAGCCTCCCTGTCTCATCCGTTTGTCGAGCTTCTTAGCGCATAGTAGAAACAGGCTGAATTCTACGCCCGATAAGGGCTATTCCGCGTGAATTGCAATGGGTGCCTTGACGAGTTCGAGCTGCTCGGCGCGTGATCGGCGCGGTGGGCCCGCCGGGCCGTGCGCGCGGAATCCGACTGCGACTATGCTGCGCGTATGGCAACAGTCTCCGAACGCCTGCGCCAGGAGGACCGCGAGCGCCTGCTCCGCATGATGCCCGAGGAGCGCTCGCCGAGGCCTTCGCGCTCGGCGATGCCGCGATCGAGGCCTACGCGTCCGCGCACGGCGTCGATCGCGAGAGGCCCGGCGCCGCCAAACGCCCCGGCGGCCGGAAGAGGCCGCCGGGGCGGGCCGGACCTGCGCGTCGCCGGGGCGACTCAGTCCGTCTCGATGACGAGGTAGTCGATCTCGATCGTGTCGAGGAGGCTGCCGTTCGCCTTCGTGTCCTGGATACGGATGTAGATCGGACCACGCGAACTGGAAGTTGTCCCCTTCGGCATTGTCCGGACGCTGCGCCTCGAAACGCAACGCGTGGACGCCGGCAGGGACGCCGTCGAAGCGCCAGATGTGCGTCAGCTGACCTCTCTGGCAACTTTTTGGGGGGAGGAAAGAGGGTTCAAGGACGCGAGGAACCGACATCCGTTGAAGCTGGTGCGGGTGAAGTCACTCAGATCTGGCAAGGTCGGGCTGACCTACAGCCCCGCTCCTGAAGCCCTGAACGGACTCTGGCCTCGTCAGGACTTCGACGCGGCCTTGCTCTGCCGCCTCCGGCCCAACGGTGAGTCCTCCCACGGACAGAGACAGGGCGTCGCGGAGGGCGAGTCAGGAAGGAGCGATTGGCCGAACGCGCACTCGAAATGCTCCCGCGGTTGCTGCGTGATGTCTTCCAGAACGAACTCCACCTTGAAGCTCTGCCGCTTCGCGTCATACAGGAGGACACCGGCACCGCCCTTGCCGTGGGGCAGCCGGTTGAAGGAGAGGAGGACCTGATCGAGCCCGGTCCCGGCCGCGCGGCAAAGTCCCGCTACACGAATGGTGCTCGCCGCCATCGAATGGACCGCCTGCCCGTCGATCTCCGCCACCAGCTTCGTCAACCGCTCCCAGCCGTTGGTGTCGTTCGGCCCCGTCCAGACGTGCAGGGTTTCTGGAGTGCCCGGACTCCTGAACATCCCTCGCAGCTCCACGGTTGTCGCCGGGGGCGGTCCGGATGGGGCCGCCGGCGCCCCCGAGCAGGCCAGAGCGACGGACAGTGCCATTGCCTGAGTCACGGTCCGCAGGATAGACGCCCGATGCATCATCTTGGCTCGCTCCCGGGCCGCAGGGCCCGGGCCCAAAGTAGACGCGAACAGATGCGCGGTCAAGCCCGCGATGTAAGCCCGGTCGTCAGCAATCCGGCGCGAGCGCGCCGGCGATGATCTTGAGCAGCGTCGTCTTGCCGGCGCCGTTGCGGCCCATGACCGCCCAGCTCGCCTCGCCGGATCGTCAGGCTCATCCCCGCGTAGACAACCCGGCGGCCGCAGGTCGTGCCCTCGGTGCGGAAACCGTATTTCATGATTTCAAGAACGAATCTTGCACAACACCACTGAAGAGCTAAGTTGTTCATCGCCACTCACTACCTAAGGTGGCTTGCGGCTTGCTCCCCCTGCGCGTGGGAGGGGTGGACGGGCCGTGTTTCCGGGCTCGGGACCACGTCAAGTCCCGACTCCCTCCACCGCG
>DASRJX010000098.1:0-7189 GCA_035649235.1 Candidatus Cryosericum sp.
GATCATCGACCTCGACGCTCGTGTTCGTCAACCCTGCTCCGAAATAGAGCCCGTGGTCGACGTCCGCCGCGACCGCCGGAGCCGCTGCCACGAACAGCACTGCCGGGACTGCCACGATGGCCAGGACCGCGAGTCGATTCCGCATGGTGTCCTCCTGGGAAGGGGTTCGCGCTTCGGGCGGGCATCGTAGCACACCCTCCCGCGGGCGGGGCCCGCGCGGCCGGCGCTGAGCGGACGGTTCGTGTATCATCCGGTCCTCCGGGAGAAGACGCGTGATCCGTGAAGAGGCCGTGCGCGCGGGCTCCGTGCCTGCGGGCGCACGCACCACGCTCGTCATCGGCGCCGCGGTCCTGCTCGCGGCCACAGCGCTGGTCGCGTCGCAGGCGCGGGGCGCCGGCGATCGGGACCCGGCCGGCGCCATCCGCGCCGGCATCCGCACGCTGGCCGACGACCGGATGGAAGGGCGCGGCCTCGGGAGCGACGGGATCCGGCGGGCCGCCGACTGGATCGAGGGTCAGCTCCGCGCCGCAGGCCTGGGCCCCGCCTTCGGCGACACCTACCGGCAGCCGATCCAGGTGAAGACCGGCGTCGCGCTGGCGGCAGGCAACCGCCTGGACGGGGTCGCCGACGGCGACTGGACGCCGCTCGGCTTCTCCTCCTCCGGAGAGTTCGCGGGCGAGCTTGTCTTCGCAGGCTACGGCATCGAGGCCCCCGAAATCGGGTACCAGGAGCTCTCGGGCCTCGACCTCAAGGGCAAGGTCGCCCTGATGCTGCGCTACGAGCCCCAGGAGAAGGACGAGGGGTCCCCTTTCAGCGGCCGGCAGCCGAGCCGGTTCTCGTCGCTGCGCTACAAGGCGCTGCAGGCGCGCGAGCGCGGCGCCTCCGCGGTCGTCTTCGTGACCGGGCCGCTGCAGGACGAGGGGAAGGACAAGGTCCCCGCGCTGAAGAACGACGGACCGGAGAGCCCCGCCGGCATCCCGGCCTTGCAGGTCAAGACCTCCCTGGCCCAGGCCTGGCTGGCGCGGGCCGGCGTCGATCTCAGAACCTTCCAGGAGCAGGTCGATCTCGATCTCGCGCCGCGCTCCCTGGGGGCGACGGGTGTGCGCCTCGGCGGCCGCGTGGCGGTCGACCCGATCGAGACCGCGTCCGAGAACCTGGCCGGGATCATCCCCGGACGGGGCGCCCTGGCGCGCGAGGTCGTGGTTCTCGGGGCGCACTACGATCACCTCGGGCTGGGCGGCGAGGGCTCCATGCAGCCGAACGTGACCGCCGTGCACAACGGCGCCGACGACAACGCCTCCGGAGTGGTGACGGCCCTCGTCGTCGGGGCCCGCCTGAGGCGCGCGCTCGCGGGTGCTATCGACCACCGCGCCGTCGTCATAGCTCTGTTCACCGGCGAGGAGGTGGGCCTGGCCGGATCGTCGCGGTTCGTCGACCAGCCTCCCTACCCGATCGGGAGCGTCGCGGCGATGATCAACTTCGACATGGTGGGGCGGCTGCGGGAGGACAACCTGCTCGCCCTCGGATCCGAATCGGCGCCCGAGTGGGCGGAGCTGATCGCCGCCGCCGCGCAGGCCGTCCCTGGGCTCAAGGTGACCGGGCGCGGCGACGGTTACGGCCCCTCCGATCACACGAGCTTCTATGCCTCCGGCGTCCCGGTCTTGCACCTCTTCACCGGGGCGCACGACGCCTATCACACGCCGGCAGACGATTGGGAGACGGTCGACGCGGAAGGGGCCGCCCGCGTCGCGCGGTTCGCGGAGGCGCTCGCGCTCCGGCTGGCGCGCGCCCCGGCGCGGCCGACGTACGCGCGCTCGACCGCGGGGCCGCCCCTCGAGGGGGACGGCCGCGGCTACGGGGCGTACCTCGGCACGATCCCCGACTATCGCGCCATGGGCTCGGAGGAGGGCGGCGTCCTCCTGGCCGACGTCCGGACCGGGGGCCCCGCCGAGCGCGCCGGCATCCGCGCGGGCGACCGCATCGTCGCGATGGCGGGCACGCGCATCGAGAACCTCTACGACATGTCCTACGCCCTGCAGGATCACAAGCCCGAGGACACGATCGACGTCGTGGTGCTGCGCGGTGGCGAGCGCCTGAGCCTGCGGGCGACGCTCGGCGACCGGGCCCGCGCGGGCCAGGCCGCTCCGACCGCGGCGGCGGACGCGGCTCACGCGTCCCCGACCGCCTCGACCCACGCCGCCGTTCCCGCGCCCGGGGCCGGACCGGGGGCGGCCGCCCCCGCCGTGGATGAGACGGAGGGCGGCGTCGACGCGCACTATCGCGATCGGCCCGGTCCGGACTTCCGGATCGGCGCCGGCCGCCCGTTCGCCAAGACGTTCGAAGGAGAGCGCCACCTCGCCGACGTCCGCCAGCTCACCTTCGGCGGCGAGAACGCCGAGGGCTATTTCAGCCCCGACGGCCGCCACCTGATCTTCCAGTCCACCCCGCCGGGCCAGGGCTGCGATCAGGAGTACGTCCTCGATCTCGCGACCGGCGGGACGACGCGCGTGTCGACCGGCGAGGGCCGGACGACCTGCGGCTACTACGACTGGCCGGAGGCCGACCGCATCATTTACGCCTCGACCCACGGCGCGAGCGCCGCCTGCCCGCCGCCGCCCGACTACTCCAAGGGGTACGTCTGGGCGCTCTACGACGGCTACGACCTCTACGAGGCCCGGCCCGACGGCAGCGGCACCCGCGCCCTCACGACGACGACCGGCTACGACGCCGAGGCGACCTGGTGCCACCGCGGCGGCCGGCTCGTCTTCACCTCGACGCGCGACGGCGACATCGATCTCTACCTCATGAACGAGGCCGGGGTGGTGACGCGGCTGACGCGCGAGCCGGGCTACGACGGCGGCGCGTTCTTCAGCCCCGACTGCTCCGAGATCGTGTGGCGCGCCAGCCGCCCGCAGGGCGCCGCCTTGGAGGAGTACCGCGCGCTCCTCAAGTCGGGCCTGGTGCGGCCGAGCGCCCTCGAGATCTATCTGATGAAGGCGGACGGCTCCGATCGTCGCCCGATCACCTCCAACGGGGCCGCCAACTTCTGCCCCGTCTTCAGCGCCGACGGCCGGCGCATCCTCTATGCGTCCAACTTCGGCTCCCAGGGAGGGCGCGACTTCGATCTCTGGATGGTCGGCAAGAGCGGCGGCGATCCGGAGCGCATCAGCTTCGCACCCGGGTTCGACGCCTTCCCGCAGTTCAGCCCGGACGGCCGCTTCCTGGTCTGGGCCTCCAACCGCGCCGATCCGACCGCCCACGACACCAACCTGTTCATCGCCCGCTGGGTGGAGTGACGGACGCTGCGGACCGGCGGACGCTCCGGGGCCGAGGGTGGAGGAGAGCGCATGAGCGAGAAGGCGGGTCGACAGCACAGCTGCGAGGTGTGCGGCAAGTCCTTCTCAGCCCGCGAGCTGATCCCGGGCGCGGCCGTCCGGGACGTCGTCGCCCGGGAGATCCTCCGGGAGCACGCCTCCTGGTCCGCCGACAGCGCCATCTGCCGGTCCGATCTGAACAGGTTCAGGTCGAAGTACGTCCACTCGCTCCTGGAATCGGAGCGGGGGGAGCTGTCCTCCCTCGAGCAGGAGGTCCTGAAGAGCCTGCGCGATCACGAGTTCCTGGCCCGGAACATCGAGGCGGAGTTCGAGCAGCAGTGGTCCTTGGGCGAGCGGCTGGCCGATCGGATCGCGACGTTCGGCGGAAGCTGGAAGTTCCTCATCTTCTTCGGCGCCTTCCTCGCCCTCTGGATCGGGCTGAACACGCTGATCTGGGCCGCGCGGCCGGTAGACCCGTATCCTTTCATCCTCCTCAATCTGGTCCTCTCCTGCGTGGCCGCCATCCAGGCCCCGATCATCATGATGAGCCAGAACCGGCAGGAGGCGAAGGATCGGCTCCGCTCCCAGCACGATTACCAGGTGAACCTGAAGGCGGAGCTCGAGATCCGCCAGCTGCACGAGAAAATCGATCACCTCCTGTCCCACCAGTGGGAGCGGCTCGCCGAGATCCAGGAGATCCAGCTCGAGCTTCTGTCGGAGATCGGGCGGAAGGACGGTGCCTGAGCGCGAAGTCGGCCGACTGACGGGCGCCGCCTCGGCCGCTGGAAGAGCGGGACAAGACGATGGACTTCGACACGCAGATCAAGCTGGCCATCTACACGCACTTTGCGGAGACGGGACGGAGACCTTCTCTGGAGGATGTCGCCTCGCGCGTCGTCTCGGACGCCGGCCGCGTCCGCGACGCGTACGGGCGGCTGAGGCAGCAGCGGGTGCTCGTCCTGGAATCGGACGGGACCACCATCCGCATGGCTCCTCCGTTTTCGGGGATTCCGACGCAGCACCTCGTGAAGGTCGGAGGGATCGACTATTTCGCCAACTGCGCCTGGGACTCGCTCGGGGTGCCGGCCGCGCTCCACCGGCCGGCCGAGGTGCTTTCCCGCTGCGAGCAAACGGGCGAGCCGCTCCGTCTCGAGGTCGGCCTCGACGGCCCGGGGCCGTCGACCTGGCTCTTCCACTGCCTCGTGCCGGCGGCGAAGTGGTGGGAGGACATCGTCTTCACGTGACGCAACATGCTCTTCTTCCGGTCGGAAGAACAGGTCCGGAGCTGGTGCGCGGCGCGTGGCGACCCGATGCGGCCGCTGGTCAGGATCGATCAGCTCTGGGCGCTCGCGACGACGTGGTACTCGACCCGCCTGCAGGCGGACTCCCGCCGCCCGAAGCCGGAGGAGATGCGGTCGATATTCGCCGGATTGGGTCTCGAGGGGGATTTCTGGGATCCGAGGTCGGACACCTTCGGCCGCCACAAGGAGGGCCCGTCATGAGGATCACGAACGTGTGGCTGTTCGCCCTGTGCGCCGCCGCAGCCGGAAGCCCGGCCGCGGCCGAGACCAACGAGGCGCTGGTCCGTCAGGTGCGGGCGGCCGAGACCGCCTTCGCCAGGACGATGGCCGCGCGCGACCTCGAGGGCTTTCGATCGCACCTCGCGGAGGAGGCGCTGTTCATCAGCCGCGATGGGGCCCTGCGAGGCAAGGCGGCCGTCGTGGCGGGGTGGAAGCCGTACTTCGAGGGACCGCAGGCCCCGTTCTCGTGGGAGCCCGAAAGGGTCGAGGTGCTCGACTCCGGCACGCTGGCCCTCAGCACGGGACCCGTCCGCGATCCGGAGGGACGTCTCGTCGGCACCTTCAACTCCATCTGGCGCCGCGAAGCCGGAGGCCGCTGGAAGGTCGTCATCGACAAGGGCTGCCCGGTCTGCGACGGCGCCGCCAAGCCCTGATCGTAGAGTCCGGATTGGCGCGCGGGAACGCCCCGATCCGGCGTCCCTTGTGTTTCCACCTCGAGTGATGGTAGAAAAGTCGCTGCCACCACGCATCAACCGGCGAGGTCTTGAAGCATGCCCGAAGCCGACGACGGCAAGGACGCACGGGAGTTCCATCTCGACGTTCCGGCCAAGAACCGGCCCTTCTTCCTGAAGGGGTCCGGCGCCCTGGACTGGGGGATGCAGAACCGCCTGGCGCGGATCTTCAATCCCGCCTCCGGGCGGACGGTCATGCTGGCCATCGACCACGGCTACTTCCAGGGGCCGACGACGGGCCTGGAGCGGATCGACGTCAGCATCGTGCCGCTCCTCGCTCACTGCGACGCCCTCATGGTCACCCGCGGCGCTCTGCGCACGATGATCCCCCCGACCTTCACCAAGGGGATCGTCCTGCGGGCGAGCGGCGGTCCGAGCGTCCTGCGCGAGCTGTCGCACGAGACGATCGCCATCGACGCCGACGAGGCCTGCCGTCTCGACGTTGCCGCCCTCGCGGTGCAGGTGTTCATCGGCGGCGAGCACGAGACCCGATCGGTCCACAACCTCACGCGGCTCGTGGACCTCGGGAACCGCCTCGGGATCCCGGTCTTCGCCGTCACGGCCGTCGGCAAGGAGATGACGCGCGACGCCCGTTACTTCCGCCTCGCGTGCCGCATCTGCGCCGAGCTGGGCGCCCACTTCGTGAAGACCTACTACATCCAGAAGGACTTCGAGACGGTCACCGCCTCGTGTCCCGTGCCGATCGTCATGGCCGGCGGCAAGAAACTGCCCGAGATGGAGGCCCTGACGATGGCGTCGAACGCGGTGGAGCAGGGGGCCGCCGGCGTCGACATGGGACGCAACATCTTCCAGTCCGAGGCCCCGGCGGCGATGCTGCAGGCGGTCCGGAAGGTCGTGCACGAGAAGGTCGCGCCACGCGAGGCGCACGACCTGTACGAGTCGCTGAAGCGCGCCCGCTGAGCGCGGCGACGCCGGCCCGCCGGCAAGGAGCCCGCATGACCATGTCCGTCGTCACGGCCGCAGCCACGCTGACCGAGTGCCTGCGACTCGCCCAGCCTCCGATTGCCGTCTGTCTCACGGACGCTCTTCCCGCGGGGGTCCGGCTGTTCGAGGGGCGCGTCCCGGCCGGCTGTCGGTTCTGGCAGGAAGCGGCCCAGGCCGTCTTCGCGACGGCGCCCCGCGACCACGACCTTTGCTCTCTCGGCACCTACACCCACAATCTCGCGACCACGCGCGCTCATGAAGCCGACCGCCGGGACGCACTGCGGGCGTTCGCCGATCTCGGCTACGTGCGCGACGAAGACCTGCCTCACATTCCGGTCCTCAAGACGCACCCGGGGTACGTCCTGTACGGCCCGCTGGCCCAGGTGCCGCTGCCTCCCGACGTCGTGATGCTCATGGTGGCGTCCGACCAGCAACTCATCCTGTCGGAGGCCGCGCAACAGATGGAGGGGGGCGCGCCACCGGCGATGGGCCGCCCGGCGTGCGGCGTCGTGCCGCAGGCGATCAACTCGGGACGCGCGGCGCTCAGCCTCGGCTGCTGCGGCGCGCGCGCCTACCTCGACGTGCTGACACCGGACGTGGCGCTGTTCGCCGTTCCGGGGACGCGGCTGCTCGCCTTCACGGAGCGCGTGTCGGCCCTGGCGCGGGCCAACGCCGTCCTGACGGGCTTCCACAAGATCCGCCGTCGGGAGGTCGAGGCGGGCGGCAACCCGACCGTCAAGGAGTCGCTTGCCGCCCTCCAGACCCGGGGCTGAGCCGGCCCCTTCCGGGCCGGCCTTCGCCTGCGCCGCGCTCCTCGGCGCCGCCGCGGTCGCGCTGCTGCATCCGGCGACGCAGGCCGCGATCGGCCGCACGCGGCTCGGCCCCGTGGTCTTCTGGG
>DASRJX010000099.1:0-12464 GCA_035649235.1 Candidatus Cryosericum sp.
GACTCGGCACAGGCGACGCCACCGGCCGGAGCGACCGTGACCCTGGGGAACGCCGCGCACTTCAGCCACGTCCCGTTCTTCGCGAACGCCAGTCCGGGGAAGCAGTTCCGGAACGACTACTCGAACGCCGTGGACGCGGTCCCGACCTTGGGCTCGGCGTTCGTCTACTTGTCCGTGGGCCATGCACCGGGTGGCGCGCCGGTCAACGGGCTCTCCTGCCCGAACCTGGGGGTGTGCAGCAACACCGGGTGGTGCAACCTCGGCACCAACGCGGGCGCACCCTGCATGGTGGGCGGTCCTCCGACCCAGTGCCCGGGGACGGGCGCGACCTGCACGAACATGCCGGGCGTGAGCCGGCCGTACTGCACGGCGGACGCCGGGATGGGGGACCTGGGCGGCTGCGGCAGGCACTCGGTCTGCGTCGCCGGGGCGACGCCGGGCAAGCTCTGCACCAACCTGAACGCGGCCATCTCCGCGAACACGCTCGACTGCGGGGCGGGGGGGACGTGCAGCGGGTTCAGCGCCACGGCGTCGACGGCCGGCCAGTTGTGCTACAAGTCCGACACGTTCGCGCCGCAGCAGCCGTTCAACCAGGGCTGCCTGGCGGTGGGGAGCGCCAAGCACCTGCTCGACCAGGCGCTGCCCGGGAACGTCTGCCCGTAGGACGATTTCGGTAGACCGAACCGAGGCGCCCCGGGCGGACGCTGGTCACGCGACCAGCGCCCCCCGGCTCCGGCAGCGGGTACGTGACCCACGACCTCGGCTCCGGCGGGCGCTCGTGGCGCACTTCCGTTTTGCTATGATGTCACGGCCTTTTCGCCGAAAAGGCAACGGGAGGTGCCCGCCCATGCGCAACAGGATCCTCGTCATCGACGACGAGGAAGCGATCCGGAAGTCGCTCCGGATGGTGCTCGAGTACGAGGGCTACGAGCTGATCGAGGCGGGCTCCGGGCCGGAGGGGCTCGAGGCGATGCGCAAGGAGGCGCCCGACGCCATCCTGCTCGACATCAAGATGCCGCAGATGGACGGGCTCGAGGTCCTGCAGGCGGCTCGCACCCGCGACGTCCATACGCCGATCGTGATGATCTCGGGGCACGGAGACATCCCCACGGCCGTCGAGGCGATCCACAAGGGGGCGTACGACTTCCTGGAGAAGCCTCTGGAGTCGGACCGCGTGCTGACCTCGCTGCGCAACGCCATCGAGCGCAAGCGGCTCCGGGACGAGAACCTGCGCCTCCGCTACCAGGTCGAATCGCGCCTCAAGATGATCGGCGACGCCCACACCATGAGGTCGGTGCGCGAGGCCATCGCCCGGGCCGCGCCGACCGGCACCACGGTGCTGATCAGCGGCGAGAGCGGCACCGGCAAGGAGGTGATCGCGTGGGAGATCCACCGGGCCAGCGCGCGCGCCGAGAAGCCGTTCGTCAAGGTCAACTGCGCCGCGATCCCCGAGGACCTGATCGAGTCGGAGCTGTTCGGCCACGAGAAGGGGGCGTTCACGGGGGCGTCGTCGCGGCAGACCGGGAAGTTCGTGCAGGCCGACGGGGGGACCATCTTCCTGGACGAGATCGGCGACATGAGCCCGAGGACCCAGGCCAAGGTGCTGCGGGTCCTGGAAGGGGGCGAGGTCGAGCCGGTCGGCCTGGCGAAGACGATGAGGGTCGACGTGCGCGTGATCTCGGCGACCAACAAGGACCTGGCGGCGGAGATCCGGGCCGGGCGCTTCCGCGAGGATCTGTACTTCCGCCTGAACGTGGTGCCGATCACCTCCCCGCCGCTGCGGGATCGGCGGGAGGACATCCCGGCCCTGGTGGACCACTTCGTCGAGATCTTCAGCAACGAGAACAACTGCCGGCGCCGGCGCATCGCGCCCGGGGCGATGATCCGCCTGCAGGCGCGGACCTGGCGGGGGAACGTGCGCGAGCTGCGCAACTTCGTCGAGCGCGTCCTGATCATGTCGACCGGGGAGGTCGTGCAGGAGGAGGACGTGGTGGCGATCGATCAGGGAGTGCTCGTGACCGATGCGTCGACCGCCGGCTCCGACGCGGGCGCGGCCTCCCAGGCCTCCACCTCCGCGGGCACGACGCCGATCCCGGGACGGCCGGCGACGGCCCCGGGCGGCCCGGATCCCGCCTCCTTCGCGACCCTGCAGGAGTACCGCGAGGAGGCCGAGAAGGTCTTCATCCTGCGCAAGCTGCGGGAGTTCCGCTGGAACATCTCGCGCATGGCCAAGGCGATCGACACGCCGCGCAGCAACCTCTACAAGAAGCTCGAGCAGTACGGCATCACCCGGGACCAGGTCCAGGAATGAATGGTCGCCGGGGCGTCGTCATCGTGGACGGCGTCCGGACGCCCTTCTGCAAGGCGTGGGGCGTGCTGCAGGACGTCCCGGCCGATTCCCTGGCGCGCCTGGCGATCGGCGAGACGATGGCCCGCGTCGACCTCGATCCGCAGGCGGTCGACGAGGTGATCCTCGGCAACGTCGCCCAGCCGGCCGAGACCACCACCCTGGCGCGGGTCGCGGCCCTGCGGGCCGGCGTGCCGCGGCGCGTGCCCGCCGTGACCGTGAACCGGAACTGCGGCTCCGGGACCGAGGCCATCGTGGCCGCCTACCACCGCGTGGAGTCGGGGCTGGCGGACGTCGTGATCGCGGGCGGGGCCGAATCGATGTCCCGGATCCCGTTCCAGCTGCCGCAGGGCTTCACGCGCAGGGTCATGGGCCTGCGCCGGGCGCGAACGCCGGTGCAGCGCGCCCGGGCGCTCTTCGGGTTCGGCCGCGAGGACCTGAAGCCGGTGCCCGCCCTGGAGGTCGGCCTGCGGGACGCCGTGAGCGGGCTCGACATGGGGCAGACGGCGGAGGTCCTGGCGCGCCGGTTCCGGATCGGACGTGACGAGCAGGACGCCTTCGCCCTCGAGAGCCATCGCCGCGCCGTCGCCGGCCGCGCCCGCTTGCGCGAGGAGATCATGCCGATCTTTCCGCCGCCGAAGATGGAGCCGGTGCTCGACGACGTGGGCCCGCGCGAGGACCAGTCGATGGAGGCGCTGCAGCGCCTGAAGCCGGTCTTCGACAAGCGCTACGGGACGGTCACCCCCGGCAACTCCTGCATGCTGACCGACGGGGCGGCCGCCGTCATCGTGGCCTCCGAGGAGCGGGCGCGAGCACTCGGCATGCCGTACCTCGGCCGCATCCGCTCGTATGCCTTCGCCGGGCTCGACCCGGAGGTCATGGGCCTGGGGCCCGTGCACGCGGCGCACCTGGCGCTGCAGCGGGCGGGGCTGCGCCTCGAGGACATGCAGCTCGTCGAGATCAACGAGGCCTTCGCCGCACAGGTGCTGGCGGTGCTGAAGGCCTTCGCCTCGCGCGACTTCGCGAACGACGCCCTGGGGCTCGAGGAGCCGCTCGGCGCGATCGACCCTGCGATCCTGAACGTGAACGGCGGTGCCATCGCCCTGGGCCACCCGGTCGGCTCGTCGGGGACCCGGATCGCGCTGACACTCCTCAAGGAGTTGGCGCGCCGCGACCTGACCTACGGGCTGGCGGCGCTGTGCATCGGCGGCGGCCAGGGGGCCGCGCTCATCGTGGAGCGATCGTGACGGCCACGGCCCAGGAGGCCTTGCCGCTCGAGGGGCGCATTCCAGGTCCCGGCGCTTCGCTCGTCCTCCGGCCGGACCAGATCGGGCTCCTCATTCTGGACACCCCGGACAGCAAGGTCAACCTGCTCGGCGCTTCGGTCGTGGCGCACCTCGAGCTGCTCCTCGCCCAGGCGCGCGAGCAGACGCTGAAGGGCCTGATCGTCTGCAGCGCCAAGCCCGAGTCCTTCATCGCCGGCGCCGACCTGCGCGAGATCCGGGCGCTGCGATCGTTCCAGGACGCCGAGGCGGCCTCGCGCCGCGGACAGCGGCTGTTCTCGGCCCTGGAGGACCTGCCCTTCCCCGTGGTGGCGGTGATCAACGGAACCTGCATCGGCGGCGGCACCGAGCTGGCCCTGGCCTGCCACTATCGCGTGGCCGCCGAGGGGCGGCGCACCGAGATCTCCCTGCCGGAGGTGCGGCTCGGGATCCTGCCCGGCTGGGGCGGGACCCAGCGCCTGCCCCGGCTCATCGGCCTGGCGCCGGCCCTCGACCTGATCCTCAACGGTCGCTCGGTGGATGCCCGCCGGGCGCTCCAGATCGGCCTGGTGGACGAGGTGGCCCCACAGGAGTACCTGATGCTGGCGGCGGAGCGGGTGCTCGGCGAAGCCGCCGAGGCGCGCCGCCGGCCGCGCCGGCGGCTCGCCGGACACGCCCTGGCGCGCCTCAACCCACTGCGTCTCGCGTCCATAGCACTGACGACGAGTGTCGCTCGCCGGAGGCTGCGGCAGCGCCTTCAAGAGAGCCACTACCCGGCCCCCTTCCTGGCCCTGGACGCGGTGGCGCACGGAGTCCGGCGCGGGCTGCAGGAAGGGCTGCATCTCGAAGCCGAGTCGGTCGGTCACCTGGCCGTCGGCCCCACGAGCCGGGGGCTCGTCGCCCTGGCCACGATGCAGCAGGCGGCGAAGCGGGATCCGGTCGTGGCCGCCCGGCCGCGGCCCGTCTCCCTGGCGGTCGTCGCCGGCGCCGGAGTCATGGGGGGCGGCATCGCCCGCTCCCTGGCGAAGGCGGGCATCACGGTGCGCCTCAAGGACATCGACGCCCCGTCCCTGGCGCGCGGCGTCAGGACCGCCTGGGAGCTGGAGACGGCCGAGCTGGGCAAGCGGCGCATCACGCGCGCCGAGCGTGAGAGGCGCATGGACCGGATCCTCCCGACCCTGGACTACACCGGGATGCGCCGGGCGGAGGTGGTGATCGAGGCGGTGGTCGAGTCGCTCCGGGTCAAGCACCAGGTGCTCCGGGACCTCGAGGCCGCGCTCCCGGAGGGGTTCGTCTTCGCCACCAACACGTCGTCGCTGCCGATCGGCTCGATCGCGGAGGCGGCCCGGCGGCCCGAGGACGTCGTCGGGCTCCACTTCTTCAACCCGGTGCATCGCATGCCGCTGGTCGAGGTGATCCGCGGGCCGCGCACCTCCGACGAGACCGTCGCCACCGTCCTCGATCTGGCGAAGCGGATCGGCAAGACGCCGGTCGTGGTCGGCGACGCTCCGGGGTTCCTGGTCAACCGCGTGCTCATGGCGTACCTGGGGGAGGCGCTGCTGATGCTCGAGGAAGGGGCCCGCTTCGAGGAGGTGGATCGCGTCCTCCTCGGCTTCGGGCTCCCGATGGGGCCGTTCGCCCTGCTCGATCAGATCGGGATCGACGTCGCGGCGCACGTGGCGGGGGTGCTGAGCGAGGCGTTCTCCGACCGCGCCCCGCGCCCCACGGTCCTGAACGCTCTCAAGGAGAAGGGCTGGCTCGGCCGGAAGTCTGGCCAGGGCTTCTATCACTACCGCGCGGGCCAGAGGGGGGAGGCGGACGGCTCGGCCGGGGGCCCGCCGCGCGACGCGAACGGCGCCGTCTACGGACTGATCACCGCGCGCGACCGCCGCGGCGCCGATCCGGGGGCCGTCGAGTCGCGCCTCATCCTGCCGATGGTCAACGAAGCGGCCCGCTGCCTCGAGACCGGTCTCGTCCGCGATCCGGCCGACATCGATCTGGCGATGGTGCTGGGGACCGGGTTCCCGCCGTTCCGGGGAGGGCTCCTGCGCCACGCCGACACCATCGGGCTCCCGACGGTGGTGCAGGGACTGACGCACCTGGCGGAGCGCCACGGCCAGCGCCTGCAGCCGGCACGCCTGCTGACCGACATGGCGAGAGGCGGCCGCCGCTTCTTCGAGGAGTGAGATGGGGGCGGCACGCGAGGCCCGCACCACGAGCTTCATGAAGTCGCTCTACCAGGGGCGCCTCGAATCGTCCCTCGTCTTCCCGTATCCACGCCCGAGCGAGGACGAGCGCGAGACGCTGCGCCTGGTCCTGGAGAGCTTCCGCGGCTGGGCGAAGGAGCGCCTGGACGGCGCCGCCGTCGACAAGGGGGGCCGGTTCCCCGAGCCGCTCGTCCGGGAGCTCAAGGAAATGGGGATCCTGGGGATGACGATCCCGGAGGAGTACGGCGGCTCGGGTCTGCCCCTCACGGCGTACTGCCGCCTCATGGAGGAGATCTGCCACGCCTGCGCCTCGACCGCCACGATCGTCGGGGCGCACCTGGGCATCGGCTCCAAGGGAATCGTCCTGTACGGCAGCGAAGAGCAGAAGAAGCGCTTCCTGCCGGCGGTGGCGCGAGGCGACCTCCTGTGCGCCTATGCCCTGACCGAGCCGGAATCGGGATCGGACGCCGCGTCGCTTCGGACGAGCGCCGTCTGGGACGAGAAACGCCGCGTCTTCGTCCTGAACGGTGGCAAGCGCTTCATCACCAACGGCGGCCACGCCGGCCTGTTCACCGTGTTCGCCCGCCATAAGGTCGGCGGCGAGGACCGGATCAGCGCCTTCGTCGTGACCCGGGACCTGCCGGGTGTGACGACGGGAAAGGAGGAAGACAAGCTCGGCCTCAAAGGCTCTTCGACGACCGACCTCGACCTCGAGAACGTGCCGGTGCCGGAAGGGAACCTCCTCGGGGAGCCGGGGCGAGGCTTCAAGTACGCCATGGAAATCCTGAACGACGGGCGGGTGTCGCTCGCCGCCGGGTCGGTCGGCATGGCGAAGGAGATGATCGACCGGGCCGTCGATTACGCGTCCCAGCGCCGCCAGTTCGGCCGCCCGATCGCGGAGTTCGAGATGATCCGCGGCAAGATCGCCGAGATGGTCACCGGCACCTATGCCGCCGAGAGCATGGTCTACCTCACGACGGGGCTGGCGCAGCGCCCCGGCGTCGACTACTCCATCGAGTCGGCGTTGGCGAAGATCTTCGCTTCCGAGAACGCCTGGCGCGTCGTGAACCACGCGGTGCAGATAGCCGGCGGCAATGGCTTCATCCGCGAGTACCCGTACGAGCGCTTCCTGCGCGACTGCCGGATCAACATGATCTTCGAAGGGACCAACGAGATCCTGCGGGTGTTCGTCGCCCTCGCCGGATTGCAGCGGGTGGGGGAGGACCTCAAGAAGGTCGGGCAGGCCCTGCGCGATCCGGTCGCCCAGGTCGGGGTCCTGACCGAATACGCCTTCAAGAAGCTGCGCCGCGCCGTGACCGACGAGCCGTTCCCGGGGATCGAGCCGCCCCTGGTGAAGACGGCGGCCCGCGCCGCGCACTTCGCCGAGACGTTGGCCGACACCTCCGAGGCGGCATTGCGGGCTCACGGCAAGAGCATCCTGGAGCGCGAGTTCGTGCAGGAGCGCCTGGCCGAGGCGTCTGCCGATCTCTATGCCCTGGTCGCCTGCCTGTCGCGCGCCAACACCCGCATCCAGGAGGAGGGGGCCGAGGCGGCCCGACGCGACATCCTCCTGACCCGCACGTTCGGCAACGCCGCCTGGCGGCGGATCCGGCGCAACCTGTTCCAGGTGGGGAAGAACCAGGACGCCAACCTGGTGCGGGTCAGCGACCTGGCCCGGGAGGCGGGCGGGTTCGGCCCGGACCTGGTCGGATGACCTGCCCCTCCTGCGGCCAGGCCATTCCGGGCTCGGCGCGCTTCTGCCCCGAGTGCGGCGCGGGGATCGGATCCTCGGCGCCATCTCCCACGCGCACGCTCCACGCTATGGACGCGGGTCCGTCCTCCGGTGCGGGAGGAGGCGCCAGGGCCGGATCCTTCGCGGCCGGCCGCGCGGCGCGGTTCTCCTCCTCCTCGTCGGATTCGCTCGATCACGGCCGCTTCGTCCCCGGGTTCCTGCTCCAGGAGAGGTACCGCATCCTCGGACTCCTCGGGAGCGGTGGCATGGGCGAGGTGTACCGCGCCGACGATCTGAAGCTCGGCCAGCCGGTGGCGCTCAAGTTCATGCCCGTCGAGCTGGCGCAGGACGCCTCGCGCCTCGCCCGCTTCCACGGCGAGGTGCGGCTGGCGCGCCAGGTGTCGCATCCGAACGTGTGCCGCGTCTACGACATCGGCGAGGTCGACGGCCAGGCCTTCCTGTCGATGGAGTACATCGACGGCGAGGACCTGTCGACGCTCTTGCGGCGGATCGGCCGCCTCCCGCAGGACAAGGCGATCGAGATCGCGCGGCAGCTCTGCGCCGGACTCGCCGCGGCCCACGACCGGGGTGTGCTGCACCGTGATCTCAAGCCGGCCAACGTCATGATCGACGGGCGCGGCCGGGCGCGGATCACCGACTTCGGCCTGGCCGGGATGGCCGGGAGCGACGACGCGGCCCGGACCCGCGCCGGGACCCCCGCCTACATGTCGCCCGAGCAGCTGGCCCAGGGCGAAGCGACCGTGCGCAGCGACATCTACGCCCTGGGCCTCGTGCTCTACGAGCTGTTCACCGGCAAGCGGGCCTTCCAGGGGGAGACGTTCGCCGAGCTTCAGAAGAACCGCCAGGAAACGGAGCCGCCCTCCCCGTCCTCCCTCGTCGATGGGCTCGATCCGGCGGTGGAGCGCGTCATCCTCAGGTGCCTGGAGGAGGATCCCCGCCAGAGGCCGCCGTCGGCCTTGGCGGTCGCGGCCGCCCTTCCGGGCGGCGATCCCCTCGCGATGGCCCTGGCCGCCGGCGAGACGCCCTCCCCCGAGATGGTGGCGGCGGCCGGGGAGGTCGGAGGTTTGCGCCCGCTCCTGGTCTGGGCCTGCCTGGGGACGTTTGCCGCCGGGATCCTGTGCTTGACGCTGCTCGAAGGCAGGACGACCCTCCTGGGCCGGGCGGCCCCGACCAAGCCGCCAGACGTCCTCGCCGACCGCGCCCGGGAGGTGGCGCGCCGCTTCGGCTATCCCGATCCCCCGGTCGGGGTGGGACAAGGCTTCGGCTGGCACCGGTCCTACATGGAGCACATCCGCGACACGGACCAGTCGGCGGGCCGCTGGGACCGGCTGTCGGCGCCGCAGCCGCCGGCGATCTTCTTCTGGTACCGGGAGAGCCCGCGGCATCTCGAGGCGCACAACGTGGGCGGCAGGGTGACCACCGACGATCCGGCGCCGCTCGTCCCGGGGATGCTGGAGGTGCAGCTGACATCCAGCGGCGACCTGTGGCGCTTCAGCGCGGTCCCGCCGCAGATCGACGAGGGAGGAACGAGTGATCCGCCGGTCGATTGGGCGCCCCTGTTCGCGGAGGCCGCGCTCAAGTTCGAGGACTTCAAGCCGGTCGAGCCCCGCTGGGTACCGTCCGCCTATGGCGACGTGCGGGCCGCCTGGGAGGGGACCTACGCCGGCGTGCCGCAATACCCCGTGCGCGTCGAGGCTGCCGCCTACCGGGGGCGCCCCGTCTTCTTCCACGACTACTGGCCGTGGAACCGGCCCCTGAGGGTGCAGCCGTTCGAGGAGAGCATGGGGCAGAAGTCCGCCAACATCATCATCCTGGTGATGGTGGCGGCCGCCATCCTGACCGGCCTCCTGCTGGCCCGGCGCAACCTGAGCCTGGGCCGGGTCGATCGCCGGGGGGCCCACCGTCTGGCGTTGGTCATCTTCGGCGCGGTCCTGGTGTCGGGACTGTGCGCCGCCACGCACGTCCCGACGCCGCAGGGGGAATGGGAGCTGTTCGTCCGGCTGTGCAGTCAGGCGCTGTTTGAGGGCGCCCTCGTCTGGCTGTACTACATCGCCCTCGAGCCGACGGTGCGTCGCCGCTGGCCCGACCGGATCATCTCCTGGACCCGCCTGCTCGGCGGGCGGGTGCGCGACCCCCTGGTCGGCCGCGACATCCTGGTCGGCACCGCCTTCGGCGCCGCCATGGCGGTCCTCGGGACCGTGGCGGCCGCCGTCCCCGCCTGGCTGGGTCGGGCCCCGGCCATGCCGGACGAGAGAGCGCTCGATCTCCTGCACGGTCCGCGAGCCTGGGTCGCGTTCGTCCTGTTCGACTTCGCGGAAATCGTGCAGATCTCCATGGTCATCCTGTTCGCGCTCCTTCTGGGGTACCTGTCGTCGCGTCGGCAGTGGGCCGCCGCGATCGGGCTGGTCGTTGTCGGCAGCGTCATCACCTCGCTCCAGATGGCCCAGAGCGTCGGCGTCCTCGGCGTGCCATTCGCCGTGGCCACCTCCGTGCTGGTGATGATCGCCCTGACGCGCTTCGGCCTCCTGGCCCTCGTCGCCGCCCTGCTGACCCTCAGCCTGCTGACGATCTTCCCCGTGCTGTCCGCGCTGACGACGTGGTACGGAGCCTCGGGACTCTTCGTGCTGGTCGTCCTGGCGTCGCTCGCCCTGTTCTCGGCACGCACTGCCCTCGCGGGGCGGTCCCTCCTGGAGCTCCGCCTCCTCGAGGATTAGCCTTGTCGCCCGGCGGGCGCGATGGACCGCGCGGGCCCCGCTACTCGGCCGGGACGCAGAGAAGCGGCCGGGAGGTCGATCGCAGGATCTTTTCGGCCGTGCTTCAGATCGGCCACCAGGTCCTCGGCCTTCTTGACGATCTCCTCGAAGGGGTGGCCCCACGCGATGATGAGCTGCGCGGGAACCTGCTCGACGAGCTCAACCAGGCGGTCCCGCACGGCCGCTGGACCGACGCGCGGCGCGTCGCCGAGCTGTACATCGACCGGCTCCAATCCATGGATCTGCGCGCCCGGTCGGCGGATTGACCCTCAAGAGGCGCGGTTGACCGTTCCGGCGGCGGCGCGATAGCATCCCGCCGCACCCCGTCTCAGCGCGAGCCGTCGCCACTTCCGCGCAGGCGGAGGGTAGAGGAGGGTGTGCCGTGCGCATCGTCGTGCTGGGCGGGGCTGGGATCATCGGGCGGGCCATCGGCCGGGACCTCGCCTCGGACCGGCTCGTGCGTGAGCTCGTCATCGCCGATCTCGACCTGGAAGGCGCCCAGAAGGCGGCGGCCTCGTTCGGCCGCCCCGGCGTCACCGCCATCCGCGTCGACGTGACCGATCACGCGGCGCTCGTGCGCCTGCTCGAGGGGGCGGGGGCGGTCGTCAACGCCGTGCAGTACTCCTTCAACCTGGCTGTCATGGCGGCCTGTCTCGATGCCCGCGTGCCCTACATCGACCTGGGGGGCCTGTTCCACACCACTCGCCGCCAGCTCGAGCTCGACAGCCGGTTCAAGAGCGCCGGCATCCTGGCGGTGCTCGGCCTCGGCTCCTGCCCCGGCATCGCCAACGTGCAGGCGCGCGTCCTGGCCGACACCTTCGAGACCGTGGACTCGATCCGGATCTACAACGGCGCGACGCCCGATCAGGGGGACTCCCTGGCCTGGGCCTACTCCATCGAGACCATCTTCGACGAGATCACGCTGCCGGCGGTGGTGTTCCGGGACGGCGAGTTCAAGGACGCGCCGGCCCTCGGAGAGGAGGAGGTGTACCGGTTTCAGGAGCCGATCGGCGCCACGAAGGTCCATCTGTCCCTGCACTCCGAGGTGGCGACCCTCCCCCTGACCTACGCCGCCAAGAAGATCCAGGAGTGTTTCTTCAAGATCTCCTTCTTCGGCTACTCGGAGACCGCACTCCGCCAGCTCCAGTTCCTGGCCCAGCTCGGCCTCGCCTCGACCGAGAAGGTGGCGGTGCGGGGGCATGAGGTGCGGCCGCGGGATGTTCTGGTCGAAGTGCTGAAGCGCTCCCCCCGCTCGGAGAGGACCCGGAGCATCGGTTTCAAGGACATCGTCACCGAAGTCCGCGGCCGGCGCGACGGTGTCGACGTGGCAGGCAAGGTCGAGACGACCGCCTACCCGCATAAGGAGTGGGGGCTCTCCGGAGGGACGCTGCTCGTCGCCTCGCCGCCGGCGATCGTGGCCCGCTGGCTGGCGCAGGGGAAGGTTAAGGCGGCGGGCGTTCTGCCCCCGGAGCGCGCGGTGGAGGCGGGGCCGTTCTTCCGGGAGCTCGAATCCCGGGGCGCGCGCACGACCGTCAGCGTCGTCGAGCCCTACCCGGCCTGATCCCCATCGAGAGAGCGCAGGAAGCGCAGAGCACCGTCCCACAGCTCCTCTCCATATCCGGCCCAGAGGTCGTTGTGGCCGCCTCCATCGAGGGCGAGGAGCGAACGCCTGCCCGGGGCCAGGTCGTGAAGCCGCCTGCCGTGCGCGAAGGGCGCGATCTCGTCGCGCGTTCCGTGGATCACCAGGACCGGCATCCGGACGCTCCGGATCGCCGGCTCGAGCTCGAAGCGGTACGTGCCGAGGAAGGAGAGCGCGTAGAAGATCCAGGCACCGTCGTCACGCAGAAGGTCGCGGGCTGACGTGAAGGGGGACTCGAGGACGAGGCCGGCCCCGCGTCCGGCGGCCGCCAGCCGTCCGGCCACGGCGCCGCCGATCGATCGCCCCCAGAAGACGATGCGCGCCGCATCGACGTCCGGCCGGCCGGCGACTGCCCGAAAGGCCGCCTCGCCGTCGAGGTAGAGGCCCCGCTCCGACGGTTTCCCCGGATTGCCTGCATAGCCACGATATTCGGCCAGGGCCACCGAGTACCCGGCTCGATGCGCCCGCGCCGCGAGATCGAGCCCCTGTGCGATGGTCTCGGC
>DASRJX010000100.1:0-5011 GCA_035649235.1 Candidatus Cryosericum sp.
TGAGCCTATCAGAACTGCTGGGAAACGTCGGCCTATTCGGAGGCGCGGTCATGTGCTGCCTCGCCCTGCTCTCCATCTTTTCGGTGGGGCTGATCGTGGACAAGCACCGCCGCTTCCGGGCGGCAGCGCGCCAGACGCAGCTCTTCAAGCCCGTGTTCAAGAACTTCCTGCACGGGGGAGAGATGCAGGAGCTGATCGACGTCCTGCGGGCGCACCAGACGTCCTACGTGGCCCAGGTCGTCGCGGCGGGCGTCCTCGAGTACGACGGCGTGCGCCAGGCCGGGCGTGATCCCGCCGGTTCTCTCGAGCTCGTCCAGAGCGTCCTCAGGGATGCCAGGGCCGAGACGCTGATCCATCTCAAGAAGGGCCTCGGGTTCCTGGCCACCATCGGGTCCACGGCCCCGTTCATCGGCCTCTTCGGCACGGTCGTCGGGATCATCAACGCGTTCCGTGGCATCGCGGCGACGGGATCCGGCGGGATGGCTGCGGTCTCGGGCGGCATCGCCGAGGCCCTGGTCGCGACCGCTCTGGGCATCTTCGTCGCGATCCCGGCCGTCGTCGCTTTCAACCAGTTCACGGGCCGTCTCGAGAACTTCCAGGTCGAGATGAACCGGGCCTCGTCCCAGCTCGTGAACTGCCTGTTCAAGGTCCCGGAGTCCAGGATGCCGGCGATCAAGATCGCGGGGGCGGGCCATGCGTCTCGGTGAACCGGCCAAGATGCAGGCGTCCATCAACATCACGCCGCTCGTCGACGTGGTGCTGGTGCTCCTGATCATCTTCATGGTCATGGCGCCGCGCATGATGCGGAAGGGACCGGAAGTCCCCCTGCCGCACACGGCGAAGCCGAGCGACCAGGGCGACGAGAGAGGCCGGGTCCTCGTCACGATGGACTCGACCGGCGGGATCTGGATCGACGATCAGCAGGTCCCGCCCGAGCGGTTCGCCGAAGGTCTGATCGCCGCGGTCGGCGACGAGCCGGATCCCAAGATCGTGATCAAGGGGGACGCCCGGCTCAAGATCGGCGACGTCCGGGCGGCCATGCTCGCGATCGAGGCGGCCGGCTTCCCGGGCGTGGGATTGATCGCCAAGCCCAACAGCGACAAAGCGGGGGGGGAGTGACCCATGCAGCTCAACGGAGGCACGCTCGGCTCCGACCTGCAGTCCGAGATCAACATCACGCCGCTCGTCGACGTGGTGCTCGTACTGCTGATCATCTTCATGGTCGTCGTTCCCCTGATGCTCCAGGGCTACGACATCGACATCCCTCGAGCGTCCACGGAAACGGTGCCCGAGGAGGCCGAGATGACGCAGGTCGTCCTGATGATCGGGGCCACGGCCTGCCAGATGCTCGTGCCGCCGGCGGGGGAGGGTCTTCCCGCCGACTGCCGCGTGGACCTGGACAACCAGGAGATCCCCGTGGCCGATCTACCCAAGCGCGTGGGGGAGCTCCTGGGAGCCCGGCCTCCGGAGCAGCGCGTGCTGTTCCTGGCCACCGACGACCGCTTGAACTACGAGGGCGTCCTGCGAATCGTCGACCTCGCGAAATCGGGCGTCGAGGATTTGAGGATCGAATTCATCACGGCCGATTGAGGTGATCTCTTGGCGACCAAGGTGACATCCGGAAGGAGCATGTGGGGCACGTCCGGGGCTCCCTCCGCCCGCAGCATGCTGACGAGCCTCGCGCTCCACGTCCTCGCGATGGCCCTGGTGCTGCTGATGCCGGCGGCGGCGATTCACAAGAAGAGCCCCAAGGAGCTCGACGTCGTCTTCTATCGTCCACGGCCGAAGGTCGATGTCCGCGCGCGCATGGCCCTGCCTCCCGGCCCGGCCACCGCGCCGGCCGGTCCCAAGCAGGAGAGCAAGAAGCCTTCGCCCCCGGTCGTTCCGCACCAGCAGAAACCAACGCTGGGGGGGCCGGACAAGCCGGACCTGCTGCCAGGCGCCCCGGGCACTCCCTCGGCGGCGGAGCTGCAGCAGCAGAGGGTGGGCAAGGCCGGCATCCTGGCCTTCCGCGACAAGTTCGCGAGCCTGTCCCGGGACAAGGTCGCGCCGCGTCTCGGCGCCGACGCCCGCTTCAGCGCCGCCGACGACGTGGGCAAGTCATCGGCGCGCTCGGTGCTGACGGCCGACGCGCCGGGGTCGAGCGGAGGCATCAACACCGCCTCGCTGAGCCGCGGCGTGGGTGGTGGCGGCGGTGGGGGCGGAGGCATGTTCCCCGGCGGAGGGGGTGGCCCGGGCGGCGGCGGTGGCCTGGAGGTCGGTCGCGCCACCAGCCCGATCAACCCCGGAGGCGACCGGCCGCTCGCGAAGGGCGGGGTGGGACCTTCCCGCACCGACGAGGAGATCCAGATCGTCTTCGATCGCTACAAGGCGCAGTTCTACCGGCTCTACAACCGGGAGCTGCGCAAGGACCCCACCTTGCAGGGCCAGATGGTGCTGCGCCTGACGATCGAGCCGGACGGCAGCGTGTCGATGTGCAAGCTGCAGTCGTCCGACATGAACGCGCCGGATCTCGCCGCCCAGGTCGTGAGCATCGTCCTGACGATCAATTTCGGCGCCAAGGAAGGCGTGAAGGCCCTGACGATCTCGTACCCGATCGACTTCCTGCCGGCGACGTGAGGCTGACACGTCATGACGCAACGACCACGAGAGGAGATGCCGATCGGTTGATCCCCATGCGATTTTGACAAGGGCAAAGCCACCGAAAGGTGGTGACGCAAAGTCACCGGTCTAACGGGCCCTGGGAGGGGCTCCACGACGGCGGGGCCGCCAGAATCCAGCGCACAGCATGGACGGCCCCGGTCCTCCCGAAGCGACGAAGTCGGTCGGTGAGTGGAACGAGGGCGTACATGAAGGTCGGCACTTCAGTCGGGGCGAAGGCGGGCGGCAGGAAGGCGATTGTCCTGCTGCTGGCGCTCTTCGGCCTGCTGGTCGGCGCGTCGTCCGACGCTCTGGCGCAGTCGATCGATTGCGTCGGCGACGCCGGCGGCATCGTCGACGGCTTCGTCAACTACCCCAACCCTCCGTCCCAGATCAACATCGACGGTCCCTGCACGATCCGGAACTACACGGCCGCCAACCCGCTCACCTCCAACATCAGCTGGTTCGGAAGCCTCCCCGGGAGCACGTTGCTCATCTTGGACAACGTCGTGATGTCCGGCAACATGTCGTGCAACCTCGCCTCTCAGGGCAACAAGATCTGGCTCGTCAACGGTACGTCCACCACTCTCAACCCCAATTGCCTGAGCCTCCTGATCCCGGTCGAGAAGATCGACAAGTCGAATCCGCCCGGCCCGCCGTTCGTCACCATCGGCGTCCCGTTCACCTGGACCATGACGATCCCGGTCCTGTTCGACCCGGCTACCGGCACCGTCATTAACACCCAGGGGTCGGTCAACGACCTGCACAGCATCACGGTCGTCGACGACCTCAACGCCACCGGCGTCGACCTCTCTTACGTGAGCCACACCATCACCTGGGTCGACGACGGCACGCCCGTGCTGCCGACGCCGTTGTTCACCAATGTCGGCAACGTCCTGACATTCACCAACTTCCCCATGGTCCCGGCCGGCCGGCAGTTTGCCATCAACCTCACCGTCGTCCTGAACAACAACGCGCCGCCGAACAATCCCGGGACCATGTTCATCAACACGGCCCGGTGGGAGTTCGGGCGGTTCATCGGGGGCGTGTTCTACCAGCCGCTGCCGGGCGAGAACGGCGTCTCGCCGCCGCTGACCATCTCGGCGCCGGACCTGGTCATGGACAAGACCGGCCCGGCGACGATGAACCTCGGGCAGAACGGCGATTTCGCCCTCGACGTGCGGAACATCGGGAACATCGACGCCTGGGACGTCACGCTCCGCGACCTGTTCCCGGACGGCCCGACCGGCGGCATGTGCGACATCCAGCCGCAGATCGTCAGCGCGCAGGTGTTCGCCGCCGACGGCGTCACCCCTGTCCCGGGCAAGGGCGCGCTCGCCGCCGGCACCGATTACACGCTGGCATGGACCGGCCCGCCACAGTGCCGCCTCGACCTGACGATGCTGACGGCCCAGGCTCGGATCGGGCCGACGGAGCGGCTGATCGTCCGCTACCGGACGCAGCTCGACGCCAACACGCAGGACGGCGTCGCGCTCACCAACTTCGCCGGCGCCATCCAGTGGTTCAACGGCGCCGCCAGCAACCCCCAGCGTGTCGCCACCAACAAGGCCGTGAACAACGGCACGCCCGGCATGGACGACCACCAGGACCTCTGGACCGTGACGACGGATCTGCAGGGGTTCTTTTTCGACAAGACGGTCCAGGACCTCACCAGCGGCGTCAACCCGGCCACGACCGCCGCGCCGGGGGACGTGCTGCGCTACACCCTGACCTTCCGCACGACCGACCAGGCGGTCCCGAATCTCCGGATCTTCGACGAGCTCGACGCGCTCAACGCGCCGCCGGCTTTCGTGGCCGGAACGCTCACGCTCGTCAGCGTGCCGCCCGGCGCCAACACCACCAACACCAGCAGCACCGGCGGCGCCAACGGCACCGGCGTCGTCGACATCCGCAACATGAACGTGCCGATCAACAGCACGGCCGTGGTCGTGTTCGACATCACGCTGCGACCGGTCCTCCCCAACGGCAAGATCGTCTCCGATCAGGCGATCGCCCGCCTGCCGAACAACGCAATCATCGCGCTGAGCGACGACCCGAACGTCAACGGCATCGCCGATCCCCTGGTCGCGGGCGACGAGGACCCGACGCGGGTGACGATCGTCTCGGCGCCGTCGTTCGTCATTCAGAAGGTCTCGGACGATCTGACCGGCGACCCGAACGTCCTGCTCGCCGGGGAGACGCTGCGCTACACCATCACGGTGCGGAACGTCGGCAACGCCGACGCCATGAACGTAGTGCTGCGCGACGCCGTGCCGCCGACGAACACCACCTACGTCTCGGGCACCACGACCCTGAATGGTGTCGTGGTCCCGGACATCGGCGGCCTGTCGCCGCTGGTGAACGGGCTGCT
>DASRJX010000101.1:0-2896 GCA_035649235.1 Candidatus Cryosericum sp.
GTGGATGGCGCGGGCGATGAGCTCCTTGCCGGTCCCGCTCTCCCCCGAGACGAAGACCCGGCACTTGGTGGGCGCGGCCATCTCCACCAGCTGGTAGATGCGCCGCATGGGCTCAGAACGGCCCACCATCCCGTAGCGCGACCCGTCGGCGACCTTCTCGGGGTCCGTCTCGTCGCCGGGCAGGCGGGGGTCGAGGATGCGGTCCAGGACCTCGAAGAGGCGGTCCCGCGAGACCGGCTTCTCGACGTAATCGCTGGCCCCCACCCGCATGGCCTCCACGGCCTGGGTGACGCTGCCGTGCCCGGAGATCACGATGACCGGCGTGCCCGGCGCCTGCCGCTGCAGCTCGCGCAGGACGTCGATCCCGGTGCCGTCGGGCAGCTTCAGGTCGAGGAGTACGGCGGCTGGACGGCGCTCCGCAAAGAGGGTGAGGCCCTCCCTCACGGAGGCGGCGGCCAGCGTCTTGTGCCCCCTGTTGCGCAACAATTCCACGCAGGTCTTGCGGACCGATTCGTCGTCGTCAATGACGAGCGTCAGCGCCCGGGAGGGATCGGCGGAGGGCACGGCGCATGGTATCATCCGGCTGGAAAAGTGGGTAAATCGACCCGGCGTCAGCCACGTTCCCGACGTTCCCTCTGGACGCTCATAGCCGCCGCTGCGGTAAGCAGTGGGTGCTGGTCCCTCTACGCCCCGGACGAGGCGCCGGAGGTCAACCCCGTGGTGCGGTCCGTCTCGGTCACCGTGGCCTACCGCCAGCCCCAGGGCTGCCTGAACGTGACCACGCCCTGCGACGAGCCCGTGATCTTCTTCGGGAGCTGGATGCACCCGGGCGAGGAGTTCCGCCTGACGCCCGAGCCGGGCGGGTTCTGGTGGAAAGGGACCGCCCGCAACGTCCCCGTGAACTACCCCCCGCGGGACCAGGCCCACCTGGTGCGGATCTACGATCCGTTCCTGCGCGAGGGACCGGGCGGCGGCGTCACGGCCCAGCGCCTCTGGGTTGGCGGCGAGCTGCTCGACAAGTTCGACAAGCCGGGCGGGACAGACGAGAGCGCGATGGTCTACATCGACGACAACGGCATCGGCCACGACCCGTTCTTCTAGCGGCTACGGATCTCCCTCAGCCGCGCTTGATAGTCCTGAAGCTTCAGCCCCTGGGGTGACGTCTTGTCGGTGACGTACTTCGCCGCCTCGTTGAAACGGGACTGGGCGATGGCGTACTGCTTCTGGGCGTAGGCCGTGGACCCCATGTCCATGTAGATCCCCGCCACCTTGGAGCGGGTGGCCTCGTCGTCGGCCTTCCAGATGAGGGCCTGCCGGTACTGCTCGATCGCCGCCTCCTGGTCCTTCTTCACGTTGAGCAGGAAGTCCCCGTAGCGCTGGAAGGGCTCCGGGCTCTCCTTCACCCGCTTGACCAGCTCCTGGAGGGCGCCTTCGGCCGCGTCGAGCTCCTCGACGTGCACCGCGAAAGAGACGAGGGCCTCCACCGGCGCGCGGCTCTTCGGGTCGTCTTCGATGGCGGCGCGGTACTCGCGCACGATGCGCTCCACGCTGTAATCGACGCCGCCCGCATCGGGCGCGGGTGGCGTCGGCGTCGGCTTTCCCCGTGCCGGCTTCTTCTTCCACGTCGCCTGCTGCAGCTGCTCCCGGCGGTGCACGGCGTGGGGCGCCAGCAGCTCCGCCAGCGCAAGGTGCGGGCGGGGATCGTTCGGCCGCTCCGCGATCGCCTTCTCGAACAGCGAGACGGCCTGGATCTCCTCGGGCTTGAACTCCGGCGCCGGCGGCGGCAGAGCACCCTTCGGCACGGGGGTCAGGAGCGGCGGGGGCGTAGGCAGTGGCGCCGTCTCCGCCTTCCGGACCCACTCCATGCCCTGGTCGTAGGCAGGGTTCGCCTGCGTACCGGCCGCCGCGCCGCCTTCCCCGCCGCCCGCCGGCGCCCGTCCCTGGCAGGCTGCGGCCAGCGCGGCCAGGAGGAGGGAGCCGCCGCCGCGTCGCGGGAACACTAGCGGGGCGAGGGCGAGGGCGGGATGCGCCGGAGCCGCTCGATCGCCCGGTTCGCGCGGTCGGCGACGTCGCGGCTGGGATCGCTCACGAGCGGCGCCAGGCGGGGCACGGCGTCGGGGTCCCCCACCGCGGCCAGTATGTCGGCCACCGAGCCGCGCACCTCCTCCTCGGGATCGTTGAGGTACGGGTACAGGTCGTGGAGGACGTCCTTGCCCATCTCGAGGATGTAGCCGCGGCAGCGCGAGCCCAGCGTCCGCGAGGGCAGGCACAACACCAGGCTGTCCAGGAACGCGCGGTCGCCCAGCAGGGTCAGGGCGAAGCTCTGGGCGAGCCGCAGCTCCTCATTGCGCTCCCGCTGGTAGTCCTTCTTGAAGGCCGGCATCATCACCGGGTCGGAGATGCGGCCCAGGCCCTCGATGGCCAGCCGCCTCGTCTCCGGATCGGGGTCCTGGACGAGCTCACGGAACAGGTCCGCCTGCGCGGGGTCGGCGATGCGGCTGAGCGAGGACAGGACCTTCAGGCCCAGCTCCTTCTTCCGGTTCGCCTCGTACATCTCGCGCAGCGCCGGGCCCGCCTCCCGGACCCTGAGGACGCCCAGGGCCTGGAGCACCCGGCGGCGCACCTCGGTGGACTCGTCGGCGAGGAGCGGGATGAGGTTCTTGCCGTCCGCGGCGGTCCCGACCTTGCCCAGCGCGGTGGCGGCGGCGCCCCGCACGCCGTCGTCGGCGTCCTTGAGCGCGGCCACGAGCTGCGGGACGAGCGTCCGGCCGTCGAGGATGCCGACGGCCAGGGCCGCGTACTCGCGGATGTTCGTGTCCTCGTCCGAGAGACGCGTCCCCAGCGCCTGATAGGCCGCGGGGTCCACGGCCACGTACGGCCCGATGGACGACCGGTC
>DASRJX010000102.1:0-6721 GCA_035649235.1 Candidatus Cryosericum sp.
CTCCATTTCGGCAAGACCATGCCCCAGGCCGCGCTCCAGGCCGGCGGGCGCGGCCTCACCGAGGGGAAGCACCGGCAGCGGCTGCGGGGCCTGCTGGTGAGCGCGGAGATCGCGCTGACGCTCGTCCTCCTCGTCGGCGCCTCCCTGCTCATGCGGTCCTTCCTGACGCTCCGGGCCCTCGACCCCGGCTTCTCGAGCGAGGGACGCCTGGTCGCGGGCCTCTTCCTTCCCGAAGGCAAGTATCCCGACGCGCAGCGGATCGTCCCCTTCTACGAGGCGCTCGAGGAGCGCCTGCAGGCAATGCCGGGCGTCGAGTCGGCCGGCCTGGTCAACGTCCTGCCGCTGTCGGGGAGCAACGCCTCCAGCAACTACTCGATCGACGGCGAGGACACGTCGACCTCTGACGAGCGGCCGAACGCCAACCGCCGCTCCGTCAGCCCGGGATACTTCCGGGCCCTGGGGATGCACCTCGTCAAGGGGCGCGCCTTCACGGATCGCGACAACGCCATAGCACCGCCCGTCGCCATCATCAACGAAGCGATGGCCGGCCGCCGCTTCCCGGCGGGTGACGCGCTCGGGAGGCGAATGCGGATTGGATCGGGGACGACGAACACCAATCCGTGGATGGAGATCGTCGGGATCGTCGGGGACGTCCGGCACCAGGCGCTCGACCAGGCGCCGCGCGAGGAGTTCTACGTGCCGTGCTCCCAGCGTCCGGTGCGCGAGATGAACGTCGTGGTGAGCGCCCGGGGGGACGCGGCCGGGCTCGCGGGCGCCCTGCGGGCGCAGGTGCGCGCGGTCGATCCCGATCAGGCGCTCGCCGACGTGCAGCCGATGGAGACGCTGGTCGGACAGTCGCTGGCCCCGCGGAGAGCCGCCCTGCTGCTCCTGGGCGTCTTCGCGGCGGTCGCCGTCCTCCTGGCGGCGGTCGGCCTCTACGGGCTCGTCGCCTACTCGGTCGCCCAGCGGACGCATGAGATCGGGGTGCGCATGGCGATCGGCGCGCGGGCCAACGACGTCCTGGTCATGGTGCTGCGCCAGGGCCTGTCGCTGACGGCGGTGGGAGTCGCGGCCGGGCTTGCGGCCGCCCTCGTCCTCGCGCGCCTGATGGCCGGGCTCCTCTACGGCGTCGGCGCCGCCGACCCCTGGACGTTCGTCGCGGTGCCGCTCGTTCTGACACTCGTCTCAGCGCTGGCCAGCGTCCTGCCCGCGCGCCGCGCCGCGCGCGTCGATCCGATGGCGGCGCTCCGGAGCGAGTGACAGGAGGAGGACGAGGATCATGGAGACACTCCGGCAGGACGTGCGCTACGGCATCCGCTCCCTCCTCAAGAGCCCTGGCTTCACCCTGGTCGCGGTGCTCGCCCTGGCGCTCGGCATCGGCGCGAACAGCGCGATCTTCAGTGTGGTGAACGGGGTCCTGCTCCGGCCTCTTCCGTACCCCGAGCCGGACCGCCTGATGACCGTCTGGCAGAACAATCTGAAGCGCGGCTGGCACGAGGACGTGGTGACGCCGGCAGACTACCTGGAGTGGCGCGCCCAGAGCCGCTCGTTCGAGGCGATGGCGGCCCACATGGGCCGGGGCTTCAACCTGAGGGCGGGGAAGGAGGCGGAGCGCATCCGCGGCTCTCTCGTCTCGGCCGACTTCTTCAAGGTGCTCGGCGCGACGCCCCAGATGGGGCGCGCCTTCCTGCCCGGTGACGCCGGCGGCCAGGGCGGACGCGTCGCGCTCATCAGCCACGCGCTCTGGCAGAAGACGTTCGGCGGCGACCCGGAGATCGTCGGCCGGGCGATCACGCTCGACAGCGAGCCGTTCACCGTCCTGGGCGTCACCCCGCCGGGGTTCGAGTTCCCCGAGTCGTCCGAGGCGTGGGCGCTCGCGCCGAAAGGCGTGCCCGAGAACCCCTGGCTGCCGCCCGGCACCGAGATCACGACCCTGAGGGGGCTGCACTACTTCCCGGTCATAGCGCGGCTCAAGGCCGGCGTGACGCGCGCCGAGGCGCAGGCCGAGATGGACGCCATCGCCGCGCGCCAGGCCGCCGAGCACCCGGACACCAACGCCGACACGGGGGTCGAGATCGTCCCCCTGCACCAGCACCTCGTCGGAGAGGTGCGCCCGGCGCTCCTGGTCTTCCTGGGCGCCGTGGGACTCGTGCTCCTCATCGCCTGCGCCAACGTCGCCAACATGTCGCTGGCGCGCTCCGCCGCGCGCCGGCGCGAGGTCGCCATCAGGACGGCCCTCGGCGCGACGCGCGTCCGACTCCTGCGGCAATGCCTGACCGAGAGCGTCCTCCTGGCGCTCCTCGGCGGAGGGGCCGGTCTGCTCCTGGCGCTCTGGGGCTGCGATCTGCTGCTCGCCCTGAAGCCCGACACGCTCCCGGGCGCTTCCGCGGTCGGCGTCGACGGGAGGGTCCTCCTGTTCACTGTGGTGCTGTCGGTCCTCACCGGCCTGCTGTTCGGCATAGCACCGGCCCTGCAGGCGTCGTTCTCCAGCCCGCTCGAGGCGCTCCAGGAAGGGGGCCGCTCCTCCTCCGCGGGGCCCCGGACGCGCCTGCTGAGAAGCGTTCTCGTCGTCTCCGAGATGGCGATCGCCCTCGTCCTCCTGTCCGGCTCGGGATTGCTGGTCAGGAGCTTCCTGCGCCTGCAGAGCGTCGAGCCGGGGCTCCTGATCGACAGCGTGCTGACAGTCAGGCTGTGGACGCCGGAAGCGTCGTACCCCGACGGTGCGAAGCAGTCGCAGTTCTACTCGGAGGTGCTGCGGCGCGTCCAGGCGCTCCCCGGCGTCGAATCCGTGGCCGCAACGACCGACCTCCCGCTGAGTGGCACCGACTCGTACCTCGGCTTCCAGATCGAGGGACGGCCGTCCGCGGGCCCCGGCGATGGGCCCGAGTCGGGCCTGCACCAGGTGACGCCGGACTACTTCCGCACCCTCGGCATCCCGATTCTGCGCGGCCGGCCGTTGAACGCGAGCGACGTGGACGGGGCTTTGAGCGTCAAGGTCGTGAGCAAGACCCTGGCGGATCGCTACTGGCCGGGCGAAGACCCGATCGGCAAGCGGATCTCCTACGGCACCAACGAGAAGAACGAGCCGCAGTGGTCGACTGTCGTCGGCGTGGCCGGCGACGTCCGGCAAAAGGGCCTGCACGCCGAGCCGCGCCCGGAGGCCTACACCTCCGCGCTGCAATGGCCGTCGCGGTACATGACCCTCATCGTCAGGAGCCCGCTCGATCCTGCGACGCTGGCGGAGGCAGTGCGCCGTGAGGTGCGCGCGGTCGATCCTGCCGTGCCGGCCTACGGCGTCAAGACCCTGCGCGAGGTGCTCGACGGGTCGCTCGCGGCGCGGCGCTTCAACATGGCGGTCCTCATGGCCTTCGCCGCGGTCGCGGTCGCCCTGGCGAGCATCGGACTGTACGGCGTCATCGCCTACATGGTCACGCAGCGCACGCACGAGATCGGCGTGCGCCTGGCGCTCGGGGCGAGGCCGGCCGACGTCCTGCGCCTGGTCGTGCGCCACGGCATGGCGCTGGCGCTCGCGGGCGTCGCCTTCGGGGTCCTCGGGGCCCTGGCGCTGACGCGCGCCCTGGCTTCGCTCCTGGTCGGCGTCGCCGCCACCGATCCCTGGACCTTCTCCACCGTCGGGCTGTTGCTGTCGGCCGTCGCCTTCCTCGCCTGCCTCGTGCCGGCGCTGCGCGCCGCCCGGGTCGAGCCGATGACGGCGCTCCGGAGCGAATGACTTAGAGGGAGGACGGCCGATGGAGACGCTCTGGCAGGACGTCAGGTACGGCGCGAGGCGGCTCCTGAAGGACCGCGCTGTGACGCTGGTCACCCAGGTGATCCTCGGGCTCGGCATCGGCGCGAACACCTCGGTCTTCAGCGTCCTGAACGCCCTCGTGCTGCGCCCCCTGCCGGTCGAGAAGCAGGAGGAGCTGGTCGCCATCTACTCGAGCGACAAGAGCGGCGCCGACTACGGCACCTCCGGCTACCCGGATACAAGGACTGGCTGGAGCAGAACACGGTCTTCACGGGCCTGGCCGCGTTCGACACGATCCCTATCGCCCTCTCGACGGGCGGCGAGACGGAGCGCGGCGCGGGAGTCCTGGTCCCCGGCAACTACTTCGACCTGCTGGGCGTCAGGATGGCGATCGGCCGTGCCTTCCGGCCGGAGGAGGACGCAACACCCGGGGCGTACCCGGTGGCCGTCGTGAGCGACGCCCTCTGGCGCCAGCGCTTCGCGGCCCTCGTCGCTCTGGTCGCCTGCTATCTGCCGGGCCGCCGCGCCGCACGGGTCGATCCGATGGCGGCGCTCCGGGCCGAATGACGCCGGGAGGATCCCATGTGGGACAGCATCGCGCAGGACGTCCGGCAGGGCCTTAGGGCCCTCCGCCACAGGCCCGCCTTCACGGCCATCGCCGTCCTGACGCTGGCGCTGGGGATCGGCGTCAACACGGCGATGTTCAGCGTCATCAACGCCGTGCTGCTGCGGCCGCTGCGCTTCGAGGATCCGGATCGGCTCGTCCTGCTGCGCGACCTCCAGCCGCCCGGCACGCCGACTCCGGTCTCGTATCCGGAGTACCTGGACTGGAAGGGGCGCGAGGACGCGTTCTCCGACGTCGCCGCCTACTTCCGCTCCGCCTACTTCGTGTCCGGAGACGAGACCGAGAACGTCTTTGCGGTGCGGATGTCTTCGAACATGCTGCCGATGCTCGGCATCGCACCGGCACTGGGGCGGGGCTTCCGGCCCGAGGAGGAGGCTCGCCGGGCCGAGCCGGTCGCTCTCATCAGCGACGCCTACTGGAGGCGCCATTTCGGGGCCGACCCGAACGCGGTTGGAAAGACGCTCACCCTCGACGGCATGGTGGTCACGGTCGTCGGTGTCCTGCCGCCCGGGCTCGGCACCCTCCTCCCGGAGGACGTCGAGGACGGCTCGGGGCGCGACCTGTGGCTGCCGCTGAGGCTGGACGAGGAGAACGCCCCGCGGGGGCTGCACTTCGTGACGGCCATCGCGCGCCTGCGCGAGGGAGTCGATCTCGCCGCGGCCCAATCGAGAGCCGACGCCTTCGCCGCCGCCAGGAAGGCGGACGGCACGACCGACCACGGCGCCCGCCTCGTCCCGCTCAAGACGCACGTCGTCGGCGGAGTCCGTCCGGCGCTCTGGGTGCTGTTCGGCGCCGTCTTTCTGGTGCTGCTGATCGCCTGCGGCAACGTGGCCAACCTGCTGCTCTCACGCGCGGTGGCGCGGCGCCGGGAGATCGCCGTGCGCATGGCGCTCGGGGCGCGGCGCCCGCGGCTGGTGCGCCAGCTCCTGGTCGAGAGCCTGGTGCTGGCCGTCCTGGGTGGCGCCGCGGGGCTCGTATTGGCCGCCTGGGGCGTCGCCCTCCTGGTGGCCGCCAAGGGGGACTGGCTGCCGCGCGCGCAGGAGATCCGCCTCGATCCCGCCGTCCTGGCATTCACCCTCCTGGCCTCCGTCCTGACAGCGCTGCTGTTCGGGATGGCGCCCGCTCTGCGCGGCACGCAGGTGGCCCTGGCACCCGCGCTCAAATCGGGCGGCGGCCGCGACGCTCTGGGCGCTGTGCGCGATCGGCTGCGCGGCGCCATGGTGGTGGTGGAGGTCGCCCTGTCGCTCGTGCTGCTCGCAGGCGCGGGACTTCTCCTCCGATCGTTTGCACTGCTTCTTGCGACCGATCCCGGCTTCAACCCCTCGCGGGTCCTGACCTTCAATCTCGCCGCCCCGCGGGGGGCCTACGCCGAGCCGCAGCAGCAGGCCCGCCTGTTCCGGGAGGTGCTCGAGCGCCTCGCCGCTCTCCCGGGCGCCGACGGCGTGGCGGCCGTCTACAACCTGCCGCTCGGGGGCGGGAGCACGGACGGGTCGTTCGGGATCGAGGGGCGGACCTGGCCCCGCGATGCGGCGCCCAACGCCGACAAGCAGATGGTCAGCCCCGCCTACTTTCAGGTGATGCAGACGCCTCTCCTGAAGGGCCGTTTCTTCACCGATCACGACGACGCCGCCGCCCCCCAGGTGGCGATCGTCAGCAAGGCGTTCGCGGATCGTTACTTCCCGGGCGAGGATCCGATCGGGCGGCGCATCGACTTCGAGTGGGAGACGAAGGGATTCCAGGAGATCGTCGGCGTCGTCGCCGACATGCGGCAGCTCGGGCTCGACGTGGCGGCTCCGGCGGTGATCTATGTGCCCGATCTCCAGAGGCCGGAGAGCTCGATGTCGATCGTGATCCGATCGAAGACCCCGCCCGAAGCGCTCCTGGGCTCGGCGCGCCAGGCCGTGCGCGGCGTGGATCCCAGCCTGCCGCTGGTCGCCACGCGGACCCTCGAGGAGGTGGTCGCGGCGTCGCTGACCGCGCGCAGGCTGCCGATGCTCCTCCTCGGCGGCCTGGCGCTCCTGGCGCTCCTTCTGGGGGTGGTCGGCATCTACGGCGTGACCTCCTTCGCGGTCGCCCAGCGCACGCCGGAGATCGGCATGCGCATGGCGCTCGGGGCGAGGCCGAGGGACGTTCTCAGCATGGTGCTGGGACAGGGGATGCGCCTCGTGCTCATGGGCACGGTGCTGGGGACGGCGGGGGCGCTCGCGCTGACGCGCCTTCTCGGGAGCCTGCTGTACGGCGTCGGTGCTTCCGATCCTCCCGCCTTCCTGGGCGCCGCGGCGTTCCTCTCCGTGGTGTCGCTCCTGGCCTGCTGGGTGCCGGCGCGCCGCGCCACCCGCGTCGATCCA
>DASRJX010000103.1:0-14896 GCA_035649235.1 Candidatus Cryosericum sp.
CCGGTCGAGATCGTCTTCTTCCAGCACCATTCCATGGTGCCGCTGTTCCTGGTCCACGACCTGGGGCTGCGCGAGTCATCGTACGGGCTCATGTTCACCATCAACACCCTGCTCATCATCTTCATCGAGGTCCCGCTGGTCACCGCCCTGTCGGAGTGGTCGTACCGCAGCACGCTCTCGCTCGGAGCGCTGCTGATCGGCGCCGGCTTCGGCGCGCTGGCGCTGGCGCAGGGCTTCCGAAGTGTCGCGGCGACGGTCGTCGTCTGGACCTTCGGCGAGATGATCTTCCTGCCCTGCAGCGCCGCCTACGCGGCCGAGGCCGCCCCGTCCGGCCGGCGCGGCGAATACATCGGCCTGTACTCGATGAGCTTCAGCACCGCCTTCGCCCTGTCCCCCTGGCTCGGGGCCCGGGTCATGGAGGCGTTCGGCGCCCGGGCGCTCTGGATCGCGACGCTTTTGGCGGGATCGCTGTCGGCTGCCCTGCTCCTGAGGCTGCACGAGCACCCGCGCTCTCCGCGCGCCGCCGCGGCCATGTAGAATGGCGGGCATGAAGACCGTCGGGCTCATCGGGCTGGGGATCATGGGACGGCCGATGGCCGGTCACCTGCTCAGAGCCGGCTACGGACTTACGGTCTTCAACCGCACCGCGGGACGCACGGCCGAGATCGAGGCGGCAGGGGCCAGGGTGGCCGCCTCTCCGGCCGAGGTGGCGGCCGTGGCCGACGTCATCCTGATCGTCGTCACCGATTCCGCCGACGTCGAGCAGGTCGTGGAGGGTCCGCGCGGCCTCCTGTCGGGGATCCGTTCCGGAAGCGTCGTCATCGACCTCAGCACCATCTCTCCGGCGACCGAGCGGCGGCTGGACGGACTGCTCCGGGAGCGCGGCGCCTGTCTCCTCGACGCGCCGGTGTCGGGAGGCGATGTCGGAGCGCGCAACGCCACCCTCGCCATCATGGTCGGCGGCGATCCTCGGGCCCTCGAAGGCGTCCGTCCCATCCTGGAGTGCCTCGGCAAGAGCATCACCCACTGCGGGGACGTCGGCAGCGGCCAGCTCACCAAGCTCTGCAACCAGATCCTGGTCGGCGTGACCCTGCTCGGCGTCAGCGAGGCCCTGCTCTTCGCCAAGAGGAGCGGGCTCGATCCCGAGGTGATGATCCGGGCCGTGGAGCCCGGCGCGGCCGGGAGCTGGCAACTCTCGAACCTGGGGCCGCGCATCCTCAAGGGGGACTTTGCGCCGGGATTCATGGTCGACCTCATGCAGAAAGACTTGAGGTTGATCCAGGAGACCGCGGCGGCGAGCGGCGCCCCTCTCCCCGCGACGGCCCTGGTGCGTCAGCTCTTCCTGGCGGCGCAGGCGCACGGCGAGGGGCGACTGGGGACCCAGATCCTGGGCCGCGTCGTCGAGCGCCTGGCGGGACCGGACGGCCGGTGAGCCGAAGCACAGCGCAGGGTGAGCGGCCCGCGACTCCGGCCAGGACCGCGCCCCTGGCGCGCCAGAGCCTGCTGCGAGCCGATCGCGATGTCGTCGAGACGATCGACGCAGCGCTGATGCGAGCCTCCCGGCTGGCCGGGCCGAATCTCGCCTGCCGCCCGGGCTGCAGCGAGTGCTGCATCGGACCCTTCCCGATCAACCGGCTCGACGGCTCCCGGCTGCGCCAGGGCCTTGAGGAGCTGCGCGACAAGGATCCGCAGCGCGCCGCGGCGATTGCCGAGCGGGCGCGCCTGACCGTCGGGCAGTTCGCGAAGGACTTTCCGGGCGACCGGACGACCGGGCGCTTGAGCGGGCAGGAGGCCGACGAGGATCGCTTCTTCGAGGCGCACTCGGCGGTGCCCTGCCCGGTGCTCGATCCGACGACCCAGACCTGCGACCTGTACGCCCACCGTCCCGTGAGCTGCCGGTCCTACGGTCCGCCGCTACGTTTCGGCGGTCAGGATCTCCCACCCTGCCGGCTCTGCTTTCAGGGCGCGGCCCAAGAGACGATCGAAGCCTGCCGGGTAGAGCCGGATCCCAGCGGTCTGGAGCGGGCCGTCCTCAAGCGTCTCGAACGGGGCGACGGTGACGCCGGCGAGACGGTGATCGCCTACGCCGTCATCGACGAGCGTTGACCCGGACGCCCGGCCGGCGGCAGCCGGGCGGCGAAGCCCTCCAGGTCCCGCAGCGACCGCTCGACCAGCGCGGCCTTCTTCTGGCGCTTGTCGCGGATCGGCCGCTCGAGGGGCGGGAGGAGACCGAAGGCGATGTTCGTCGGCTGGTAGTTCGCCGTGTCGGACGAAGAGACGTAGCGCGCCAAAGCACCCAGGGCCGTGGTGGCCGGGAAGATGAGCGGCTGGCCGCCGTCGGTGAGAGCGGCCGCGTTGATCCCGGCGATCAGGCCCGACGCCGCCGACTCCAGGTAGCCTTCGACGCCCGAGATCTGCCCCGCGAAGAGCAGGTCGCGCCGGCGCCGCGACTGGAAGGTCGGCAGGAGGATGGCCGGCGCGTTGATGTAGGAGTTGCGGTGCACCTGTCCGAGACGCGGGAACTCGGCCTTCTCCAGGCCGGGGATCAGCCGGAAGATGCGGGCCTGCTCGCCGAACTTGAGGTGGTTCTGGAAGCCGACCATCGAATAGAAGTCGGCCGCCAGCGTGTCCTGCCGGAGCTGCACCACGGCGAACGGCTGCCTGCCGGTGCGCGGATCGACGAGGCCGACCGGCTTCATCGGCCCGAACAGCAGGGTCTCGCGCCCGCGGCGCGCCATCTCCTCAATCGGCAGGCAGCCCTCGAAATAGGCGACGCGCTCGAAGTCGTGCGACGGCGCCTCGGCGGCGTGGATCAGCTCGTGGTAGAAGAGGTCGTACTCGGCCTCCGTCATCGGGCAGTTCAGGTAGTCGTCCCCGCCCTTGCCGTAGCGCGACGCCCCGAACACCTTGCCGCGATCGATGCTGTCCGCTTCGATGATGGGGGAGATGGCGTCGAAGAAGTAGAGGTAGTCCTTGCCGGTGAAGTCGGCGATCGATCGCGCGATGGCCTCCGAGGCGAGAGGCCCCGTCGCCACGATCGTCGTTCCCTGGGCGGGGATCGACGCGACCTCCTCCCGGATCAGGCGGATGCCCTCCTGCTCCTGGATGGCCTCGGTTACGCCGCGGGCGAACGCCTCGCGATCGACCGCCAGCGCCCCTCCCGCGGGCACCTTGGTCCGGTCGGCGACACGGATGATGAGCGAGTCGAGGCGGCGCATCTCCTCCTTCAGGAGGCCGGACGCCGTGTCGAGCAGGTTCGACTTGAGCGAGTTGGAGCAGACGAGCTCCGCGAGATCGACCGTCCGGTGCACCGGGCTCGTCCGCGCGGGCCGCATCTCGTACAGATCGACCCGGGCGCCGCGGCGCGCGGCCTGCCACGCCGCCTCGCTCCCGGCCAGTCCGCCGCCGACGATCGTCACCCTGGCTTCGCTCATCGATGATCCGCGCGCCGGAGGGCCTCGTCGCGCGCCCCCGGGCGCAGGGCCCTCTTCAGGAAACCGGCTGCCTTGCGGAGCGGGAATCATAGCATGGCGTCGCGGCGTGCCGACGGGCCGCGTCGTTCGGTCTCAGACGGCCCGGCGGACGCGGGCCCGGCAGAACGGCATCTGCGACCTGCGATCTATTCGATCTGGCTGCTGGTCCCGGCGACTACGGGCCGCCGGCTGGCGCTTCTCATCAGGCGGCTGGCGCAGCGCTGTGGGACGGCACCCTTCGATCCGCACATCACCCTGCTGGGCGGCATCACGCTGCCGCGCCGCCGGGCAGTCGAGCGCGCCACGGCGCTGGCGTGCGCCCTGCGGTCCTTCCGGGTGCGGCTCGAGGGAGCAGGGCAGACCGAGGTCTTTTTCCGGTGCCTGTACCTCCGGGCCTCGGGTGATGGTTTGCGTCGGGCGCGAGCGCTGGCGCTGCGCATCTTCGCCGACGGCGCCCGGCGGCGCCGCTTCCGGCCGCACCTGAGCCTGGTCTACGGCCGCTTGCCGAAAGCCGTCAGGCGCCAGCTCGCGCAGGAGATCGAAGGGACGGTCGCCCTCACGTCCATCGTGCGCCGCATCGCCCTCGTCCGGACGAGCGGCGATCACCGCTCCTGGCGCGTCATCGCCGTCCGGTGGAGCGAGGCGAAGAGAGGGGAGGCGAGCGCAGCGAGCCGGACCCGTCCCCCGCGGGCGCGGGCCTTGCGTCTCAGGAGTTGACGGCCTTCTTGTAGCCGCAGCCTTCGCTGTCGCAGAAGTGCGTCGTGCCGTCCCGCTTGGTCACCTTCTCGAGCGTGTACGGCTTGCCGCAGGAGGGGCAGGACTCGGCGATGGGCCGGTACCAGGTGACGAAGTCGCACTGGGGATAGTTGCTGCAGCCGAAGAAAGTGCGCCCGCGGCGCGATCGGCGCTCGACGATGCGGCCACCGCAATCCTTGCGCGGGCAGTCGAGACCGACCTCCTTCAGCTTGATGTACTTGCAGTCGGGGTAGGCGGAGCAGGCGGTGAATTCGCCGAAGCGGCCGTCCTTGACCGCCAGCGGCTTGCCGCACTGCGGACAGGGCTCCTCGAGGATCCGATCCGGCTTCTTGGTGACCGTGATCCGCCCTTCCTTGTCGAGGGCGATCTTCTTGGTGTTCCGGCAGGCGGGGTACGCGGAGCAGGCCAGGAAAGGACCGAAGCGGCCGCGCCTCAGGACCATGGCCGCGCCGCACTTCTCGCACGTGCCGTGGTCCTCCGGGATGGCGGGCGCTTCCGCCGCGCCGGCGCCCGCGGCCCCGGCGGCGGAGCCGTTCACGCCGCTGCCCGAGAGGGAGGTGATCTCCTGCGTGTTCTTGCACTCGGGATAGCCGGTGCAGGCCAGGAAGCGCCCGTAGCGCCCCCACTTGATGACCATCGGCTTGCCGCACTTCTCGCAGACGCGATCGGTCGGCTCCTCCTTGGTCTTGATGTTCTCCATGTTCTTGGAGGCCGCCTTCAGGTCCTTGGTGAACTGCTTGTTGAAACCCTTCAGGGCGTCGACGTAGTCGAGACGACCCTCCTCGATCTCGTCCAGCTCCTCCTCCATGCGCGCCGTGTACTTGACATCGACGATGTCGCCGAAGTGGCCGACCAGGAGATCGGTGACCGTCATCCCGAGCTCGGAGGGAACGAACTTCGCCTCCACCTTCTCCACGTACTCGCGGCCCTGCAGCGTCGCCAGGATGCTGGCGTAGGTCGAGGGACGGCCGATGCCGTTCTCCTCCAGCTCCTTGACGAGGGACGCCTCGGTGAAGCGCGGGGGCGGCTGGGTGAAGTGCTGCCGCGGATCGAGCTTGCGGCAGTCGAGGCGCATCCCCTCCTGCAGCTGCGGCAGGGCGCGCGTCGTCTCGTCCTCGTCCGGGGCTGCGCCCGGGTCCTTGCGCTCGCGCTCGATCCGCTCGCGCTCGGCGCGCTCGCGGTCGATGACGTCCTGGTAGACCGCCAGGTACCCCGGGAACCGGAGCGTGGATCCGGTGGCGCGGAACACGCACTGCCCGGCCTTGATGTCGGCCGTCGTCACGTCGAACACGGCCGACTTCATCTGGGAGGCGACGAAGCGGTTCCAGATCAGGCTGTACAGGACGTACTCGTCCTTCTGCAGGTACGGCTTCACGCTCTCCGGCGACAGCTCCATCGAGGTTGGACGGATCGCCTCGTGCGCCTCCTGCGCCAGGCGGGCGGTGCGGTAGACGCGCGGTTGGTCGGGCAGGTACTCGGCACCGTGCGTGCGGGTGATGAACTCCCGGACCTCCTGCAGCGCCTCGGGCGCGATGCGCGTCGAGTCCGTGCGCATGTAAGTGATGAGACCGACCGTGCCGAGATCGCCGAGGTCCATCCCTTCGTAGAGCCGCTGCGCCAGCGTCATCGTCTTCTTGACCGTGAAGCCGAGCTTGCGCGAGGCGTCCTGCTGCAGCTTGCTGGTGATGAAGGGGGGGACGGGGTTCTTCTTCTTTTCCTTGGACTCGACCGACTGCACGACCCAGTCCTGGCCGCTCAGCCCTTCGACGATGGCGTCCGTCTGCTCCTTGGTCTCGAGATCGGCCTTTTTGTCGTCGATCTTGATGAGGCGCGCCTCGAACGGAGGCGGCGTCGAGCCCTCGAGCGTCGCCGACAACGTCCAGTACTCCTCCGGCTTGAACGCCTGGATCTCGCGCTCGCGCTCCACGACCATCCGGAGCGCCACGGACTGCACGCGCCCGGCCGAGAGGCCCCGGCGGACCTTCTCCCACAGGAGCGGGCTGATCTTGTAGCCGACCAGGCGGTCGAGGATGCGGCGCGCCTGCTGCGCGTCGACGCGGTGCGCGTCGATCTTGCGCGGGTGCTCCATCCCGTGCTGCACGGCGCGTTTGGTGATCTCGTTGAACATGACGCGGTGCAGGTTCCGGTTCGACTTCTTCAGGATCTCCGACAGGTGCCAGCAGATCGCCTCCCCCTCGCGGTCCGGGTCGGGGGCGAGGTAGACCTTGTCCGCCGACGCGGCGGCCTTGCGCAGCTCCTCGATGATCTTCTTGCGTCCAGGGAGGATCTCGTAGGTCGGCTTGAAGTCGGCTTTCTCGTCCACGCCGAGGTGCCGCTTCGGCAGATCGCGGACGTGGCCCATGGAGGCCTTGACGGTGAAGTTCCGTCCGAGGAACTTGTTGATGGTCCTCGCCTTGGCCGGCGATTCCACGATGACGAGCGATTTGCCCAAGCCGTTCTCCTTTCGATCGCGCTCCGAGAGGAGGCCGCGATCGACCCCCTATCGTTCGTCAAATATAGGCGCCTGTCAAATCGGGTGGCAAATCGGCCTCCCGACGAGCACCCGGACAGGCTCCCGGGCGCCCTTCATCCGGACCGCATGAACCTCCGGCCCGGCAGCGCCCGCACCAGACCCCGCAGCTCCAGACCCAGCAGCGCCGCCATCAGGCGGCCCGCCGGGAGCCCGCTGGCCGCGGCCAGCTCCTCGGCCCCGATGCCGCTCGCCGCCGGCAGCGAGCCGAGGATCGAGCGCTCGTCGGCCGACAGCCCCGAAGCACCCGCCTCGGCCGGCAGCGCATCCTCGGACGGGGGCGCGGGCCGGTCCCCGGGATGCGCGCGCCCGGATCGGGCGGCCGAGACAGCGGCCGCCGTCTCCACGATCTGCGGAGCCAGGTCCTCGATCACGTCGTCGGCGCCGCGACAGCACGCGGCTCCCTGGCGCAGCAGGCCGTTCGTCCCCTCGGCGTTCGGCTCGCCCGGAGGCCCCGGCACCGCCAGGACCATCCGCCCTTCGTCGGCCGCCAGGCGGCCGGTGATCAGGGAGCCGCTCTCCCTCGCCGCCTCGACGACCACGGTCGCCCACGCCAGCCACGCGATCAGGCGGTTCCGCTCGGGGAAGTTCTTCTTCCACGGCGCCGTCCCGATCGGCAGTTCGCTCACGACGGCGCCGCGCAAGGCGATCGTCTCGGCCAGGCGCTCGTGCTCGCGCGGATAGACGCGATCGATCCCGCACCCGAGGACGGCGATGGTCCGTCCGCCGCCTTCGAGCGCCCCGCGGTGCGCCGCCGCGTCGATCCCCCGCGCCAGCCCGCTGACGATGGTGAAACCGCGGGCCACGAGGTCCTCCGCCAGGCGTGCGGCGGTGCGCTCACCGTGCGCCGTCGCGCGCCGCGCTCCCACGATGGCGACGGCGAGCCTGTCGTCAGCCTCGAGCCGGCCGCGGACATACAGGACCGGTGGCGGGTCCGAGGAGGCTCGCAGGAGCGGCGGGTAGCCGTCCTCCGGCAGGGTCACGAGCGTGATGCCGAGCCGGCGCGCCCGCTCGATCTCCGCCTGGGCACCGTCTTCCCATCCTTGTGGGAAGAGGCGGGGATCCGGCTCCTCCGCGACGCGAGGCCTGCGACGAAGCCCCGGTTGTCCGAGGTTCGCCAGTGCCAGGCCGACCCAGCGCAATGCCGAGTCCAAAAAAGAGGCCTCACTGCGACGCGGGGAGGCGACACCTTAATAGATGATGTGACCGCTTGTCAAATAACCGGCCTTTGCGTTACAAGGAGGGCCCTCTGACGATGCGCTCTGAATTGTCGTATCCCATGGCGGGACCACGGTTTGCGGCCTCGACGAGGACGGGCTGTAGGAGCCTCGTCCTGGGGCTCGCCCTGCTGGCCTGCCTGGCCTGGGCCCGCCCGGCCGTGGCGGCGGAGGCCGAGGGCACTCCTGCGACCGACGACCTGATCCGCCGGGCGGAGGAGAGCCTCGAGAGCGGCGACGCCTCCGGCGCCAGGGAGCTGTTCGAAGCGGCGCTCGCGCAGCGCCCCGACGATCCGCAGGCACTCCTCGGCCTCGGCCGCGCCCTGACGGCGCGCCGCCGTTACCTGGAGGCCGACGCCCTCTACCGGGACATGGAGACACGCCATATCGAGGCGATCGAAGCCCGCCTGGGCCGGGCCCGCCTGCGCTCCCTGCAGGGGGACCACGAAGGGGCCCGGCGGTTCTACCGGGATGCGCTGCAGGCCGAGCCCGGGAACCTGGAGGCGCGTCTCGGCCTGGCGCGCGAGGCGCATGCCCTGGGGCTCGACCGCGCGGCCCTGGCCCAGGTCGACAACCTGGTGCTCGATCATCCCGAGAGCAACGCCGCGCGTGCGCTGCAGCGGCAAATCCATGAGGATCTGAAGCCGCACCTCTGGCTCGAGCCGGAAGCCACGAGCGACGAAGGAGACAACCGCACGCGGCAGTTTCGCGCGGCCGGCGTCTTCATGACAGAGCCGCAGACCGCCGTCGAGATCGCCTACACCGCCCACGAGGCCACACTCGACGACGACTCGGTGACGTCGTCGGTTTTGACGGGCGGCGTGATATCGCGTCTCCTGAGCCCGCTCGGCTTCCTGGCGCGCGCCGGCTTCATCCGGCAGACGCCCCTCGACGAGGAGGACCGCGTCCTGCTGTTCGGCGACGGCACCATCCGGTGGGTCGTCGGGCCGCGCTTCACGATACGCGCCTTCGCGGCGCGCCGCCCGCTCCTCGACTCGGTGGCGCTCGTCGACTGGGGGATCCGCGTCGACACGGGGGAGATGCGGCTGGAGTACCGCTATCGGCCCGAGTGGTTGCTGGTCGCCGACGGGGAGCTGAGCCGCTATTCCGACGGCAACGCACGCGAGACGGCCGCGGCGTCCCTCGCGTGGGAGCCTCAGGGGAGCCGCCCCCGCGTCACCACGACACTCGACGCCCGCCTGCGCCGCTTCAACGACGATCGCGACTACGGCTACCTCGATCCGATCCACTACGACTCGCAGAGCCTGGCGGTCCGGCTCTGGGACGAGGAGACGGGAGCCCGGTTCGTCTGGCACGTCGAGGGGACCCTGGGGCGGCAGTCCTACGATTCGAACGAAGCCCAGCGGGCCGAGGTGGCGGAGCCGGAGGAGTCGCTCCACGGCGGCGAGGCCGCCCTGGGCATGACGATCGGCGCGCGGGTCCGTCTCGAGGCCTTCCACCAAAGGACCAACGACGCGCTGGAGTCGGCCCCCGGCTTCGCGATCCGCCGGAGCGGGCTCTCCCTCCGGGTGGGCTTGGGAGCGGCGGTCAGCGCCGCGCCGCGATGAAGTCGTCGATCTGGCGCTCGAGCACGTTGAGCGGCACCGAGCCGCTCGCGAGCACGGCGTCGTGGAAGGCCCGCACGTCGAAGCGCGGGCCGAGCGCCTTCTCGGCGCGCGCCCGCAGCTCGCGGATCTTGAGCTCGCCCATCTTGTAGGCCAGCGCCTGGCCGGGCCAGGAGATGTAGCGGTCGACTTCGGTCGTGATCTCGTGGCGCGAGAGCGCGGTCCGCTCGGCCATGTAGTCGATCGCGCGCTGCCGCGTCCAGCCCATCGCGTGGATCCCCGTGTCGACGACCAGCCGGCAGGCGCGCCACATCTCGTAGGTGAGGCGCCCGAAGTCGCTGTAGGGATCGGTGTAGAAGCCGGCCTCGAGCCCGAGCCGCTCGGAGTAGAGGCCCCAGCCCTCCCCGAAAGCGTCCACGTAGGTGTGGCGACGGAAGGGCGGCAGCCCTTCCAGCTCCCGCGCCAGGGCGATCTGCAGATGATGGCCGGGCACCGCCTCGTGCAGCGTCAGGGCTTCGAGAGCATAGAGAGGCCGGCTCTCCAGCGCGTGGGTGTTCACCCAGTACGTGCCGGCGCGGGTGCCATCGGGCGGCGCGCCGACGTAGCGGCCGCTGGTGTACTTCGGCGCGAGATCGTCGGGAACCGGCTCGACGCCGTACGGCTGGCGGGGCAGTCGGCCGAAGAGCGAGGGGAGCTTCCCGTCCATCCGCTTGGCGATCCAGGAGGCCTGTTTCAGGAGCTCGTCGGGCGACTTCGCGTAGAAGCGTGGATCGGTCCTCAGGAACTCCAGGAACTCCGCGAACGAGCCCTTGAAGCCGGTCCTGCGGATCACCTCGTCCATCTCGCGCCGGATGCGCTCGGTCTCGGCGAGACCGATCCGGTGCACCTCGTCGGGCGTGGTGTCGACGGTGGTGTAGTGCCGGACCAGCCACGCGTAGTACGACTTGCCGTCCGGGAGGTCCGATGCGCCGATCGTGGCGCGCGCTCCCGGCAGGTACTCCTCGGTGAAGAAGCCGAGCAGCGCCCGATAGGCCGGCACCACGGACCCGGCGATGACCTCGCGGCCGGCGGCGCGCAGCCGCGCGTGCTCCCCGGCCGGGACGCCGGCGGGGAAGGCCTCGAACGGCTGGAAGAAAACGCTCCGCTCGGGGTCCGCCACGACGTGGGCGCGGATGGTGGCATCGTAGCCCTGGAGCGTGACGCGCGGGAGCGTGAACCCGGTCCGCAGCCCTTCGCGCAGGAAGGCGACGTGCTGCTCGAAGTACGCGGGCACGGCCCGCAGGCGGGCGAGGTAGTTCTCGTAGTCCTGCACGGTCAGGAGCGGCACCTCCTGCGGGAGCCGGGCGATCCCGGTGTGGAAGCCGCTGTCGCTCGTGATCGGCATCCGCCAGGAGCGGAAGGAGTCGCTCGCCAGATCGTCGCGCAGTCCGCGCTCGAACATCGCGTAGCTGACGCGGTCCGCCGCCGGCAGCGAGGCGCTGTCGATCGCCCGGAGCCTCGCGAGCTGGTCCCGGGATGCGGCCGCCCGCCGCTCGAGGTCGGCCGGGGTCATCGACGGGAGGCGATCGTCGTAGCGGTGGTCCCCGGTCCGCGTGGCGAGCAGCGGGTTCTCCTTGAGGTCGAGCTCCCAGGCTCCGGTCAGGAGAGCGTCGAAGCGGGCCTTGGCGGCCGGATCCTCCCCCCGGGCCGGGCGGACGGCGGCCAGTGCTGTGATCAGGGCTAGTGTCACGTATCGCATCGGATCTCCATGGCCAGAATCGAAGGGATGATTGTCGCCGAAGTCGGCGCGCCGCGAAACTCCCGTCTGTCCCTGCGTGCTAGACTTCGATCCTCCCCAGGTCGGCAGGTCGCGGAGCGGAGAGCCCGATGAGAAGTGCCGGCATCGGCACCCCTTTTAAAACGGGCGCCTGCATTGTCGGCGGGGGCCCCGCAGGCCTGCTGCTGGGGCTCCTGCTCGCGCGGCGCGGGGCCGAGGTGATCGTCCTCGAAGGGCACGACACCTTCGACCGGGAGTTCCGCGGCGAGGTCCTGCACCCGAGCACGGCGCGGCTCCTCGACGCCGTCGGCCTGCTGCCCTACATCCTCGCCCAGCCGCACCTGACGCTGACCGCCGGGCAGCTGCTCGTGGGCGCCACGGCGGCGGCCCGATTCGCCTTCGATCGCATCGCCCCCGAGTATCCCTACGCCATCTGGATGCCCCAGCCGATCTTCCTGGAGGCCCTGGCCAGGAAGGGCGCGCCGTTCCCCGGATTCCAGTGCTGGATGGGGGCGCGCGTGACCGACCTTGTCGAGGAGGGCGGGGCGGTCGCGGGGGTGAGAGGCGTACGTCACGGAAAGGAGCCGTTCGAGGTGCGCGCCGACGTGGTGGTGGGCGCGGACGGCCGGCATTCCGTGGTCCGCAAGCTCGGACACTTCCCGACGGCGTACGAGTATCACGACTTCGACGTCGTCTGGTTCGTCGTCGACCCGCCGCCGGACTGGCCGCGGACGATCTGCTTCTCCCTCGGCCGGACCCCGCTCATCCTCCTGCCGAAGCACCCGGACCAGATCCAGGTGGGGCTCCTGCTCCACGAGAGCGAGTGGCGATCCTGGCGCCAGGAAGGGGTCGAGGCGGTCGCCGGGCGGCTGCGCCGCCTGCTCCCTCTGTTCGACCGGTTCGCCGGGAGCCTGCGCGACTTCACGCCCTTCGTGCCGCTGCCGGGGATCATGCATCTCGAGCGGGAGTGGGCCAAGGACGGCGTCCTGCTCGTCGGCGACGCGGCCCACACCATGAGCCCGGCGGGGGCGATCGGGGTGAACGTGGCGCTGGCGACGGCCGCGGTCGCCGCGGAGGTCATCTTCCCCCGGCTCGGGACGGGGCCGATCCCGAAAAGCGACCTGGCGCGGGTCCAGCAGGTCCGAGAGGACGACGTCCGCACCCTGCACCGTCTGCAGCGCGGGGCCGCGCGGCTCCTGCTCGCCTCGACGAGCGGCAACGTCCTCGTCCGCTGGCTCATGCCCCGGGCCCTTCCGCTCGTGGCCCGGTCGAGGCTCCTCCCGCGCCTGCAGCGGCGGCTGTTCTTCGGCGCCCCGCTCCCTCCCCTCGATCCGGCTTTCAGCTTTCGCGAAGGCGCTTCATGACCTCGCCGACGAGGTAGAGCGATCCGCTGACGACGAGCAGGCCGCCGGGTCCCGCGAGCCGCGAGGCGCGATCGAGCGCCCGGCCCGGGTCGGGCTCGCCGATCGCCTTCAGGCCCTGTGCTGAGGCCGATCGCAGGAGATCCTCGGGCGGCGTTCCCCGGGGCACGGGCAGCGACGTCACGACCGCCTCGTGGACGACCGGCTCCAGCAGTCCGAGCATCTCTTCTGACGGCTTGTCCTTCATCGCCGCGAACAGGAGGACGCGCCTGGGGCGCGCTGCCTGGTGGCGCGACAGGTACGCCGCCAGGATGGCGCAGCCGGCGGGATTGTGGGCGCCGTCCAGTAGTCGATCCGGGTCGCCACTCCCCGGCCGCGCCGGCAGCAGCTCCAGGCGTCCGGGCCAGTCCGCGGAGCGGAGCCCGGCTGCTATGGCCGCGGCGTCGATTCCGGAGACGCCGCTCGTTCCCAGCCGCTCGGCCAGGAGCACGGCGAGGGTGGCGTTCTCGATCTGGTGGTCGCCGCGCAGCGACAGGAGCAGATCGGGATGGCGCCCTCCCTGCGGCGTGCGGAGCGAGAAGCGCGGTGGATCGGACGGAGAGGCAATCGCGACCTCGCACGCCGCCGTCTCGACGAGCGGCGCGCCGACGCGGGCCGCCTCGGCGCGGATCACCTCCAGGGCCTGCGGCTCCTGGCGCGACACGGCCGCCAGGACGCCGGGTTTCAGGATGCCTGCTTTCTGCAGCGCGATCTCGGAGACGGTGCCGCCGAGCCACGCCGTGTGGTCGAGCGACACGGGGGTGATGGCGCAGACCCGGGGCGTCACGATATTGGTGGCGTCGTAGCGGCCCCCCATGCCCACTTCGAGCACGGCTATAGGGACGCGGCGCCGGCTGAAGTGGAGGAAGGCCAGCGCCGTCGTCGCCTCGAAGTAGGTCGGCGGTGCGCCGCCGGCCCTGCGGTGCGCCGCGACGCCGTCGGCCACCTCGCGCGTCAGCGCCGCCAGGTCGGCGGGAGGGATCGAGACGCCGCCGACGCGGATGCGCTCCTCGAAGTGGACCAGGTGGGGCGATGTGTACACGCCCGGCGTCCAGCCGGCCTCGCGCAGGATAGAGGCCAGGAGGGCGACGACCGACCCCTTGCCGTTGGTGCCGGCGACGAGCACGGAGGGGAAATCCCGCTGCGGGTTGCCGATCCGAGACAGGAGCCCGGTGATTCGCTCCAGCCCCGGCTGGATGCCGAGCGACTCGAGCGACTCGAGCCAGGCGATCGCCTGCTCGTACGTCATCGGAGAGCCCTCCGGGGAGCGGGCCTCATCCGGAGATCTCCTCGAGCGTCCGCCCACGCGTCTCCTCGCCGAGCAGCAGGACGGCTCCCGCACCGGCCACGAGGACGGCCGCGAACATGGCGAACACGGCGGTGAAGCCCGTGTCGGCCGCGGCCGCGCCCGAGGCAGCGGCGCCCCCCGGGACGAGGAGCCAGCCGACGGCCAGCGGCGCCAGGATGCCGCCGATCCGGCCGAACGCGGCGGCCGATCCGGTGCCGGTCCCGCGCAGGCGCGTCGGGTAGAGCTCCGGCGTGTAGCCGTAGGTCACCCCCCAGGCGCCCAGATTGAAGAACGACACCAGACACCCCCACAGCAGGAGCTCGCGCGGGCCCGCGGCCACGCCGAAGCGCCAGGAGGCGGCGGCGCACAGGACCATGAACGGAACGAGCGTCCGCTTCCGCCCCACCTTCTCCACCAGCCACGCGGCGGCGAAATAGCCGGGGATCTGCGCGAGCGTGATGTAGAGAGTGAACCGGAACGATTGCACCTCGGGATAGCCGCGTCCGACCAGAAGCGTCGGCAGCCAGATGAACATGCCATAGTAGGAGAAGGCCATCGCGTACCACAGGGCCCAGAGCATCACCGTGCGCCGCCGCAGGGGGCCCGAGAACAGGTCGCGCATCCTTGCCTCTGCCTCGGCCGGCTCGGGCGTGAGCGCCGGTCCCGGCTCGCAGCCCGATCCCGCCTCGACCTGCCGCACGACCTGTTCCGCTTCGGCCGCCCGTCCCCGGGCCATCAGAAAGCGCGGCGACTCCGGCAGGGATCGCCGCAACACGAACACGTAGAGCGCCGGCAGGGCGCCGACGAAGAAGGCCCACCTCCAGGGAAACGTGGCGCCGCGGCCTGCTGCGGACCGCGCCAGCACGTCGGCGATGACGGCCGCTGCGACCCAGCCGAAGGCCCAGAAGGAC
>DASRJX010000104.1:0-19544 GCA_035649235.1 Candidatus Cryosericum sp.
CACGAGGTGCGTCGCCTCCTCCCCCGACGCCTCGGTGACCGCCGGCCGGCACCGCACCTTCAGGGCCACCCGCGCCTCCGTGATCGCCGAGGCGTAGGCCTCGACCAGTCGCTCCTCCCCTGGCCGCAAGGTCAGCGTGGCCGACTCGGTCTCGGGTGGCGACGACCCATCGCGCCCGGCGGCACTCGCGGTTCCCGTCCTGGCCTCGAGGTCGAGCTGGACCGAGCAGGCGGCACCGGGAGGCGGCGGCAGGGGCGTCACCCGGGCCTTGAGCCTCACGGTCTCTTTCCGCCGCGACAGTCCGCGACCCGCCAGCTGGATCTGCTTCTCCAGCACGCCCGCCGAGCCCAGCAGCAGATCGGCCTCGTCCGTGTCGACGAGCCGCGTGCCCTTCCCGTCTATAGCGAACGTCTCGATGACGAGGTGCACCGCGGCGAAATCATGGGCGTTCGGGTCGGACTTCGTCCCGGTGGCGGGAGACGCCGGGGACGCGGCAGGAAGACCGGGGCCGGCCGCGCAGAGGAGAAGGGAGAGCGCGCACAGCAATCGGCTGCTGGCGACGCCGCAGGAGACCGGGGAAGCGCTCACCGCCGTGAGGCTACCACGGGGGTGGCGCGGGAGGGGGTATACTTCCGCCTCCGGTCGTCGCGCCGCCTCCCGCCCCGGGACCCCGCGCGCCGCGTCGCCGGGAGAGCCCGCATGGCGATCACGCGCGAGGAAGTCCGTCACATCGCCAAACTGGCCAACCTCGAGTTCGGCGAGGAGGAGCAGGAGCGCTTCACCCGCCAGCTCGGCGCGATCCTCGACTACGTGGCCCAGCTCGATCGGCTCGACACCCGGGAGGTCGAGCCGACCTCGCACGCGGGCGGCTCCTCCGAGATGCGGGACGACGCCCTCGGGCCCTCGCTCGACCGCGACGCGGCCCTGGCGAACGCCCCGGAGTCCGGCCGTGGCCTCTTCAAGGTGCCGAGGGTGATCGGGTGAACGCCCCGTCGCGCCTCGGCGTCCGCGCCCTTCGCGATCGCATCGCGGCGGGCGAGCTGACCGCCGCTGACGTGGCGGAAGCGAGCCTGCGGCGCATTGCGGAGGTCGATCGACGCCTCGCCGCCTTCGTGCGCGTCGACGAGGCGGGAGCGCGGGAGGCCGCCGCATCGATCGATCGCGATCGCAAGTCAGGCCGGACGCTCGGCCCGCTGGCGGGGGTTCCGATCGCAATCAAGGACGTCCTGTGCACCCGCGGGCTGGGGACGGCGTGCGGCTCTCGCATCCTGGAGGGGTTCGTCCCGCCGTTCGACGCGACGTGCGTGGCGCGCCTGCGCGCCGCGGGCGCGGTTCTGGTCGGCAAGACCAACATGGACGAGTTCGCCATGGGCTCCTCCACCGAGAACTCGGCCTACCAGGTGACGCGCAACCCCTGGGACCTGGGGCGGGTCCCGGGAGGATCGAGCGGCGGCTCCGCGGCCGCGGTGGCGGCCGACGAAGTGGTCGCCGCCATCGGGACCGACACCGGCGGGTCGATCCGGCAGCCGGCCGCGCTGTGCGGCGTGGTGGGGATGAAGCCGACCTACGGCCGCGTCTCCCGCTACGGCCTGGTGGCGTTCGCCTCCTCCCTCGATCAGGCCGGGCCGTTCGGCAACTCGGTCGAGGACGTCACGGAAGTCCTGCAGGTCATCGCGGGGCACGATCCCCAGGACGCCACGTCCGCCAGGCAGCCGGTGCCGGACTACCGGGCCGCCGCGGCCCTGGGCGCCGGCGGCCTGCGCATCGGCGTGCCGCGCGAATACTTCCCACAGGGTCTCGATCGCGAGGTGTACGAGGCGGTGCGCGCCGCCCTGGCGGCGGCCGGGCGGCTGGGAGCGACCGTGGAGGAGATCTCGCTGCCGCATACCGACTACGCCATCCCGACCTACTACATCCTCGCGACCGCGGAGGCGAGCAGCAATCTGGCGCGCTACGACGGCGTGCGGTACGGCTCCCGCGCCCAGGAGGCGCACGATCTGGCCTCGCTGTACGTCGCCTCACGCAGCCGCGGCTTCGGGGCGGAGGTGAAGCGCCGCATCATGCTGGGGACCTACGTGCTGTCGTCCGGCTACTACGACGCCTACTACCTCAGGGCCCAGAGGGTCCGCACGCTGATCCGGCGCGATTTCGATGCGGCATTCCGGAACGTCGACGTCATCGTCACGCCGACCAGCCCCTCCGCCGCCTTCCGGATCGGCGAGCGCGTCGATGACCCGCTCGCCATGTACCTCTCGGACATCTTTACCGTCACGTTGAACCTGGCGGGCCTCCCCGGCCTCTCGATGCCCTGCGGCCTGACTCGGGAAAGGCTGCCCATCGGCCTGCAGATCGTCGGCCGGCCTTTCGACGAAGCCACGGTGCTGCGCCTGGCGGCCGTCCTGGAGCCCGAGATCGGCTTCGGGGCGCAGCGGCCGCGGCTGCCGGAAGAGACCGCCTCCGAAGCTTTGCCGTGACGACCGGCGGCCGCGGACATTCGTCCCCCTTCCTGATCCTCGGGGCCGTGTTGGCCTGCGCCGCGCTCGTGGCGGCCGCCGGCGGCGGCCCCGCTGCGGCGTCGAGACTGGCCACCGGCAGGAGCGCCTCGGACGCGAAGCCGGCGGAGCGGCTCGACCGTCCGGCGCCTCCCGGCGGCGCTCCCGGGAAGCGGGCTCGCGACAGGGAGGTTGCCGACCGCCTCGCCGCCGGTGAGAAGGTGGTCCTGAATCCGCCCGACGACCTGGTGCTCGAGGTGACGGTGCCGGATCGCGGCGCGACCGACTCCTGGCTGGGCCAGTACCTTCTGTCGCCGGCACGCGCCGCGGCGCTGCGCAAGTCCTACGGAGCGGCCTTCCCGGCTCCCGGACGGCCCCTGCGCATCCACGTCGCCGATCTCAACGACACCTACCGATACAAGGTGGCCCGCGATCTGTTCCCCGCGGATGTGCCGCGCGACGACGGCTGGCTGCACCGCGTCGGCGCCGGGCGCCTGCCGGCGCAGAGCGAGAGCGTACGGCTCCTGGCGCGTCTCTACACGCCGGGACCCGAGAACGCCACGCTTCTCGGCAGCCTCAACTCGGCCGCGGGCAAGCGCCTCCTTCCGGCGCAGGAGATCCTGGTGCCGGGGCCGATCCTGCACGCCGCCTTCGCGAAAAGCACAGGGGTGGCCCCGAGTCGGATCGCGGCCGCGGGCGAATCCTCCGAACGGCTTCAGGAATTGCCGCCGCTCGAGGCCGCGGCGCCCCAGGGTCCGGCACCGCGCGACGACGCCGGGCCCCCGGCCTCCACCGATTCGCAGGCCCCGGTCGAGCCGGAGGACGACTTCACCGAGGCTCCGGCGACGGGCGAACCCGAAGTGGAAGGGCCGATTCCCGGTCCGCCCGGTCCGCCCGCTCCGCTCGTGCCGCCGCCCGTCGCGGAAGGGGCCGGCGACCTGACCTATGGCCAGGACGACGCCGGTCGCTACGCCGCCTACCCGCTCAAGCGGGGCGAGGCCATCTATTCCGCCGTCGTGGTCCGCTTCACCGGCCGGATCGACGTGCAGGAGGTGAACGAACTCGCGGCGAAGGTCGCGCAGCGCAGCCGCATCGAGAACGTGACGAACATCCCGATAGGATTCAAGGTCCGGATCCCGCTCGACGATCTGCTCCCCGAATACCTGCCTCCCGGAGACCCGCGACGACAGGCGTGGGAGCGCCAGCACGCCGAGGTGGCCCGGTACACCAACATGGCCACGAGCCGCGGCCTGCAGGGGGTCGCCGTGATCCTGGACGCCGGCCACGGCGGGCGCGACGTCGGCGCCTCCCACAACGGAGTGTGGGAGCACGACTACGTCTACGACATCCTCTGCCGCATCCGGGCGCTCCTGGGGCAGACGACGGGCGCGCGCATCCTGCCCATCATCAGGGACCGCAAGGAGGGCTTCCAGATCCGCGACACCGATCGCCTGCCGCGCAGCCGCGCCGAGGTGCTGCTGACCAATCCGCCGTTCGACCTGACCGGGCGGGCCCCGAGCGTCAACCTGCGCTGGTACCTGTCGAACGCCTACTTCCGCCAGATGGTGAAGGAGGGGTTCGATCCGCTCAAGATCGTCTTCACGAGCCTGCACGCGGACGCGCGGCACCCGTCGCTCGCGGGGGCCATGGTCTACGTTCCGGGGGAGGAGTTCCGGCGCGGCCGCTACGGTCACTCGGGCGCGGTGTACGCGCGCTACCGCGAGGTCCGCGAGGAGCCCTACGTCGCCTTCACGCGCGACGAACGCGAGCGGTCGGAGGGCCTGTCACGCCAGTTCGCCGCCAACCTGGTCGACGCGTTCCGAGCGAACGGCGTCGCCGTCCATCCCTACCAGCCCGTGCGCGAGCGGATCATACGTCGCGGCCGGTCGTGGGTGCCGGCCGTGCTGCGCTGCAACATCGTGCCGGTCGAGGTCCTGATCGAGGTCGCCAACCTCAGCAACCCGCCCGACAGCCGCAGGCTGGCCGATCCGGGCTATCGCCAGAAGGTGGCGGAGGCCTACGTGGACGGCCTCCTGCGCTATTTCTCCGGGTCCAACAGGAAGACGGCGCGGGCGGCGACCGGGGGCGGCCGCTGAAGGCTGCCGGGCCGCGGCCGGGTCACTTCGCGACGACGAACGACGCCGTCAGGTCGAGGTAGACGGCCAAAGGCTCGGGCTCCTTCCCCCCCGAGGCGTCGCGCCGGGCCGGTTCGAGAGCGAGTGCTCTGGCCGCCTCGATCGCGGCGGCGTCGAGTGCCGCGTCGCCGCAGGATGACTGCAGGGAGACGTCGGTCACGCCGCCGCTCGCGTCGATCGTGAGCCTCAGCCGCGCCGGCAGCGCCGGCGTCTTGGCTCCCTCCGGAAGCGCGACCCTCAGGGCCGGTCGCGGAGGTCTCACCCGTCCGGCCTTGTCCGGCGTTGTTGCGAGCCCGGCCATCGCGTCCTCCAGGTCGACGGGGGCCCCTCCGCCCGTGGGGGGCCCGAAGTTCGCGCCATCCGCATCGATCTCGAATCGGACCTTCTGCGGCCTCCCGTCGTAAGTGGCCGGCGCGAACGTCCATCCCAGAGCCAGGGCCAGCAGCCGATCGGCGTCCGCCGTCATGGGATCCTTGAAGCGGACGTCGAGCACCTTCCCCTCCTCGCCGATCGCGAGGTCGAGCCGCGCGCTTCCGGCCGCCTGGACGGCAGGCCCGGACGCGGTCGGCCGCTCGGGGGGATGGAAGAGGCGGTTCTTCGGGTCGTACGGTCTCGGCTTTCCGGGACCGGTCAGGACCTCGCCGGAGCCGGTCCGGCCGGGCGAAAGCGACACGATCGCGTCGGGCACGGGCCTCTTCTCCAAGCGGATCGAGACCTTCACGGGCTGCAGCGGATTGTCGTTGAGATCGCGCGGCAGGGCGGCGATGCCCCGTGCCACCTCGAGCCCCGAGATCACCTCGCCGAAGATCGTGTAGCGACCGTCCAGGCGGGGGATGTTCTCGAGAGCGATGAAGAACTGGCAGGAGCCGGAATCGGGGTCGGCGTCGCGGGCGAGGCCGACCGTTCCGGGACGATAGTGCAGCCTCTGGCTGAACTCGGCCTTGAGCCGGCGGTCCGCTGAACCCTCCCCGTCGTCGGCCCGGTCGTCGTTCCTGGAGTTCGGATCGCCCCCCTGCACGACGAAGTGCGGGATCACGCGATGGAAGGTGGTGCCGTCGTAGAAGCCGCTCTTGATGAGGTGCTTGATGTAGGTGACGTGCTCCGGGGCCTCACGCGGCAGGAAACGCCAGACGATCTCCCCTTGTGGCGCCCGCAGCACGGCGACCTCCTCCGTCGCCGCACCCGCCGGGGTCGCGAGGGCCAGAAAAGCCACGGCTGCGTGGACGGGAACAGCTCGGAGGAAGCATCGACCGCGGGTCACGGGACCACTCTCTCCCGCCCCACCCCGCCCCGTCAAGCACCCCTGCGGCGGAGGACCCGGGACCACTCGCCCCCCGCCGCCGGGTGTACCTAAAGGATGAACGCGATCAACAGCACGATGGCCAGCGCGAACAATAGGCGACCGTTCATCGCAGCCCTCCTCTCAAACCGCAGCGGTAGCGACGGGCGGCGGAGCCAGGGGGGCGCCGCCGGCGCGTCGCGCCTGATGGGATGCCCACAGCGTGATCACGATCGCTCCAAATCCGGTGAAGATCACGGCGAACAGCGCGACCTTGCCGATGAACGGGATGCTGAAGACGACGTACATCAGCGGCATCCCGAGGGCGAGCGCCAGGAAAGGTGAAGCGTTCGCCCGGCCCAGACGCCTCAGGACCGACTCGCCCAGCCAGACCGCCACCGGGACCTGGGAGAGATAGAGGGTCAGGCAGAAAGCCAGCATGGCGAGAATCGCAGCAGGGATGGTGATGATCAGGATGCAGGACAGCAACGCCGCCACCGGGACGACGATCGTCGTGATGAAGCCGATGCCCGCGCTGCGCAGGCCGTCCCCCCGGACCGCCCCGACGATCGCCGACGCGTTCTTCCTGAAGATGGCGAGGGCCCCGAGCCCGGAGAGGAAGGCGGTGGCCATGAACAAGAACCACTTGAAGAACCCTCCCGTGCTGACGGGCGGCTTCTTCTTCCCGGGCGTGTAGATCACCTCGCCGCCGACCGCGTCGTGGTCGTCGATCTCCACCCGCGAGCGGGAGGTGTAGGAGAGGTCCCCCTTGATCCGCGTCCCGGGCTCGATCTCGACAACGTCGGCCTTGACCTCGGCGTCCCCGCCGACGGTCCCGGAGAGCCTCACCTCGCCCCCCATCGCTTCCACCTCGCCGTCCACGTCGCCGTGCAGGTCGATGCTGGCTCCCTTGGCGCTCAGGTCGCCCATGACGCGGGAGCCCTTCTCCACGTTGACCGTGGCGCACATCGCCACGAGATCCCCTTCGATCGTGCCGCTGACGCGGAGGTCCTTGCAGAAGACCCGAACGGTGTCGCCCATGGTGCCGGACAGATCGGCCGACTCGACCGTTGCCATCACGTCGCCCGTCACCGTGCCCGGCACGTCCAGGGTGCGCGAGAAGATGATGAGGTCGCCCTCCTGCGTCCCCGCGATGGTGACCGTATCCGAGAAGAAGTAGAGGTCCCCCTTGTGCGACTCCCCTTTCTTGAGGTTGTAGCGTGGCGTCGTCGTCGGGGGCTTCGGCGGCTTCGGGATCGGAGGTATGTCGGGATGCTGGACCGATTCCGGAATCGGGGGCGGAGCGGGCGGTGCCGGAGCCTCGTTCGGCGCCGACTTCGGCCGCTTCTCGGCCGCCGCCTGGATCGGCAGCCCGACGCCCATGGCGAGCGCCGTCACCAGGCCCGCCGCCAGGGTCACTCGTCTCGAGGTGAGCATGCTCGATCCCTCCAATGCGGATGAATACGCTGGCCGGACGCCACGGACAAGCCGATTCGGGCCAGCGGCCGGTCGGGCCGATGAGCGGTCGCTGGGGCCGGATGAGCGGCGGCGGGCTACCAGGGGATGAGGTCTCGCAGCAGCCGGGCCTGGCGGCGGGACACCGGCAGAACCGTCCGGTTCGCGTCCTTGAGCACCAGCCGGGCCAGGCCTCCCTCCCCGGGGAGGATCTCGGCGATCCACGACACGTTCACGAGGCAGGAGCGGTGGGCGCGGAAGAAGCCCGATCCGAGCTGCGCCTCGAGCTCGTTGAGAGTGCGCTCGACCAGGAGCCGGGCATCGGCCGTTCGGGCGAAGACGATCGTCTCCTCGGCTTCGAACCAGAGGATCTCGGCCGGGTCGAGGAGAACGATCTTGCTGGCCCGCCGGACCGGGATGCGGAGCGGCGCCACCGACCCGAAACCGGGGCCCGCCATCGGGGCCGGGCCTGTGGGGCCAGGAGAGGCGGGGGCTGCAGGCGTCATCGCCTCGGGCTTCGCGAGGCCGGCCCGGATCTCCTCCAGGAGCCTCAGGATCTCCGCCGACGGAGGTGCTGTGCCCTGGCGCAGGGCCTCGCGCGCCCGGTCGAGCGCCGCCGCGAAGCGCTCGCGGCTGAACGGCTTCAGGAGATAGTCGAGCGACTTGACCTCGAAGGCCGGGACCGCGTACCGGTCGTACGCCGTGGTGAAGATGACGCGCGGCTGATGCCGCACCCGCCGCAGGACTTCGAAGCCGTTCCCCTCCGGCATCTGGACGTCGAGGAAGCAGAGATCGGGACGCTCCTTCTCGATGAGGGCCACGGCCGCGGCCGCGTCTCCGGCCTCTCCGGCCAGCTCGCAGTCGGCATGCTCGTTCAGGAGGCGGCGCAGCCGATCCCGCGCCGGCTTCTCGTCGTCGACGATCACGACGCGCATCCTCGCCGGCCCGCTCATCGCCGCCCGGCGGGGGCGGGCGCCGGCACGGCGGCCCGCGGCGCCTCCGTCTCGTCGGCCCTCGCCGGCTGATCGTGGGGGACCGGAATGCGGATGCGGGCCACGGTGCCGCGTCCCAAGGCGCCCCGCTCGAGCTCCAGCCGGCCGCTCCCCCCGTAGATCGTCTGCAGCCGCTGCCGCACGTTGTCGAGCCCATGGCCCTCACGCACCGGATCGGTGAGGCCGGCCGGCAGCCCGCGGCCGTCGTCCGAGACCTCCACGCACAGCTCCCCCTCCTGCAGGCGCGCCGCGATCCGCACGGTCCCACCCTCGCGCAGGGGCGCCACCCCGTGCCCGACGGCGTTCTCCACCAGGGGCTGCAGGATCAGGCCCGGCACCGGCACCCGGAGGGAGCGAGGATCGACATCGCGCACGACGCGGAGCCGCTCGCCGTACCGCGCCCGCTCGATGATCAGGCAGCGCTGGACGAACTCCAATTCTTCCTGAAGGGGGACCGGCCCCGCATCCGCGACCTTGAACGTGTAACGGAACAGCTCGGCGAGTGTCTGCACGATGTCCCCCGCGGCCCGGGGGTCGTCCTCCACCAGCGACGCGATGGTGTTCAGGGTGTTGAAGAAGAAGTGGGGGTTGATGCGGGCCTGCAGGGCCGACAGCTCCGCGCGCGCCGCCTGCTCCCTGAGGTGAGCCTCCCGCAGCCGGACCTCCTCGACCTCGCGCAGGGACTCCGCGAGACGCCACCGCAGCTGTTCGTACACGTGCACCACCGTGCCGACGACGAGCGCCAGGATGGCGTTGATGGCGCTGACCGTCAACGCCTGCCGCACGTCGCGCAGCACGAAGAGCGGGAAGAGGGAGAACACGAGGACGGTCCCGGCCACGCCTCCCGACAGCAGCGCCAGCGCGACCAGCGCTGCCCGCGCCACCGGCCCCACCTCCCGGAGCCGCGGCGGAAGGAGCGTCGACGTCAGCAGGACGGTGAAGCCGATGACGTTGCCGAACAGGATGCTGATGAGGACGATCGTCGGCTCGAGACCGCCCTGGCGGAACGCCCCGACCGCCAGGCCGACGGCACCCCCCGCCAGGGAGTTGCACGCCGCCCAGAGCAGGACCTGAAAGCCGAAGGGGAGGCCGCGCGGGCGCATCGCCTCGTCAGGTGGCGCGGATCAGGACCAGGGTGGCGTCGTCGTGCGCCATCCCCCCGCCCGTCCAGCGCTCCAGCTCCTGCAGGACCTGCAGGACCAGATCGTCGAGATCGCGATGCCGGTGCCGCTGCAGCGTCGCGATGAGCCGCTCCTCGCCGAACTCCGTGCCGGCGTCGTTTGGGGCCTCGACGATGCCGTCGGTGTAGAGGGCGAGGAGATCGCCCGGTGCTATGACCCGCTGGCCCTGCCCGTAGGTGGCATCCTCCATCAGGCCGAGGGGGATGCCGTCGGCCGTCAGGCGGGCCACGCCCTCGCCCGTCAGGTGCAGCTGCGGGAAGTGGCCCGCGTTGCTGTAGGACAATAGCCTCCGCCGCGCGTCATAGACGGCGAAGAAGAGCGTGGCGTAGCGTGCGCTCGAGGTGGAGCGGTAGAGCATTTGGTTCAGGCGTCGGTTGACTTCGCCGGGCTCGACCGAGGGACCCGCGATAATGCGCACCGAAGCCTGCAGGCCGGCCATCAGCAGCGCCGCCGAGATCCCTTTCCCGGCCACGTCGGCGATCACGACGCCCAGACGCTCATCGGAGAACTGCAGGTAGTCGTAGTAGTCCCCGCCCACCCCCACGGCCGGCCGGCAGGCTCCCGCCAGGAGCAGCCCCGGGACCACGGGGCAGGCGCGGGGCAGAAGCTCGCGCTGCACTTCGCGGGCTATGGCGAGCTCTCGCTCCATCGCCTCCCTCTGCCGCAGCGACTGGTACTGCCTCTCGATCTGGGCGCGCATCGAGTCGTAGGTGCGCAGCGCGATGCCGACGAGCACCGACAGGACGGCGTTGACCAGCACGATCATCGACACGGCCCGGAGGCGCGCCAGGGCGAAGTAGGGCTGCGACATCACGATCATGGCCGAGCCGAAGAGGGTCCCCGAGAACAGGGTCAGGATCTGGAGCCCGAGATTGACGGCGTAGGGCAGGCGGTCGAACAGCGGGAAGACCACCCGGGCCGACAGGAGCGCCGTGAATCCGACCACCTCGGCGAACAGGATGCTGATCAGGAGGACCGGCCAGAGGTCCATCCCCTGCCGCGTGAAGGCGATGCCGCCGGCGACCACGGAGCCGACGACGAGCGAGCCCACACCCCAAACCAGCAGCAGCCGCAGCGGCGGCATGGCGATCGGCCGCGCCTGCACCACTGTCGCGCGACGGGCTTCGGACCCCTCCCGGTCCAGAGGCGCGATCGTGATGTCGGCTGTGGTCGTGGCGGTTGCGGAAGGACCGTTCATACCACCCCGCAGTCACTGTTCGGGCCCGCGCCCGACGATCGCGGAACCCACGTCAGCCCGGGGAATTATATCGTTTTTTTGGGATTTGGCGCGGTTTTTTTGTCAGTTGTCGCCCGGACCTGTCGTTCGATATGATCCCGACGATCACGTATGACGCGCCAGGACGCTCTTCTCCGCGCCGTCTATCTCCCGCTCCTGTGCGCCGTGCTGGTGCCCGCATCCGCGCGCGCCGAACGGCCGGTCCGGATCGATCCCGCGGGCCGCGAGGCGGCCCCACACGCTCCTCCTACGCAGGAGGAACGGCGAAGGGTCCGAAAAAGCGCCGAGGGGGACCAGGTGCGGCGTCGCTGGCTCCTCGAGCAGGCGATGCTGCAGCCCGGCGCCTCCGTCGACGTGGAGCGCTACACGATCGCCATCCAGGTCCTGCCGCCACCCACGCGGCGCGTGCAGGGGACGGTGCGCATCCAGGCGCGGGCGATCGCAGACGATGTCGCGACCCTCCCCGTCGACCTCCATGACGCGATGGGCGTCACCTCGATCGTCACGGGCGCCACGCCTCTCCCGTTCACCCGGGGCGGCAACCGGATTCAGGTGATGCTCGATCGGGCCTACGACACCGGGGAGGTGATCGACCTGACGATCGCTTACGGCGGCACGCCTCCCGCCGTGAACGACCTGACCGCCTACGCCTTTGCCTTCGACACGCACCCGACCACGGGGGGAGCGCCGATCATCTGGTCGCTCTCCGAGCCGGGCTACGCCCCCACCTGGTGGCCCTGCATCGACCACCCGGCCGACAAGGCGCTGGTCGACATGGATCTGCGCGTGCCGGAGACGCTGGTCGGGGTCTCCAACGGCGTCCTCACCGGCACGGTGGCCCAGGGGGACGGAACCCGGACGTTTCAGTGGCGATCGACGCACCCGATGAGCACCTACCTCGTGTCGGTGGCGATCTCCAACTACGTCACCTGGACCGACTACTACGCGCCGGTCAGCGGCGGCCCGGTCATGCCGGTGCAGCACTGGGTGTACCCCGAGAAGGAGGCCGCGGCCCGGACCGACCTCGATGTCACGGTGCCGATGCTGCGCTTCTTCTCGGGGCTCTTCGGCGAGTATCCGTTCGTGGACGAGAAGTACGGCCATGCCCTCTTCCCCTTCGGGGGCGCCATGGAGCACCAGACCTGCACCTCCTACGGCGCCGGACTGATCCGGGGGGATCACCGCTACGACTGGATCGTGGCGCACGAGATGGCCCACCAGTGGTGGGGCGACAGCGTCGGCCCGTCCGATTGGCCCGAGATCTGGCTCAACGAGGGGTTCGCCACCTACAGCGAGGCGCTCTGGAGGGAAAGCGTCGCAGGCCCGGACGGGCTGCGTGCCTGGATGACGTCCCTCGACTCACGGCCGTTCTGCGGGACGGTCCACGATCCCGGGGCCACCGGCTGCGACCTGTTCGGGAACACGGTCTACGACAAGGGCGCCTGGGTGCTCCACATGCTCCGCCACGTGATCGGCGACGCGGCGTTCTTCCAGGGCCTCCGGGACTATGCCGTCGCATTCCGGTTCTCCAGCGCCTCAACGGCCGATCTGAGGCTCACGATGGAATCCGCCTCCTCACGGGACCTCGGCGGCTTCTTCGATCGGTGGGTCTTCCAGGCGGGCGAGCCGCTCTATCGGTTCGGCTGGCTGGCGGCGCCCACGCCGGCCGGCTGGGTGACCCACGTCCGGATCGAGCAGGCACAGGCGGGGAGCCCCTTCCCGATGCCGATCGACGTGCGGGTGTCCTACCCGGGTGGGTCGCAAACCTTCGTGGTCCAGGATCTGGCCGCGGCGCAGGACTTCGCGCTGCCGCCCGTGCCCGTGTCCCCGACGGCCGTCGCTTTCGATCCCGATCTCTGGATCCTCAAGACTCTCACCACCATCAACCTGCCGGATGCCGACGCCGACGGCGTTCCCGACACGGCCGACAACTGCCTGTCGGCCTTCAACGCCGCGCAGCAGGATCTCGACGGTGACGGCGCCGGTGACGCCTGCGACCCCGATCTGGACGGCGACGGGCGGCCGAACGGGACCGACTGCGCGCCGGCCGATCCGACGGCCGTGGATCCGCCGGGTGTGGAGCTGACCGGGTTGCTCCTGACCGGCGGAGGGACGGCCGTCCTGACGTGGAGCGTGCCCGGGGGCGCCCCTCCATCCTGGTCGAGCGACATCCTGCGCGGCTCGGCGCAGCAAGCCCGGATCGACGGGTCCCTTTCGGGGGCCGCCTGCCTCGCCACGACGACAATCGGCGGCAGCTTCGCGGATCCGGACGTCCCGACGCCCGGCGACGCCTCCTACTACTTCGTGCGATCCCGCAATGCCTGCGGCCCGGGACCGCTCGGCAGCGGCTCGCCCGGAGCCCCGCAGCGGCCCTCCCCCGCCTGCCCGTGAGCGGTCACGTGGCGCCGTAACGGAAGAGGATCTCGACCTTCACGTCGGGGTGCAGGCTGCGTTCCACGGGACAGGCGTGGGCGGCCTTCTCGAGCGCCGGGCGCCGGGCGGGGTCGACGTGGTCCGGGAGATCGAAGACGACCTCCATCCGCCTCACGCGGCGGATGGGATCGGCGATCATCTCCTTGCGCACGTGCACGCGGCTCCCCCGCAAGTCGATCTCGTGGCGCCGCGCGTAGATCCCCATGATCGTCATCATGCAGGAGCCGAGCGACGCGGCGAGGAGGTCGGTGGGCGCGAAGGCCTCGCCCTTGCCCTGATTGTCGACCGGCGCGTCGGTGACGATCTCGGCGCCGGAGGGCCCGTGCCGAAGCCTGCAATGCAGGTCCCCTTCGTAGGTGACGTCGATCTCGATCATGAGACGACTCCCTTCAGCGGAGCCCGGGGATGGTCACGATCGGCTCCGCGCTACCGAACCGATCATACGCCGGAGCCGCAGCGTCCCGGCCAGGAGCGCCGCCACGCCGGCCCCCATGCCCGCGCCGAACAGCCACCACCGGAAAGGAGGCGGTTGCCCGCCCGCCACGACGACCTGGGAGTCGAGCGTGAACGAGAGCAGCACCAGAGCACCCCCCGCGAGGGCCAGGGCCCAGAGGGAGGGTGGAAAGGCGACCACGGCCCCGCGCGCCCGCAGGCGCAGCAGGACGAGAGCGCCGATGACGAGCCCCAGGCTGATCAGGATCGGCGCCAGGACCGGCGCCACCCAGGGCACCGGGATCAGGAACAGGATGTCGGGCGTCGAGAGCGTGGGCGGCCAGCCCAGGGTGACGTACAGGCACACATAATAGAGGATGTCCCAGATGCCGAAGACCAGCGAGAAGCACAGGAAACGCTCCCAGCGATCCGCGCCCGCCAGGGCGGCGACCGCCGCGATCATGACGATCGTCGCGGCCTCGCGCGCGACTTCGATCAGCGCCATCCGATCCGGCATGCCGGCGAGGGGGAACGTGAAGCCGTCGGGGTAGTAGATGGAGCGGAGGTACACGACCACCGCCGCTTCGAGGTAGCCCATCGCCACGGCGTAGGCCCCGAGCCAGAGGACCCGCCGCTTCATCGTCCCCGGGGACCGTCCGGATCGTCGCCGGGCGGCAGGACCGCCTCGGCCTCTATCTCGACGAGCATCTCCGGGTCGATCAGCCGCCGCACCTCCACCATGGAGGTGGCGGGCCGCACGGTCCCGAAGAACTCTCCGTGCGCCCGGCCGACCTCCTCCCAGCGGGAGATGTCGGTGACGTACATGCGCGTCCTGACGACGTCGGCCAGGCGCGCGCCCGCCCGCTCCAAGGCGGACTCGATGTTGCGGAGCGTCTGCACCGCCTGCGCGTACGCGTCCCCCTGGCCGACGAGGCGGCCCTGCGCATCGAGGGCGGTCGTGCCCGACACATGGACGTGGCGGCCGACGCGCACGGCCCGCGAGTAGCCGACGACCGGCTCCCACGGGGCTCCGGTGGCGATTCGGATCCGGTCGCTCATGAAGATCGTGGCGCGAGTGTAACATGGCGCTCCATGCGCCGCGATCGCGCCCTCCTCCTGGCGCTCCTGGTCGCCGCCCTGGTGTCGCTCCCCAGGGCCTGGCTGGTGGCGCGGGCTCACAGCGAGTGCTACGACGACGAGTACCACCTCGTGCGCGGGGCGCGGTTCTTTCTCGGCACGCTGCGCGACATGGCGCAGAGCGATCCGCCCCTCGGAGAGGCGCTGACGGCGCTGCCTCTCGTCCTGACGAACCGCAACCCGGCCTGGACGGGCGCCCTCTACGATCACTCGCTCTCCCCGGAGAGCGCGCTGCTCCTCGTCGCCCTCTGGCGGGCCTGCCTGTTCCTGCCGATCGCCGGCGTCGCCTTCGCGTGGTGCCGGAGCCTGTATGGAACGACCGCCGGCTGGATGGCGGTCGGGCTCCTGCTGGTGGAGCCGACCTTCGCGGCCCACACTCCGGTCGCGGCGCTGGACATGCTCGGGGCCGGCGGCGCCCTCGTCGGCTCCTACCTTCTCTGGAGGGCCTTCGAGCGCCCGTCCTGGGGCAGGATCCTGGCAGCCGCTTCCGGCGCCGCGGCGGGGATGCTCCTCAAGAACACGACGGTGATCCTGCCGCTGGTCGCGGCCGGCTTCGCGATCCTGTTCTGGGTGGTGCGGCCGATCCTGGCCGGGGAGCGCCCGGCAGCCATCAACTCCGCCCTGCCGCGGCGGCTGGCGGTGCTCGCGTGCGCCGGCCTGGCCTTCCTCCTGTCGCTCTGGACCCTGACGCTGTTCGACCTCGGCAGGCCCGACCTGCCGCCCGCCTGGCAGCAGGAGCCGACGCCGCTCCTGCGCGCCCTCGATCGGCCCCTCCCGGCCGGGATCTACATCGGCTCCCTGGTGCGGGCGAACTGGCACGCCGACTGGGGGCACGCGGCCTATCTCTTCGGCGAGAAGAGCGCAGTCGGCTGGTGGTACTACTTCCCCGTGCTCCTCGCCTACAAGATGCCGATCGGCATCGCCGTCGTCCTGGGGCTGGCGCTCCTGTCGCTCCTGAGGCTTCCGCCGCGCTTCGAGGAATGGGGGCTCGTCCTGCCGATGCTTCTGTGGACCGGACTGATGCTGGGGACGCGGATCAACATCGGGTTGCGGCACTTCCTGCCGGCGTACGGATTCATCCTGCTCCTCGGGGCACGATCGGTCGCGGCGGGGATTTGGACCTGGGCGCGTCCCGCCGCCTGGACGGCGCTCGGAGCAGCGGCGCTGCACGTCCTGTCCTTCCACCCCGACTACCTGTCCTATCTCAACCTGCCGCGCGACCGGGTCTGGCTCGACATCAGCGACAGCAACCTCGACTGGGGGCAGGGGCTGAAGCAGGCGCGCGACTGGATCGACCGCCACCCGCAGCCGCGCGGGAGGCCGATCGCCCTGCTCTACTTCGGGGACGCGAACAGCCCGCGCCGGGTGGCGCATTATCTCGGCGCCCGCGTCACGCTCCTGGGAGGCCGCAGCCCGCTGCCCGCCCACGGTCTCCTGATCGCGAGCCCGGTCTGGGTGGCGGGCCCGTTCGACCGGGACGACCTGTACGCCGCCTTGCGCACAGCAAGGCCGATCGACATCATCGGCCACAGCATGCTGGTCTACGATCTCGACTCGTTGAACAAGGAGGGGTGACATGGTCGCGAAGGTCCTGGGGGTGCTGTTCCTGGTCGCCGGAGTCCTGGTCCTCGTCTATCACGGGTTCAACGTCCCCCGGGAGCGCGACGCGAAGCTCGGGCCGATCGAGGTGACCATGAAGCAGAGCGAGCGTGTGAACATCCCGAACTGGGTCGGCGTGGTCGGCATCGCCGCCGGCGGCGGTCTGCTGCTGTGGGGCGGCCACAAGAAGTAAGGTGCCGCGCCCGCCGCGTCCTCCGGGCCCGTCCCCGCCCGGCCGTCAGCTCCTCCTGGCGCTTCTCGTCGCGGCGGCGGTGCTGCTGCCGCGCGCGGCGCTCGTCGCTCTGGCCCACAGCGAGACCTACGACGAGGAGTACCACCTGTCGCGGGGGGCGCGCTTCTGGACCAGGAGCCTGGTCGGAGTCCCCCTCAACGATCCGCCGCTGGGGGAGGCGCTGGCCGCCGTGCCGCTCGTGCTCGCCAACCGGAACCCCGCCTGGTCCGGCGGTCTCTACGATCATTCGCTGCAGCCGGAGCCGGCGCTCCTGCTCACGCATCTCTGGATGTCGGGCCTCTTCCTGGCGGCGATCGGCGTCGCCTTCGCCTGGTGCCGGCGGCTGTACGGCCTCCCCTCCGCCTGGCTCGCCACGGCCCTGCTGCTCGCCGAGCCGACCTTCGCGGCCCACGCGCCGCTCGCGACTCTCGATACCTTCGGGGCCTGCGGCGCTCTCGTCGGATCGTTCCTGGCCTGGCGGTTCTTCGAGCGCCCGACCCGGGCGCGACTGTTCGCCGCGGCGTCCGGCATCGCCTGCGCCCTGCTGCTGAAGCACACGACGCTGGCGCTCCTGCCAGTCGTGGCGGCGTACGGGGCCTTGTTCTGGATCGTGCGGCCCCTCCTGAGGCAGGAAGGCTGGCCGGCATGGCGGGCCTCGCTCCCGGCGCGTCTGGCCTCGATCGGCGCGGCGCTGCTCGCGGGCGCCGTCGTCCTCTGGGCGCTGACCCTGTTCGACGTCAGCCGCCCGCGACCTCAGGATGACTGGGGTCGGCGGACCATCGTTCCCGGGGTTCTCGATCGCTCCCTGCCCGGCGGGATCTACCTGACGGCGCTCCTGCAGGGGATCGAGCACGCCGGCGAGGGCCATGCCGGCTTCCTGCTCGGCGAGCGGCGGCTCACCGGCTGGTGGTACTACTTCCCGGTCCTGCTGCTCTACAAGATGCCGATCGGGATCGCCGCCGTGCTGGTTCTCGGCGTGGCGTCCCTCGCCTGGCGCCGGCCGCGCTGGGAGGAGTGGGGGCTCCTCGTCCCGTGGGTCGCCTGGACGGGGCTCGCGCTCCAGAGCCGGGTCAACATCGGTCTGCGGCATTTCCTCCCGGCCTACCTCTTCATGCTGCTGCTCGGCGTGCGCAGCCTGGCGCGCCGCGACGGCGCGGGCGGCGAGCCGCGCGCGGTCGGAGACCGGGGAAACGACGACGCCGCCCCGCCCGCCTGGGCGCGGACCGTGGCCTGGAGCGGGCTCGTCGCCACGGCCCTGCACGCCCTCTCCTACCACCCCGACTACCTGTCCTATCTCAATCTGCCGCGCGATCGCCCGTGGATGGCGATCAGCGACAGCAACCTCGACTGGGGCCAGGGACTGAAGCAGGCGCGCGACTGGCTGCAGCGGAACCGGGTCCCTCCGGATCGTCCGGTGCACCTCCTCTATTTCGGAGACGACCCGAGCGGCCGCCGCATCCGGCACTACCTGGGCGACGGCGTCACCTTCGCGCTGCGGCCAGGGCCGCTCCCCTCCCGCGGGCTCGTGATCGCGAGCCCGGTCTGGGTGGCGGGCCCCTACGACCCGGGCGGCGCCTACGCGCCGCTCCGCGGGCGGCGGCCGGTGGCGATCATCGGTCACAGCCTGCTCGTGTACGATCTCGATCGGCCGTAGTCGATCCGCCTCTCCCCTCTCTCCCCCGGAACCCCGCGCCCTGCGGCCGAGTACCATGCGGGCGGACCGGGCGGACGACCGCCCTCAGCCACCGAGGAGGCCACTGGCATGGGCCCCGAGCTCGTCATCGACAACCTCACGAAGACCTACCCGAACGGCGTCCAGGCGCTGAAGAACGTCTCGCTGCGCGTCCCGGCCGGGATGTTCGGGCTCCTGGGCCCCAACGGGGCGGGCAAGTCGACGCTCATGCGCACCCTCGCGACCCTCCAGGAGCCGGACAGCGGTGATGTCCGGCTGGGCGCCATCGACGTGCTGCGGCAGAAAGACGAGGTCAGGAGGACGCTCGGCTACCTGCCGCAGGAGTTCGGGGTCTATCCGAGGGTGTCGGCGCTCGAGATGCTGACCCACTTCGCGGTTCTCAAGGGGATCGCCGACGCCGGCGAGCGCAAGGACACGGTCGAGGCGATCCTGCGGCGGACGAACCTGTACGAAGTGCGGAAGCGGAAGCTGGGCACCTTCTCGGGGGGCATGAAGCAGCGCTTCGGCATCGCCCAGGCGCTGCTCGGCCATCCGTCGCTCATCATCGTGGACGAGCCGACCGCCGGCCTCGATCCGGCCGAGCGCTTGCGCTTCAACAACATGCTGAGCGAGATCGGCGAAAACGTCGTCGTCATCCTGTCGACTCACATCGTCGAGGACGTCTCCGATCTGTGCAGCCGGATGGCGATCCTCGCGGGCGGGCGGGTCCTCCTGACCGGCGACCCCCGGACGACCATCGACATGCTGCGCGGGCGCATCTGGAAGAAGATCGTCGAGCGCGACGAGCTGGCGGCGCACGAGAAGGACTGGGCCGTCATCTCGACCCGCCTGGTCGCGGGCAAGACGGCCATCCACGTCGTCGCCCCCGAGCGGCCGGACGCTTCGTTCGAGACGGTGCCGCCCGGCCTCGAGGACGTCTACTTCTCGACCCTGCGCTCCTCCGGCGAGAAGGCCGCCTGACGATGCTGCGGCGCATCCTCGCGTTCGAGTTCCGCTACCAGGTCCGGCAGCCCCTCTTCTGGATCGCCTGCGTCGTCTTCTTCCTCCTGACCTTCGCGGCCATCACCACCGACGTCGTCTCGGTCGGACGATCCATCGGCAGCGTCCGCCGCAACGCGCCGTTCGTCATCCTGCAGATGCTCGCGATCATGACCGCCATCGGGACCTTCTTCACGACCGCCTTCGTGTCGAACAGCGTGCACCGCGATTTCGAGAGCCAGACCGACGCGCTGTTCTTCTCGATGCCG
>DASRJX010000105.1:0-18085 GCA_035649235.1 Candidatus Cryosericum sp.
CCCGAACGGTGCGGCGGGTCAACTCCTGTTCTTCGGTCAGCCGGAATTCCACGGCATTCCTCCGCAAACCCTTGAGCCGCCAGCCCGTGCGGCTGGATTCTATTGCACGCCCGACGCCGGATCAAGGCCGCAGCGGACGGCGGTCCTCGAACGCTCCCGAGCGCGCAGGAGAGCGGCTTTGCAGCCAGTCAGGATGAACACAATTTAACTAACACATGTATTTACTATATGTTAGAAATATTAACAACAAACTTTATAAAACTTGACAGTGATAGACTCATGTTATATATTCCCCAGCGTTCCAGGTCAGGAACACTGATAGGAGGATGCAAGACCATGGTGAGCGTAACTCGTTGGGAACCGTACCGCGACATGATGAGCTTTCAGAGCAGCCTGAGCCGGATCCTCAACGACGCCTTCACGCCGCACTCGGCGGCCGAGGCGGTCGGGGCCTGGCTCCCTCCCGTCGACATCGTCGAGGAGACCGACAGGCTCGTCCTCAGGGCCGAGCTCCCGGGCCTCCGCGCCGAGGACATCGACATCAAGGTGGAGAACGGCACCCTCATCCTGCGCGGCGAGAAGAAGCAGGAGAAGGAGGTCAACACGGAGTCCGCGCACAGGCTCGAGCGCTACTACGGCACCTTCGCGCGCAGCTTCGTGTTGCCCGTCTCGATTGCCGCCGACGCCATCCAGGCGCGCTACAAGGACGGCGTGCTCGAGGTGGTGCTGCCGAAGGCGGAGGAGGCAAAGCCGCGGAAGATCAAGATCGTCGAGGCCTGAGCCCCTCGAAGGACTCTGCCGCGTCGAGGCGCCGGATCCACGGATCCGGCGCCTTTTTTTTCAGGCTTCCGACACGATGGCGGCCAGCCGATCCGCCGCCGCGTCGATCTCCTCCGGGCCGACGTCGTAGTGGGTGACGGCGCGGACCTGCCGTTCCTCGACCACCAGCGACAGGACCCCCGCGGCGCGCCACAGCTCCTCGACCCGCGACGCCGTGAGCCCCGGATGCAGGACGTCGAAGATCACGATGTTCGTCTGCACCCGGCCCGGATCGATCGCCAGCCCGCGGATCGCTCCGATCCGCGCGGCCAGGCGGCGCGCGACGGCGTGGTCCTCGGCCAGGCGGTCGACGTGATCCGTGAGCGCAACGATCCCGGCCGCCGCCAGGACCCCGGCCTGCCGCATCCCTCCACCCATGCGCTTGCGGACCCTGAGCGCTTCCTCGATGAAATCGGCCGGCCCCGCGATCACCGATCCGACGGGAGCGCCAAGACCTTTCGAGAGGCAGGTCATCACCGAGTCGAAGGGGCGAGTCAGCTCGCCGGCCGGACAGCCGAGGGCCACGGCAGCGTTGAAAATCCGGGCGCCATCGAGGTGGGTCGGGATGCCGCGCTCCCGAGCCAGGGCGCAGACCGCCTCGGCGTCGGCGCTCGGGAGGAGGAGCCCGCCCGCCATGTTGTGGGTGTTCTCCAGGCTCACGAGCCCCGTCTGCGCCACGTAGTAGACCGGCGGCCGGAGGGCGCGGCGGACGTCCTCGGCGCCCAGCCCTCCCTGCCGGCCCGCCAGCGGGCGCGCCAGAACCCCAGAGAACGCCGCCATCATCGCCATCTCGTAGTTGAAGATGTGGCTGCGCTCCTCGAGGATCACCTCCTGACCCGGCCGGGTCCAGACCTTGACGGCGATCTGGTTCCCCATGACGCCGGAGGGCACGAACAGCGCCGCCGGCTTTCCCAGGCGCTCGGCCGCCATCTCCTCCAGGCGGCGCACCGTCGGGTCCTCGCGGAAGACGTCGTCCCCCACCTCCGCCTCGGCCATGGCGCGCCGCATGGCCGGCGTCGGACGGGTCACGGTGTCGGAGCGCAAATCGATGCGGCGGTCCATCGCCTCGTCTCTCCGTTCGCCGCCCATCCTACATGAGCCCCCGGAGACGCCACGCTATAATCCACGCCCGATGACGTCCCGTCGCCGGCCCCGCCGGAGCAGCGCCCGGGAGGATCGAGCGCGCCGCCCCTCGGGCCGCCCGGCGATCCTCCTGGCCGTGGCCGTCGCCCTGGTCCTCGTCGCCTCGGCCTGCAGCAGAGCGCCCCGCCCCTCGGTCGTGCTGATCACCATCGACACGCTGCGTCCCGATCGCCTGGGTTGCTACGGCTACGACCGAAAGACGTCGCCGCACATCGACGCGCTGGCGCGGCAGTCGACCCTCTTCGAGCGGGCCTACACCTCCCTGCCGCGCACCACGCAGTCGATCGGCTCCATCATGACCGGCCGTCACCCGAGGTCGCACGGGGCGCGTGGCCTCTTCTCCAGCCTGCCCGCCGTCAACCGGACGCTGGCGGAGATCCTCAGCGAGGCGGGCTACGAGACGGCGGCCGTGGTGTCCAACACCTTCCTGCGGCCGGGCCAGGGGTTCGAGCAGGGATTCGATCGGTACGACAACCCCGAGCGCCGCTGGGACGCGGACTCGGCCGAGGAGGTCACCGCCGCCGCCTCCGCGTGGCTCGACAGCCGATCAGGAGGCGGCAGCTTCTTCCTCTGGGTGCATTATCTCGATCCTCACTGGCGCTACGAGCCGCCGCCGCCTCTCGACAGCACCTTCGACCCGGACTTCGCAGGCCCCTTCACCGTCTATTCCGACCTCGACGCAGGCCGGCTGACGAAGGGCCAGGTGATCTTCGAGGACGTCGTGCCGGCGCGGCAGGCGGAGCATCTCAAGGCCCTCTACGATGGGGAGATCGCCAGGACCGATGCCGCGGTCGGTGTTCTCCTGAAACGACTGGAGCGCGTCCCTGAGTCTCTCCTCCTGGTGCTGACGGCCGACCACGGAGAGAGCCTCGGCGAGCACGCCTACCGCTTCGCCCACGGAGAATTCCTCTACGAGTCCGGGCTGCGGATCCCGCTCCTGATGCGGTTCCCCGGTCGCCTGCCAGAGGGCGCGCGGGTCCCGGCGCTGGCGATGAACATCGACATCGCCCCCACCATCCTGACGCTCGTGGGAGTCCCAGGGATGCAGGGCGTCGAGGGGCGGCCTCTCCTGATCCCGGCGTCCGCCGGCTCCGCCCGCTTCGCGCCGGCCCCAGGGCGCTCGCTGGTCGTGGCCGAGAGCGACTTCCAGCTCATCCATCCGGAGAACCCGCGCTATCGCATCCCCGGTCCGGCCGGGCGGTGGACCGCGGCCTCGGACGGGCGGTACAAGCTGATCCTCATCCCCAGGCCGGGCGGCGAGGATGTCGAGATCTACGACCTGCAAGAGGACCCGGGCGAGACGAAAGACCTCGCCTCGAGTGTAGCACTCAGCCCGGTCCGCGCGCGGCTGCTGCGGGAGGTGAAGAAGTTCGCCGATTACGGCACCGGCCCGCTCCTCCCTCCGGGCGAGGAATCCCTGAGCGACGAGGATCGGGCGCGCCTGCGCTCGCTCGGCTACGTGAACTGATCGCTTGTCCTCGAGCGCGGGAGCAGGGGGCCGCACTTCAGGACGCGGAGGGCATCAGCCGCTCGAGGACCTCGTTCGACAGGAGCCGGCCGCGACGCGTGAGCCTCAGTCGGCCGCCCTGCGTCTCGACCAGCCCGGCCGCCGCCAGATCCGCGACGACCGGATCGCCCGTGCCGGGCAGGCGGTCGTCGTACCGGCGGCGCAGCGCCTCCAGATCGACGCCCTCCGCCAGCCGTAGACCCGCGAGGAGCGCCTCCGTCCCCCGTCCCAGGCGCGACTGTGGGTCCGGGACGCGCTCGACTCCCTGGCCGCCGCGAAGCAGGTAGCCCGAGAGATCGGCCGGATTGCTCCAGCGCTCCCCCCCGAAATAAGAATGCGCCGAGGGACCGAAGCCGAGATACTCCTCGTCGGTCCAGTACTTCAGGTTGTGCCGGCTGCGATGGCCGGGCCGCGCGAAGTTGGAGATCTCGTAGTGCTCGAAGCCGCAAAGCGCCAGGCGATCGGCCGCCCGGTCGTACAGGTCGGCGACGGCATCAGGCGGCGGGATCGACGTGCGGCCGAGGGCGACCGCGCGCCCGAGACGGGTCTTCTCGTGCACCTCGAGGACATAGAGCGACAGGTGGTCGACGCCGAGGTCCGCGAGCGTGTCGAGATCCCGGAGCGCCCCGTCCGCCTCCTGCCCCGGAAGGCCGAGGATGAGGTCGGCGGCCAGGCTCCCGAAGCCGGCCCGCCGCGCCGACCTCACCGCCTCTTCGGCCCGGGAGGCGTCGTGCGGCCGGAGCATCAACCTCAAGAGACGATCGTCGAGCGACTGCACTCCGATGGCGAGCCGCGTGACGCCCGCGTCCCGGAGCCCCGCCAGGAGATCGGGCGTCAGATCCTCGGGGTTCGCCTCGACGGCGATCTCGGAGCCCCGGGCGAGCCCGAAGGCCGCCCGCGCGGCGGAGACGATCGAAGCGACGCCCCCGGCGCCGAGCAGCGACGGCGTGCCCCCGCCGAAGTGAAGGGTGTCGGCCACCTCGGCCGCGCCGCAAAGCACCTCCCTGCGGGCGGCGCACCAGGCCGCCGCGCCGGCGATGTCCGCGGTCACCGCGCGAGCGTAGGCGGCGAGATCGCGGCCGCGCCGCGTCACCAGGTAGAAGGAGCAGTAGCTGCACCGGACCGTGCAGTACGGAACGTGGACGTAGAGCCCGATCACACCTTCTCGACCGCGGAGGACGGGACCCACCCGCTCAGCCCGTTCGGCAGGCTGACCTGCATCCAGGGCTCCAGGCGGTTGCGCAGCTCCATGCGGGTGCCTTCGTGGACCGTGAACAGGATGGTGTTCTCCTGGCCCGGCCCGCTGCGCACGTCGACCTTGTCCTGCATGACGATGGCCACCTCCAGGGACGATTCGCGGACCTTGTAGAGGAGGGCCACGCCGGCGGTCACGGCCAGCAGGCCCGCGAAGAGCGCGCCGTAGCCGAAGAGCCGGCGCCGCACCCAGGAGCGCGATACGAGGAGACCGCCGACGAGCGCCGCGCCCGCCGTGTAGAGGATCAGGAAAATGGCGGCGAGCGGATCGGGGGGCAGCCTCTCGATCGTTTCGCGGACCACGCGGATCGGGTACTGGAGCTCCGGCTCCGTGACCCGGTCGCGGATCTGCCCGAGGGCCAGGGCGAGGTTCTCGCGCGTCTCCTTGTCCCCCGGGTTCAGGCGCAGCGCCCGCTCGTACTGCAGGATGGCATCCCCCAGGCGCCCGAGCTTGAAATAGGCGTTTCCGAGGTTGTACAGGACGCGCGGGTCCTTGACGCCGGCGTCCAGGATCTTCTCGTAGGAGCCCGCGGCCGCCTCGAACCGGCCGTCCTCGAATGCCGAGTTCCCCTTCTCGAACAGGTCCTCCATGGCCCCGGCCCGGATCGGCAAGGCACCGAGGGGCGCCGCCAGAAGGCCGATGGCCAGCAGCACCGCGCGCACGACCCGCTTTCCCTTCCGCCGCGGGATCATCGCGGCAGGCTCCTCTCCAGTCCGACCAGGGTCTCTTCGGCCGCCCGCAGCGTGCGCCGCATCTCCTCTTCTCCGGAGGAGGATGGCGCGAAGCGGGCGAAGTCGCAGGCCTCCAGGCAGCGATGGAAGTCGGCCCGCAGGTCCTCGGGGGCGCCCCGCGCGGCGAGCAGCTCCTCGATCCGCTGGTGCGTCAGGCCGGCGCCGCGGGCGTCGAACTTGTCTCCCACGTAGTCGGTCATCGCCTGCGCCACCGCGGCGTAGAAGGTGCGCGCGCTGCCCGGCTTCATGCGCCGGCGCGCCTGGCGCAGCCGGGCCCGGGCGGCGGCGCGCGCCCGGCGCTCGCGGCGCGAGCGCGCCGCCTGGGGCGACGTGTCCCGCATCCGCACCCACGTGAAGAGCGACAGGTCGGCGGCGATCGGCAGGATCAGCAGGACGGCGAACAGGGGCGATCGGAACAGCGGCCGCGAGTGGTCGCGCAGGCCGCCGGGCGCCAGCTTGAGATAGTGGATGTCCCTGCGGAGCAGCCGCACGTCGCTCTGCGCCACCAGCGGCAGCGAGGCCGATCCGGTCTCGTCACCGCGCGTCACCTGGATCGACAGGGGATGGCTGGAGATCGTCCGGTACTGCGCCCCCTTCGGGTCGAAGTACGAGAAGTTGACCGGCGGCACCGTCTGTGTCCCGGGTGCTAACGGGATCACGACGTAATCCCACGCCTTCTCCGATCGCAGCCGGTCGCCCTGCACGTTCGTGGAGGAGGTGACCTTGGGGTCGAAGCGCTTGAAGTCGGCCAGCTCGGCGATCTCCGGCGCCTCGACCGCCCCGAGGCTCCCTTCGCCGGCCACGCGCACCTTGAGCCCCACGGCGTCGTTGACTCGCGACGCGTTGCGGTCGGCGGTCACCTGCAGGCTGAAGTCGCCGACCGCCCCGGAAAAGGCGGCGGGACGGCCCGCCGCCGGCAGCGGCAGGACCTTCACGGTGACCGGCTCGGTGCGGCGCGTGACCGTCTCGGTGGGCGTGAAGAAGAACGACTCCAGCGGATCGGAGCTGCGCCGGCGGACCTGGATCTGCCAGCCGATCGGCGGCACGGTGAGCGGCCCGGAGGAGGTGGGAAAGAGGGCCCGCTTCATCAAGGTGATCTCGCTCCACATCTCCCCGTCAATCGGCACCCTGCGGACCTCCAGCTGGTCGGGGAGCTTGATCTCCTCCGTCCAGAAGCCGGGGAAGCTCGGGGTCTCCTGGTAGCCGATGTTGAGCACCTCGGTCTGCGTGGCGAGGATGACCTTCAGCGTGACCTGCTGTCCGACATAGGCCGTGGACGGCTCGATCTCGGAGCGGATCCGCAAGGCGGCGGGCACAGCACTCCCGCGCGGCGCGCCCGGCGTCGAGCCAGGAGCACGCGGGCCCGGTCCGACACGCCGCTGCGGCGTCGAGCCATAGGGGGAGCGGACCGCGCTCCTGGGCAGCACGCCGACCTCGATCGGCTGCGTGCGGTAGGTCCTCCCCTGCACCAGGACCGCGAGGGAGGGGATGGTCGCCTTCCCCGTCTTGGTCGGCGTCATGGAGTAGGCGTACGTCTTGCTGGAGGTGCTGACGCCGTTGATCCATTGGAAGCGGGTGGAAACCGACGGACCGCCGGAGACCTGGAAGTCGTCCAGCACCGCCATGTCGGGGGGACCGACCCCGTCGAGCGACGGCCCCACGATCTCGATCAGCAGCCGCAGATCCTCCCCTTCCCCCATCTCGGTCCGATCGACCTGGGCGCGCACGCGCACCTGGTCCTGTGCCATGGACCAGGTCGCCGCCGCCAGCAGCACGAGCGGAAGGAGGAGCGGAAGCGCCCTCGAGCCCCTGGTGCTCACCAGTCCTTCTCCGGCCGGCGGTCGGTCGGCGCGCTGGCCTGGGCGTGCTTCTTCACCCCGTCCTTCTCGGATTCGCGCAGCGCCTCCAGGATCTGCCGCGCCTCCTCCTCGCTCATCTGGCCCGGCTGCTTCTGGGGCTTCTTCTCCTCCTCCTGCTGCTGCGAGTCCTTGGGCGGAGGGGGCTGCTGCCGGGGATCGCGCTTCTCCTGCTCCTGGTCCTTCTGGTCCTGCGGCTGCTATTGCTGTTTCTTCTGCTGCTGCTACAGCAGCCACAGAGCCAGCTCCAGGTTCTTCTTGGCGTCCTGATCGTCCGGACGGGCGCGCAGGGCCTGGACGTAGGCGCCGATCGCCTCCTGCAATTGCCCCTGCATCATGTGAGCGTTGCCGCGGTTGAAGGCTGATGCCTCGGAGAGGGAGGGGCCGGCCGCCGACTGGGCGCGCCGGTATTCCTCGATCGCCTTGGCGAACTCCCCCTTCCGGAACAGGACATTCCCGATGTTGTAGTGCAGCTCCGGCGCCCCCGGCCGCAACGCCTGGGCGTCGGTGTAACTCTTGAGCGCCTCCTCGAACTTCTTCTGCTCGTAGAGCCGGTTCCCCTCGTTGTTCTTGGTGGCCACGTCGGCGGACGCGATCCCGGGGAGCGCCAGGAGGAGCAAGCAGCAGGCCACCCACCGCACCGAGGCCTGGTTGCCGATGTCGACGCTCTTAGCCATCACGCCGCCTCCTTCTCGCGCCTCGCCCCGGCCGGGGTTGCCGATCGGCGCCGCTCCCCCAGGCCCGCCTCCAGCACCAGCAGCAGGAGTGCTGCGCCCAGCGGAATCGGGAAGCGCTCCTCGTAGGTGGTCTGCAGGCGGGAGGAGAGGGATTTCTTGTCCATGGCCGCGATGTCCTCGTAGATCCGCCGCAGCTCAATCCCCTCCGGGGTGGATCGATAGTACTTGCCCCGGGTGGCGGCGGCGACCGCCTCGAGCGCGCTCTCCCCCAGCCGGCTGGTCACCTTGCGGTTCTCCTTGTCATCCTTGTACCCGGTCACCTCGCCGCGCTCGTTCCGCAGCGGGATCGGCACACCGGCGGGGCTTCCGACCCCGACGGCGAAGACGATCACCCCCTGGTCGGCCGCTGCGGATGCCGCCGCCTCGACATCCCCCTCGTGGTCTTCGCCATCGGTGATCAGGATCAGGACCTTGTGGCGGCGCTCCTGCTCGGGGAATGCGGCGGTCGCTGTCCGGATGGCGGCGGCGATCGCTGTCCCTGGAACGGGGAGCAGATCGGGATCGAGGACGTCGACGAACATCGCCGCCGCGGAGTAGTCGAGCGTCAGCGGGCAGGCTACGTAGGCGGTGCCGGAGAACGCCACCAGGCCGATCCGATCCCCCTGGAGGAGATCCATCATCGACAGGACGGCCCCGCGCGCCTGGACCAGACGGTTCGGCTTGATGTCCTCGGCGAGCATGCTGAGCGAGGTGTCGACCGCCACGATGATGTCGATGCCCCGCCGCGACACCGTCTCGATCTTGGCCCCCCACTGCGGCCGCGCCAGCGCCAGGACCAGGAAGACAGAGGCGACGACGAGGAGCACCGACTTGATGATGCGCTTCTCCAGGCTCAGGCTGCCCGCCAGGCGCTCCATAAGCGCCAGATCCCCGAAGCGCTCCAGGATGCGCCGGCGGCGGCGGAACGCCAGCAGCAGCAGCGCCGCGAGGACCGGCGCCGCCAGCAGCAGCCAGAGATAGAACGGCGCTCCGAAGCGCATCACGGCACCCTGCGCATGATCGTCGCCCCCAGGAGCAGCTCCAGCCCGATCAGCAGCGCCCCGGGGTACAGGAAGAGGGCGAACTGCTCGCTCTGGCGCGTGTAGCCGCGCACCCGGATCTCGGTCCGCTCCATCCGGTCGATCTGTTCGAGGATCCGCTTCAGGGAGCCCGCGTCGGTGGCGCGGAAGTACTGCCCTCCGGTGGCCGAGGCGATGTCCTTCAGCGTGTCCTCGTCGATGTCCGCCGAGACCATGATGTACCGCCGGCCCATGAGCGGATCGTCGATCGGATACGGGGCCTCCCCTTCCTTGCCGACCCCGATGCTGTAGACCTTGATGTTGAGGGCCTGGGCCAGGCGCGCGCTCGTCAGCGGATCGATCTGGCCGCGGTTGTTCCGCCCGTCGGTGAGGAGGATCACGACCTTGCTCTTCCCCTTGGCGTCCTTGAGGCGGGCGACGGCCGTGGCCAGCCCCATGCCGATGGCCGTGCCGTCCTCCTCGCGGGTTGCGAACTCGGTGCGCTCCAGCTGATCGAGCAGGACGCCGTAGTCGAGCGTCAGGGGGGTCCGCGTGTAGGCGTTGGCCGCGAAGGCCACCAGGCCGATGAGGTCGTTCCGCCGGCCGCGCACGAACTGCCCGACGACGTCCTTGGCCACCACCAGCCGGTTCTTGGGGCGGAAGTCCTCGGTGCGCATGCTGCCGGAGACGTCGAGCGCCAGCATGATGTCGATCCCCTCGGTCAGGACCTCCTCCTCGTGGAACATCCGCTGGGGCTGGGCGAAGGCGACGATCAGCAGCAGCAGCCCCAAAAGCCGCAGCGCGGTCGGCAGGTGCCTCAGGCGGACCGCCCGCCCGGCGGGGATGGTCTTGAACGGGCGCGTGTCCGAGAACGCCAGGCTGGCGTGACGCGGCCGGCGCCGGAACAGCCCCCAGACCAGCGCCAGGAGCGCCAGGGCGGCGACGATCCCGCCCAGCGGGTTGCCGAAGTGGAAGCCGCTCACCGCCGTCCTCCCGCCACCGCCGCGGCGACCGCGATCTCACCTTGGGGCGCCGTGGCCTGCCGGGTCTCGTCGACCAGGCGGTAGGCCGCCTCGACCGCGCGCCGCGTCTCCTCGGACTCCGGGCGGTATTTGGCGAACTTCACCAGGTCACAGGCCTGGAGCAGGTCGGAGGCCATGGCGATGGCCTTCACCGCAGCGCGTGCCGCCCGCAGCGCCTCCACGATCTCCCCGGTCGTCCGCTCGAACGTGTCGATGCCGTAGCAGGCTTCGAGATAGCGCCGCACGATCTCCGCCAGCTCGATGTAGAACTCCTTGATGGCGCCGCGCGCCAGGCGGTCCGAGGCCAGGAGGCGCTCCAGCTCCTCGTAGGCGATCTCGTGGGCCGGCCGCTTCGGAACCACGGGCGCAGGGGCTGCCTCGGGCGCAGCAGCGCGACGGCGCCGCCGCCACAGGAGCCAGGCCGCCGCCAGCAGGAGCAGGGCGGCCGCCGCCACCCAGGGCCAGATCGCCCGGGCCGGCATCGACGCCGGCGGCTTGATGTCTGCCGGCTCCGTCTGTCCCGCCGTCAGGACGGAGGCGATGTCGATCCCAACCGGCTCCGTCGAGACCCGTCCCTCGTGGCCCGAGGTGTCGCGGTAGACGACGGCGATGGCGGGGATCTCCTTGTGCCCCGTCTCGTAGGCGGCCAGCGTGAGGGTCCGGATCTCCTCCACGCTCCCGTCCGGCAGGACCCGGGGGGATCCCTCCTTCCGATCGAGGAGCGTCAGCGCATCCAGCGATCGATCGGGGTCGAACGACACGACCTCGACCGCCTTCGGCCGGTGCACCGTCAGGGTAAGCGTGATCGGGTCCCCCACGGTGACCGCGCGGCGATCGACGGCGAGGGTGACCGTCACCGGCTTCCCGGCCGTCGCCGCGGCCCGCCCAGGCGCCGCCGCGCTGGCGGCGGCTGGGGTTCCGGCGGCGGGTGCGGCGGACCGGGCCGCCTCGGCCTCCCGGCTCATCGCGACATGCGCCGCGCCCGCTGGCGGAAGAAGCGCACCAGCGGCACGTCGTAGGGCCGGTCGGTGCGCAGCTCCAGCGAGTCCACGCCGACGGAGCGGAACAGCGACTGTCGCCCCGAGCGGCGCTCGAGCGCCCAGCGCCGGAAGGCGTCCTGCGTGCGACGATCGGAGGTGTCCACCAGGACGCGGTCGCCGGACTCCGCGTCCTCCAGGTCGAGGAGCCCCACCGGCGCCAGCTCCTCCTCGCGCGGGTCGGTCACGGTGATCGAGATCAGGTCGTGCTTCCGGGCCGCGACCCGGAGCGGCCGGGAGAAGTCGGCCCCCAGGAAATCGGAGATCAGGAACACGACGCAGCGCTTGGTGATGGTGCGCTGCATGTGCTCGAGCGCCATGGCGATGTCGGTCGTGCGCCCCTCCGGCTGGAAGTAGAGGACCTCGCGGATGACCCGCAGGACGTGGTCCTTCCCCTTGCGCGGCCGCAGGAATTTCTCGATCCGGTCGGTGAAGGCGATGAGCCCCACGCGGTCGTTGTTCTTGATCGCCGAGAACGCCAGCAGGGCGCAGATCTCAGCCTGAATCTCGCGCTTGAACTGGCGCCGCGTGCCGAACTGGCCGGAGGCCGAGAAATCGACCAGGAGGATGACGGTGAGCTCGCGCTCCTCGACGTGCTTCTTGACGTAGGGGTGCCCCATGCGCGAGGTGACGTTCCAGTCGATGGTGCGGATGTCGTCGCCGAACTGGTACTCGCGCACCTCGGAAAACTCCATCCCGCGGCCCTTGAACACGGAGTGGTACTCCCCGGCGAGGGACTCGTTGACCAGCCGGTTGGTCCGGATCTCGATCCGGCGGACCTTCCTGAGAATCTCCGCTGGTAGCATCGGCCGACGCGGTACCCCCCGGGAGCCTTGTCCCGCGATCAGGGGACCTCGATGGTGTCGAGCACCCTCTGGATGATCTGTTCGGTGGTGACGTCCTCGGCCTCGGCCTCGTAGCTGAGGATGATGCGGTGCCGCAGGATGTCGAACGCCATCTGCTTGACGTCCTCCGGGGTCACGTAGCCGCGGCCGCGGATGAAGGCGTGGGCCTTCGAGGCCAGGGTCAGGAAGACCGTGGCGCGCGGCGAGGCGCCGAACTGGACCAGGCCCTTGATGTCGAGCTTGTGCTCCTCGGGCCGGCGGGTCGCCACCACCAGCTCCACGATGTAGTCCTTGATCCGGTTGTCGATGTAGATCTGCCCGACCACCTCCCGGGCCCGCATGATATCCGCCGGCCGGATGAGCTTCTTGACCTGGGGATCGTGGAAGCCGGTCATGCGGTCGAGGATCTCCCTCTCCTCGGCCCGCGTCGGGTAGTCCACCTTGATCTTCAGCATGAAGCGGTCGACCTGCGCCTCGGGCAGGGGGTAGGTCCCCTCATGCTCGATCGGGTTCTGCGTCGCGAGCACCAGGAACGGACGGTCGAGCGGATAGGTGGTGTCTCCGATCGTCACCTGGCGCTCCTGCATCGACTCCAGGAGCGCCGACTGCACCTTGGCCGGGGCCCGGTTGATCTCGTCAGCCAGGATGATGTTCGCGAACACCGGACCCTTGCGCGGCACGAACTGGCCGTCCTTCTGGTTGAAGATCATCGTGCCGACGAGGTCGGCCGGCAGGAGATCGGGCGTGAACTGGATGCGCTGGAACTTGGCATCGATGACGTCCGCCAGGGTCTTCACCGACAGCGTCTTGGCGAGACCGGGGACCCCCTCCAGGAGCAGGTGGCCATCCGCCAAAAGCCCTATCAGGAGCCGATCCAGGAGGGCTTTCTGCCCGACGATCACCTTCCGGACTTCGCCCAGGACCTGCTCGACGAAGACCGACTCCTGCGCCACCTTGTCGTTGATCTGCCGCACATCCTGTTCCATGACCGGCGTTTTCTCCAGCATGTGTCAGCGCTCTCTTTTCAGAAAGGGGCAGAATTCTAGACCACCCCGGCGAGGTCGTCAATTTTGAAGGGTCCCCGCGCGGGGCGAAGGCGTGCCCCGGGATCCGGGGTCAGCGCGGAGTCGACGGCGGCCTTAGAGGTGCTTGTCCAGCAGCTTCGTGAGGACTTCGCGGGTTGTGGCGCCGATGTACTGCTCCACGACCTTCCCCTGCTTGAACAACAGCAGGGTCGGGATGCTCTGGACGCCGTAGCGCGAGGCGATGCCGCTGTGCTCGTCCACGTTCACCTTCCCGATCCGCGCCTTGCCTTTGTAGTCGGCCGCCAATTGCTCCAGGACCGGGGCCACCATGCGGCACGGTCCGCACCACTCCGCCCAGAAATCGACCAGGATCGGCGATTCCGCCCGCTTGGTCTCCTCATCGAAGTTGCCGTTCGTCAGGGTCAGGATGTTCTCGCTCGCCATGGGCTCTCTACTCCTCGTCGATCCCCGGTGCGGATCGGACCCTTTTTATACCATACTCGGCCCCGGAGGGCCACGCGATGGTCCGGCGAGACCAGGCCTCAAAGCCGCGCCGCGCCTGGGGCCAGCACTTCCTGGTCAACACGGGCGCCTGCGAGACGATCGTCCGGGCCTTCCGCCCCCAATCCGACGACCGGGTGCTCGAGATCGGCCCCGGCCGGGGGGCGCTGACCCGGCGCCTCGTCGGCCGCGTGGGACGCCTCCTGGCGATCGAGGTGGACCCCGATCTGGCCGCCGAGCTGCGGCGGGAACTCTGCCAGGGCGCCGACCCGGGCCGGCTCGACCTCGTCGAGGGGGACGTTTTAGAGAACGACCTGGACGCGCTCCTGACGCGCCTGGGAGTGGACGCCACCCATCCGGGCCGGGTCATCGCCAACCTTCCCTACAACATCGCCACGGCCGTCATCCTGTGCCTCCTGGGGATGCACGGAAGGATCCGGGACCTCCTCCTCATGGTGCAGCGCGAGGTGGCGGAGCGAATGACCTCCCCCCCGGGCCGCAAGAGCTACGGCAGCCTCACGGTCCTCTGCCAGGCGTTCGCCCGCGTGGAGTCGATCCTGACGCTCGGGCCGGGATCCTTCCGTCCCCCGCCCAAGGTGGACTCGGCGGTCGTCCGCCTGACCTTGCACGATCCGGGCGGGGCCGCCGGGCGGGACCGCGCGGCTTTCACAGCACTCGTGCGGACCGCCTTCGAGCAGCGGCGCAAGACGCTCCTCAACAATCTCGCCCGCCTGCCCCGGGGAGCCGCCCCGACGACCGCGGCGCCGTTCCTGGGGCGCCTCGTGGCGGAGCGGCTCATCCGGGCAGCGGACCTCGATCCCCGCCACCGGGCGGAGGTCGTCCCGGTGGGCGGCTTCCTCGCCCTGGCCGAACGACTCGCAGCGGTGGGAGCGCCCGGGCGCTATAATCCGCCGGGTGACCAAGCGCTCCCGGAGTGAGGCGGCCAGGACCCCGCACCAGCCGCTCCAGATCGTGCCGCTGGGAGGACTCGGCGAATTCGGTCTCAACTGCACGGTCCTGCGCTACGGCCACGAACTCATTGTGGTGGACGCCGGCGTCATGTTCCCCGAGGAGCAGATCCTCGGGGTCAACGTGGTCATCCCGGAGCTCGCCTGGGTCTTTGAGCGGCCGGACGAGGTGCGGGGCATCGTCCTGACCCACGGTCACGAGGACCACGTCGGCGCCCTCCCCTACCTCTACGACAAGGCGCGCGTGCCGATCTACGGCAGCGATTTCACCCTCGGCCTGGCCGCCCGCAAGCTCCGCGAGCACGGCCTGCCGGCCGAGCGCGACCTGAAAGTCGTCAAGGCCCGCGACGAGATCACCCTGGGCCCGTTCAAGATCGAGTTCATCCAGGTGACCCACAGCATTCCCGGCACGCTCGCGCTGGCGATCGGGACGCCCCAGGGGACGGTCATCCATTCGGCCGACTTCAAAATGGACCAGACGCCGATTGACGGCCGCACCTTCGACTTCCAGACCTTCTCCTATTACGGCGACCAGGGGGTGCTGGCGTTGCTGTCGGACAGCACCAACGCCGAGGTGGAGGGCTTCAGCGGCTCGGAGCGGCTGGTGGGCGAGGCGCTCGACGGCCTGTTCCGGAAGGCACCGGGACGCATCCTGTTCAGCACCTTCGCGAGCAACGTGCACCGGCTCCAACAGGTCATCGACCACGCCGCGACCTACAAGAGGAAGGTGGCGCTGGTCGGCGCCAGCATGAACTCGACCACCTCCGTGGCCCAGGAGCTGGGACACCTCAAGGTGCCCGCCGGCACCATCGTCGAGCCGGGTGAGCTGCGCCGGCTGCCCCCCCAGAAGACCGTCATCCTGGCCGCCGGCAGCCAGGGGGAGCCGATGTCGGCCCTGTCGCGCATCGCCCTCGACGACCATCGGGAGGCGAGCATCGGCCCGGGGGACCTGGTGCTGATCTCGGCGCGCGCCATCCCCGGCAACGAACGCTCCATCAACCGCGTCATCAATCACATCTACCGGCGCGGGGCAGACGTCCTGTTCGGAGGCGGACCTCCCTACCACGTCTCGGGGCACGCCAGCCAGGAGGAGCTGAAGATCATGCTGACGCTCACCCGGCCGCACTTCTTCATCCCCGTGCACGGCGAGATCCGACAGCTCTACAGCCACGCGCGCCTGGCGGAGAGGACGGGCCTCCCCCGGGAGCGGATCCTCCTGGCCGAGAGCGGCGATGTCATCGAGATCGACGGCAAGGCGGGCGGGCTCAACGGCAAGGTCCGCGCCGGACGGGTGTTCATCGACGGCACCTTCGAGGAGGTGGACGAGATCGTGGTGCGCGACCGGCGCCACATCTCCGAGGGGGGCGTGGTCCTGGCGATCGTGGCGATCGACAAGCAGAGCGGCGCCATGGCGGGGGATCCGGAGATCGTCAGCCGCGGCTTCGTGCTCCAGGACGGGCGGCCGGACCTGATGACCGAGGCGGCGCGCGTCGTGCGCCGGGCGGTCGAGGCGGCCACGCCCGAGGAGCGCGCCGACCGCGGGGTGCTCAAGGCCATGATCCAGCGGGACCTGAAGCGCTTCTTCCGCAAGCAGCTCGACCGCCGGCCGATGATCATCCCCACGGTCCTCGAGACGTGAGGTAGAATTTCCCGCGTATGGCGTCCCGCCGGCGCAGGACCTCCCCCCGCCGCGACACCCCGGCCTCCCGCAGCGTCCTGGCGGAAGGACTCGCTATCCTGCTGATGGCGTCCGCCGTCCTGGTCGCCCTCAGCCTCCTGTCCCACGACGAATCCGACCCGGTGCCGTGGCTGGGTGAATTCCGCGGCGAGCCGGTCGGCAATCTCGCCGGGATCGTCGGGGCCCTCCTGTCCGAGGCCCTCTATCAGACCTTCGGCTATGCGGCGTGGAGCGCCCCCTTCCTGATGCTGCTCATCGGCTGGCGCACATTCTGGAGACGGCCCGCCCGTCCCTTCGTCGGCGTGCTCGGGGGCGCGCTGGTCCTCCTGTCTCTCACCGCCTGCCTCGACCTGACGCTCGGAGAGCGTGGGCCGATGCCGGCGCACCGCGCGGGCGGCTGGATTGGCATGGTGGCGGCCCTGGCCCTGGCGCGCCTGCTCGGCCGCTGGGGCGGGCTCGTCGTGTCCCTGGCGCTCTCGGGCCTCGGCCTCCTGGTCCTGGGCAGGGCGACGTTCGTGGACGGCGTGCGGGCCCTGGGAGCCCGCGTGGCGGGCCTCGCCCGGACCGCCTGGCTCGCCTGGGTGCGCCATCGCGAGGCGAGGCGGCGCGAGCGCCTGAGGCGGGAGCTGGCCGAGCGGCAGCGGCAGCGCCTGGAGAAAGCGGTCGCTCGCGAGCAGGCGGAGGCGGAGCCGATCGCGGAGCCGCGAGCCGCGGCGCCGATCCCCCTCCTGGCTGAGACCCCCGAAGCTGCCGCGGCACGCACGCCGGCGGACCCGGTGCGCACCGCCCGCCGCGCCGCGCGGCAGGCTCAGGCCCCGGCCTCCGATTCAAAGGGGGCGGCCGCGGCGCAGCCCCAGTTCGACTTCGTGGAGGCGATGCCGCGCTACGCCCCTCCCCCGCTGTCGCTGCTCAACCCGCCACAGCACGAGCAGCAGGCGGACGAGAAGGAGCTGGTGGAGACGGCGCGCCTCATCACCGAGAAGTGCCGCGAGTTCGACGTCAACGGCCAGGTGATCGCCATCCAGCCGGGGCCCGTGGTGACGGTGTTCGAGTTCAAGCCGGACGCCGGCGTCAAGTACAGCCGCATCGTGACCCTGTCCGACGATCTGTGCCTGGCGATCAAGGCGGAGTCGATCCGCATCGACCGCATCCCGGGGAAGTCGACGGTCGGGATCGAGGTGCCGAACCGCAAGCGCGAGACGATCTCGCTGCGCGAGATGCTGAGCAGCGAGCGGTTCCAGCGCGCCCCGGCCTCCCTCACCCTGGCCCTCGGCAAGGAGATCAACGGGGAGCCGTACTACGCCGATCTCGCCCGGATGCCGCACCTGCTGGTGGCCGGATCGACGGGCTCCGGCAAGAGCGTCTGCCTCAACACCCTCCTCACCTCCATCCTCTACAAGGCCAGCCCGGAGGAGGTGAAGTTCATCATGATCGATCCGAAGCGGCTGGAGCTGGGCGTGTACGAAAACATCCCGCACCTCCTGACTCCTCTGGTCACCGACACCAAGAAGGCCGGGAACGCGCTGCGCTGGGCGACGCTCGAGATGGAGCGGCGCTACAAGCAGCTGGCGGAAGCGGGCGTGCGCAGCATCGACCAGTACAACGTGCTGATGCGGCGTCAGCTCGGGAAGCCGGGAGCGCGCGAGCCCGAAGCGGCGCCGCCCGCGGTCCCGGACAGCACGGGCGCCCCGCCGGCCGAAGGCGGCGCGAACGCCGGGCCGACGCCGGGCGAGACCGACGCCCTCGGGGCGGCGGCCGCCGCAAAGAAGCCCGGACTCATGATGGAGAAGCCGGCGATCCTCCCCTACATCGTCATCCTGGTCGACGAGCTGGCCGATCTCATGATGACGACCGGCCGCGAGGTGGAGGAGGCGATCACGCGCCTGGCGCAGATGGCCCGTGCCGTCGGCATCCACCTCATTCTGTCGACGCAGCGCCCGTCCGTCGACATCATCACCGGCGT
>DASRJX010000106.1:0-17807 GCA_035649235.1 Candidatus Cryosericum sp.
CGCGCGCCGACTCCAGCTCCACGATCGCCTCCTCGGTGCGGCCCTGGCGCAGGAGGAGGTAGCCCAGGGTGTTGGCGATGTAGCCGTTCTCGGGGTCCGCCATGCGCGCCTGCTGCAGCGTGTCCCGCGCCTCGTCGCCGCGGTTCAAGGTGTCGAGGGCGCGGCCGCGCTGGTGCAGCGCCTGGGCCGATCCGGGCTTCAGCGTCAGCGCCCGATCGGCGGCCTCGAGCGCTCCCTGCGCATCCTTCCTCTCGAGTCTGACGCGCGCCAGGTTCACGAACGTCTTCTCCGAGCCTTCGTTGAGCTGCGAGGAGCGCAGGAGCGCAGCCTCGCTCTCCTCCAGGTGGCCGGATTTCCAAAGGGCGAGGCCGAAAAGGTACTGGGTGTACGCGTCATCCGGCCGGCCGGTCGAAGCGACTTTAAGCCGCTGTGAAGCGGCATCGAAATCACTCGACTCGTAGAGCGAGACGCCCTCGCGCCAGGCGAGGCGCGTCTCTTCTGGGGTCGGTGGCGCGGCAGGCATCGTGGTGACGGGCTGCATCCCGTCCGGCAGCGCGGCGGTGGTTCCGGGTTGCGGAGCTTCTGCGGGCGACGGCTGCGCCCCTGTCGGCACGGTCGCGGCGGGATGACTGTCGACCACCTTCCGGTCCCGGTCGCGGCCGCCGCAGGCCACGAGGAGCGCTGTCGCCAGAAGACCCCAGACGAGTCCTCGGGCGCCGTGCCACGCGCCGGAGGGTCCGGCGTCGGGCTGCGCTGTCGGCAGGATCCGGTGCGTTCTGCTCGTTCGGTCGTGTGCGTTCATGATGTCCCTCGATCGGCCCCGGTTGAGAATCCCCGCCAGGGGGTGACCGGGTCGGAGGACCCAGAGAGCGAAGCCTGTGCCAGGGGAGGGTTGCCGAATTGGCCGTCAATCAAGGGGTTTGGAAGGTCGGAGCGGCGTGCGGCCGGGCCCGGCGTGGCCCGCCGGCCCGGTGCGTGTCGCCCGGGACACGACGCGCCGGGCGGCCGCAAGCGCCAGGCGGGGCCGGCGAGCGGCGGGCCGGCTCAGTCCTCGGCAGGTTTCTCGATTCCGAGTGCCTTGAGCTTCTTATAGAGGTGGCTGCGCTCCAGGTTCAGCTCGCGGGCCGCGCGCGCCATGCGCCAGCGCGTGCGCTCCAGGACCGCGAGGATGATCGCCCGCTCGCGCCGCTCCAGCTCCGCCGCGAGATCGAACGGTCCCGCCGGAGTGGCGGCGGCGCGCGTCTCCGCGGCCTCTCCGTGGCCGCCGAGGAAGCCGACGTGCGCCGGGCCGACATCGTCCCCGCCGGCCAGGATCGCCACGCGCTCCATCGCGTTGCGCAGCTCACGCACGTTCCCCGGCCAGGGATGAGCCTGGAGCAGCGCCAGCGCCTCCGGCCCCAGGCGCTTGGGACGGACGTGGTTGCGCCGGCAGGCCGCCAGGAGGAACGATGTCGCGAGGGTCTCGACGTCCTCGACCCTTTCCCTGAGTGGCGGCACGCGGATCGGCACCACCAGCAGCCTGTAGTACAGGTCCTCCCGGAACCGGCCGGCGCGCACCTCGGCCTCGAGATCGCGGTTGGTCGCGGCGATCACGCGCACGTCGACGCGCTCCGGCCCGCGCCCGCCGATCCGCTCCACCTCCCCCGACTCCAGCGCGCGGAGCATCTTCGGCTGAAGAGCCGGCGGCACCTCGCCGATCTCGTCCAGGAACAGCGTCCCGCGGTCCGCGGCCTGGAACTTCCCGCGCCGCGCCTCCGTGGCGCCGGTGAAAGCCCCCTTCGCGTGGCCGAACAGCTCGCTCTCGAACAGCGTCTCCGGGATGGCGGCGCAGTTCAGCGTCACGAGCGGCCGTTTCTGCCGCGGGCTGCCGGCGTGCAGGGCGCGCGCGACGAGCTCCTTGCCGGTGCCGTTCTCGCCCAGCAGGAGGACGCCGGCGTCGGTCGGCGCCACGCGACGGACAGTCTCCATGAGGTCGCGCATTGGAAGGGACGATCCGAGGATGCCCGCGCCCAAACCCGCCTCCTCCTGAAGCCGCCGGTTCTCCTCCCGGAGCCCTTCGTAGCGCAGGGCATTGCCGACCGCCAGCAGGATGCGCTCGACCGAGGGCGGCTTCTCGATGAAGTCGAACGCGCCGGCCTTCACCGCCCGCACCGCCTTCTCGATCGTCCCGTGCGCCGTCAGGACGAGGGAAGGCACCTGGCGCGCATGCTGCGCCATAGCCTCCAGCAGCTGGAGGCCGTCCAGGACCGGCATCTGCAGGTCGAGGATCACCAGGTCGATGTCCCCCGCCTCGAGCCGCTCCAGCGCGGCGGCGCCGTTCTCCGCCTCCTCCGTGGCGTAGCCCTCCAGCCGCAGGGCCCGCGTCAAGGTGCTCCGGATGTTCTTCTCGTCGTCGACGATCAGGATGGTCGGCATGGCGTCAGCCCCGCTGCTCAGGCGGACCGTCCACCGGCAGCCGGAGGGTGATGGTGGCTCCGCGGCCGGGGGCGCCGGAGGCGGCGATCGATCCCCCGTGGTCGGTCACGATGCGGTAGGCGATCGCCATGCCGAGGCCGCTCCCGCCGCTCTCGCCTCGGGTCGTGAAGTACGGCTCGAAGACGCGACGCAGCGCGTCCGGCTCGAAGCCCCGGCCGGTGTCGGAGACGGCGATCTCCTCGCAGGCGCCCTGCGCGCCCCCGGCGTCGGTGGGAAGGGATCGCAGGTCGAGCGCCAGGCGCCTGTCGGGCGACGACTCCATCGCGTCGAGGGCGTTGGCGACGATGTTCTTCAGCGCCCGGCCGATCTGCTCCGCGTCGGCGCGCACCACGTGCGGCCTGTCGAGGCCCGAGGTCCGGACCTCGACGCCGAGATCCCCCACGCGCTGGGCGAACAGGGCCAGCGATTGCGATGCGATCGCCCGGAGGTCGCACGGAGCGCACTCCGGCGGCGGCAGCCGCGCGAAGCGGGAGAACTCGTCCACCAGGCGCCTCAGGCTCTCCACCTCCTCGAGGATGGTGGCCGCTTCGACCTCCAGGGCCCGCTCCAGCTCGGCGGGGGCTTTGTCCCGGGTGCGTTTCAGGTTCTCGACCGCCATCCTGATCGGCGAGAGAGGATTGCGGACCTCGTGGGCCACGCGCCGGGCCACCTCCTGCCAGGCCGCCACCCGCTCCGCCGCCAGGCGCTGCCGCTCGCTCTCGGAGAGCGCCTGGAGCATCCGGTCGAAGGACTGCGTCAGCCGCCGGACCTCGTCCCTGCCCTGCGCCCGTACGGTCCCTCGCGATCGCTCGGCGGAGATCCGCTCCGCCCGCTGCACCAGGCCGCGGATGGGCCGGGAGATCCCCTCCGCCAGGATGAGGCCGACGACGAGGGCGCTCCCCAGGACGAGCGGGGCCAAGCCGGAGTACGCGGCACGCAGCTCGCGCCGCACTTGGCGCGCATCCTCCGGCTGCACCGAGACGCGCAGCATCCAGCCGGCACCGCCGAGGGGCACGTCCACGACGTTCTGACCGGGGGCCGAAGGCGAGCCTGCCGGTTCGACGCCCGGATCGCGGTCTGAGGTGCCTGCCTGTCCGCCGACGAGGCGCGCCGGCTCGCCGAGGATCTCCGACACGCCGGCCACGAACGCCTCGCCGACGATCAGTCCCCCGACGAGGGTCAGCGCCTCGCCCCCCGCGCGCACCGAGCGGCTCTCCACGTACAGAAGAGGCGCCTCTTCTCCGCCGGAGGGCGCGGGCAGACGCCGCAGCCCGAAAGCCCCGTCCGTCAGATCCTCGGGCTCGAGCGCCAGGGCGCCGCCGCGCTCCGGCCCCGTCGTCGCCAGGACGGCGCCCCTTTCGTTCCTCGCTTCGAGGTGGTCCAGGCCGTAGCGCTCCTTGAGGTCGGTCACGATGCTGCGCGCGGCCGCGACGGGCCCCTGGAGCAGGTCCTGGATGCGGGCGCGTCCTGTCGAGAGATCCGACGATGCCTGGTCCATGCGGCTGACCGTCTCCGCCTTCCGCCTCTCGACCAGGATCGCCGCCTGCCGTCGGATGAGGTCGAGCCGCCGCGCGGTCGCTTCGCCGGCCCGCCGTTCGGCCTGGAGCCAGGGCACCGCCGCGGCCACCCCCATCGGCAGAAGCGCTGCGAAGGCGAGGGCCAGGACGAGCTTCAGCCGCAGGCTCATCTTCCGGAGACTCTACGTCAGGGCCGGTCGTTCCGTCCACATCCGGACACCACACGATCCGCATCACCATGTAATCTCTTGTCGTGAGCCCGATGCGGTTCGTCTTCAATCCCTTTCTGCGCCAAGGCGAGGCCATGGCGCCACCGTCGCGAGCGGCGGTGCTGGAGTTCCACCAATCACTCCCCGGCTACGCCCCGACGCCGCTGCACTCCTGCCACGGCCTGGCGCGGGCGCTCGGCGTCGGCGGACTCTACGTCAAGGACGAGGCGCACCGCTTCGGACTGAAGGCGTTCAAGGGGCTGGGGGCATCCTGGGCGCTGCATCGTGTCCTGGAAGATGGCCGCGCGGGGGGAACGTCACCCCCGACCGCCGTCGCTACGGCGACCGACGGCAACCACGGGCGCGCCGTGGCCTGGGCGGCCCGGCGCGCCGGGCTCGCGGCGACGATCTTCATTCCTGCCGGGTCGGCCCCGGCGCGCGTCGAGGCGATCCGCGGCGAGGGGGCGCGCGTCATTCTGGTCGAGGGGACCTACGACGACGCCGTGCGCCAGTGCGCCGAAGAGAGCGGCAGGAACGGCTGGCAGGTCATCGCCGACACGGGCTACGAGGGGTATCTCACCATCCCGCGACTCGTGGCCGAGGGCTACAGCACCATGTTCACGGAGGCCGACAGCCAGATCGAGATGGCGTCCCTGGCGCGCCCCGGGCTCCTGATCGTCCAGGGAGGCGTGGGCGCTCTGGCGTGCGCCGCCGTCGAGCACTACCGCGGAAGCAGCGACCGGCCGGCGATCGCCGTCGTCGAGCCGGTGGACGCCGACTGCCTCCTCGAGTCGATCGCCTCCCCCGACGGCCGCCCGCGGCCGGCGCGCGGGCGCCAGGCCTCCATCATGGCGGGCCTCAATTGCGGGGAGGTGTCGCTGGCGGCGTGGCCCACGCTGCGGGGCGGGGTGGACCTTTTCTTCAGCATCGAGGACCGCCATGCCGAGGAGGCGATGCGCCGGCTGCACCACGCGGTCACGGGCGATCCGCCGATCGAAGCGGGCGAGTCGGGTGCGGCCGGGCTCGCGGGGCTCGTCGCCCTTCAGACCGAGGAGGCCCTGCGCGGCGCCCGGGAGCGGCTCTCCCTATCGGATCGGACGGTGGTGCTGGTTCTGAACACCGAGGGGGCCACCGACCCCGAGGCGTTCAGGAGGATCGCCGGCCTCGGACCTCTTCCTTGATGCGCTGGATGTGGCCGCGCCCGAGGCCCTTGACCTCGCAGCCGAGCTCGAAATAACGCCGGATCTTGGCATCGTCGAGGATGCCGAAGCAGTCGATGACGCACAGGGTTCGGCCCGCCATCCGGACCACCTCGTCGGGGGAGAGGTCGAGGTAGGCCTTGTGGCGCACCGCAAGGATCGCCGCGTCGGCCCCCTTGAGGGCCGCCCCGAGGTCCTGCTGGACGCGCAGCGCCTTGAGCCCCTCCTGGTTGCGGAAGAAGCGCGACCAGGAATAGCCGGGCCGCGGGTAGGTCTTCTGCTCCTCGAACTCCCACCAGCGCAGGACGTACGGATCGTGCACCGCCATGTCGCCGCCCATCTCGGCCAGCTTGCGCACGATCAGCTCCGAGCCGGAGTAGCGCGTGTCGCCCACGTCCTCGCGGTAAGCGGCCCCCAGCACCACGAGACGCGACCCGGCCACCACCCGCCCCATGTTGCGCAAGGCGTCCCGGGCCAGATCGGCCACGTGCAGCGCCCGCGTGTCGTTGATGTCGATGGCGAGCGGCGTCATCTTGAACAGATCCTCGTCGCCGCCCATCAGATGCTTGTTGGCCCAGATCCCCAGACCTCCGTCCTTCGGCAGGCAGTAGCCGCCGATGCCCGGGCCGGGGAAGATGATGTTGCTGTGGGTCGGCCGCACCTTGATGGCGTTGATGACCTTGACGAGGTCGACGCCGTTGCGCTCGGCGAAGTGGCTCCACTCGTCGAGGAACGCCAGGATCGCGGCCCGATACGAGTTCTCGACGATTTTGCAGGTCTCGCTCTCCAGAGGCCGGTCGAGGACCGTGAGGGGGAACTTCTCGACGTTCAGGACCTCCGACAGGAACTTCACCACGCGCTCCCGGCTCTCCTTGTCGACGCCGGCGCAGACCCGCCAGAAATCGCGCACCGAGCGCACGTAGTCGCGCCCCGGCATGACCCGCTCGTAAGAGTGGGCCAGAAGCGGCGACGAGGTGAGGCCGCGCTTCGCGAACTCCTGCTTGAGGAGGGGGTAGGCGATGAACTCCGTGGTGCCGGGGGCGACGGTCGTCTCGATCAGCACCAGGGCCTGCGGCGGAATGAGGCGGCCGATCGACACGAACGACTTCTCGAGCGCCTCCATGTCGGCGTGCCCGGTCTTCAGGTCGCCGAGGCTTTCCTTGAGGTAGTCGCACTGCACGTCGACGACGACGCAGTCGGCGAGCTTCAGGACCTCCTCGGTGTAGGTGCAATGGAGCGTCTTCTTCTCCCGGACGCAGCGGGCGATGAGGACCTCGACCTCCGGATCCTCCGAGGTGACGGGGGTCACCCCCCGGTTGAGCAGCGGGATCTTCCAGTACGATCGGGTGCTCGGACGCTGCATGCCGATGACGAACTTCCCCGGCTGCCGCGTCTTCCTGTCGACGCTGTCGGCGATGACGCCGGCCATGACCGCGCCGACGAAGCCGACCCCGACGACCACGACGATCTCACGCCCCTTGGCGCGCTCGGCGGCCACCAGCGCCTCGAGCCGGGAGAATTCCCCCTGGTAATCTTCCTGAGTCGGAAGCGGGAACCGTTCTCCCTCGGGGCTGATCGAATAGTCCATACTTCCTCCGCTTCGGGCCGCCGGATGCAGGTTGGGGCGAAGGGTGAAAATATGATGCCCTACTGTCCCTGTCAACCCTCGGTGAGTGGCCTCGGGCGCCGACCGGTGATAGATTTGCACACGGCCTGGATGGACGGGCCGGCATGCGACGCGCTCCCTACATCCTGATTGTCCTCATGTTGGGCGGCGGTTCCTGTCCCCGGGCTGCAATGGGGACGGTGGAAGAACCCGCCACGGAGTCTCCGGCCCAAGCCTCCCGCCGATCGCCGGCCATCCGCCAGGTCTGCGGGATGTCGGCCGTCGCCGAGGCCCCGGGCACCCCACCAGGGATCCCGGCCGGCCTAGAGAGCCACTCTCCGGAAACGCCCGAAGTCCTCCTGGTCAGAGCCGGCCCGGCCGAGATCGCGGATCCGTCTCTCCTCGAGCCCCTCCTCCAGCAGGCGCGGGAGCGCGGGCTGTGGATCGTGCTCCGCCTCCAGGGCCTGGAATGGCAGTCGATCGACGACTGGTCGGACCGGATCACGGAGTTCGCCCAGAGGGTCCTGGATGCGGTCGACGCCTATCAGATCCTGGGGCCGGAGGCGGTGCAGGTCCCGGCGCGCGAATACGCCTACCTCCTGAAGAACGCGCGGGTGGCGATCCGCGCCTCGGGGTCGCGGGCGGCCATCGTGAGCCCGCCGCTCCGCGCCTCCGACGGGCCGTGGGCGGAGGCGCTGTTCTCGGAGGACGCGGCGCCCTACCTCGACGCGCTGGCCGCGGCGGATCTCGCGAGCCTCGAGGCGGTGATCGCCGTACGCGACCGCGACCACCCGCGATCGCCGGTCTGGGTGACGGACGCCGTCGTCGACGAGGCGTCGCCTTTGGCTTCGGCCGCCGGCGCCTGCCTCGATGGGCTCGCGGCCGGGGCCGAGGTCATCCTGTTCGATCGGGCTGCCTCCTCCCACGGGCTCGCCCCGACGCTGTCGCGCCTCCGGGGCCTGTTCCAGCCCGGTTTGCGGGCCGCGGCTCCGGGGGCGCTGCCGTTCGATCCGGGTCATGCCACGACCGGCGGAGAGACCATCGCCCCTCTGGCGATCGAGGTCCTGACCTTCTTCGATTCCGAGTCCCGCGACGGGATGGCGGCCTACCGCTCACAGCACTCCGGCCCCGCGGCGGCCGGGGCCGGCACGCCCTCGCCTGTCGTCCGCCTGACCCTGCGCGCGCCGGTCGAATCGCTCGACCTTCTGGAGCCGGAGACGGGAGCGTCCCGCGCCATCTCGAGCGGGTCTCCGGCCGGCGCCGTCGCCGAGCTGCCTCTGCGCGACGCCTACCTTCTGCTGCGCTATCGCGTGGCCGCGGCCGCCGTCCCCGTCAAGGAGCGGGCCCGGGTCGGCGCGGTCTCGGAACTGACCGCCGAGGAGATCATCGCCCGCGAGCGCGAGGTGCGCGGCGTCCAGGATGCTCGGCTGCGCCACTACGAGGCGAAGGCCACGGTGTCGATCCATTACCGCCTCGCCCAGCTCAACGAGTCGGTCGATCTGAGCACCGAGAACCGCCTCTTCGTCCAGGAGGGCAAGCAGGACTACGAGCAGACGGCGCTGTACGTGAACGGGGCTCTCTGGCGGGGCAAGTCCCCTCCTTACCTGCCGTACATCCAGCCCGGGAAGGTGGGGGAGGTGCCGCTCGACATTACTCTCGACGAGCGCTACCACTACCGCCTCGAAGGTCGTGACAAGACCGACGGCCGCGAGTGCTACGTCCTGTCGTTCGAGCCGGAGCCCTCGACCGAAAGCCTGTACAGCGGCCGGGTCTTCATCGACGTGGAACGGTTCAACCGCGTCCGCATGGAGGCGAAGCAGACCAACCTCGCCGATCCGGTGCACTCGAACGAGGTCATCTTCCGATACGCCCCCGTCACGACGTCCTGGGGCGAGGCCTGGCTGCCCCAGTCGATGACCGGCCAGATGACCTTCGACGTTCTCGGCTACAACCTGGTGGTCGAGCGCAACGCGGTCTACACGGACTACCAGACGAACCAGGAGGGCTTCGAGAATCGCCGCTCCGTGGCGTACGAGTCGGGCCGGCCGCTGTTCCGCGAGACCGACTCGGGGCTGTTCCGGCTCGACACCAAGGGTGGCGTGGAGGAGCTGCAGTCGCTCGACAAGCCGCGCAACACGCTCCTGGTGTTCGGCACCAGCGTCGGCGACGACGGCGACATCTCGTTTCCCTTCGCCGGCGTCAACTTCTTCGACTTCAACTTTCGCGGCACCGGGACGCAGTTCAACCTGGCCTGGGCCGGCCCGTACGTTGACCTCTCCTGGACCCAGCCCAACGTGTTCGACACGCCGCCCGGCCGGCGCCCGATGTCTCTCGCGCTCCAGGGATCGTTCAACGCCATCGAGACCGACGAGGAGAACCAGACGTCGGAGGACATCCCTCAAGGACACGAGATCGAGGTGCTTCGCGAGCTGATGCGGGCCGGCCTGTCGCTTCCGCTGGGGAACTTCTTCAGGACGACCCTCGACGCGCGCCTCCTGTATCAGAACTTCGACGACGGGCCGGACCCCGACGACCAGTTCGTCCTGCCGGTCACGAACGTGGAGGGGGGGCTGACCCTGAGCATCGATTACGCCCGGCGAGGTTACCTCCTCAGCGTCTGGGGCGAGGCCGCGCGACGCAATCAATGGGAGCGCTGGGGCTACCCGGACCAGTCGTTCGACGAAAGGCAGCGCGACTTCACGCGCCTGGGTGCTGCGGTCCGGAAGGCCTTGTATCTCGGAGCGTTCAACAAGATCAGCCTCGGGCTGTCGGGCTTCGAGGGCCGCGGGCTCGATCGCTTCTCGCGCTTCGAGCTGGGCGATTTCCGCTCCGCCCGGGTGCAGGGCTTCAACGGCTCCGGCATCCACTTCGACCGCGGCCTCATCGCCCAGGTCGACTACGCCTTCCCGCTCGGGAAATCGATGCGCCTCGACCTGGGCGTGCAACAGGGCTGGGTCCACGGCGAGGACGATTTCGGTCCCGGCTACGAGCGCGTCACCGGCAGCGGCCTGAGCCTGGAGTTCTCCGGCCCCTGGTCGACCTTCGTGACGGTGCGGACGAGCTACGGCGTGGCCTCCACCATCGCCGACACCGCCGAGGGCGGCGATCTGCGCGTCGTTTTCTATCGCACCTTCGACCGCTGGAGCCGCCGCGGCGGTCCCGGGACCCCGTTGTCCGCGCCTCCGCCTTCGCCCACCCCCCCGGGCCCCGCAACGGTGCCGCCACCGCCCGCGCCATCGAAGGGACCCGGTTCCGCGGAGTCGTCGGCCAAGCAAACTTCGAATCCCGAGCCGCCGGCTGAGGCGCCACCGACGGAACCGGCTCCGGTGGAACCAGCGCCACCCCCATCACAAGCGCCGCCGCCGCCGTCGACCCCATCAGCGCCGGAGCCGGACGATCCCGGGGGTTATTCGGATTCGAGCAGGTAGCGCAGGGCCGGGGCGCGGTCCGCGACGAGAGCGTCGATCCGCTCCTTGACCCGGCCCGCCAGGAGGAAGTAGCCGCCCCAGGCCAGGCTCGAGAGCATGATCGCCGCCCCCGTCCAGTGGGTCGCCGCCGAGACGAAGGCGACGCTCTCCTGGCTCAGCAGACCGAACGTGTAGAAGAGCGTGTTCCAGTCGTGGTGCCCTCCGCCCACGAGCGGCAGGGCCAGGTCGCGCGCGTCCGCCATGTAGACGGCGATGTTGATGAAGTTCTCGCCGAACCACCAGGCGCAGGCCGCCGCCGCGAACGGCTCCCTCCTGAAGCGCAGGAAGTACACGACGAGCAGCGCGGGAACCGCGAGCTGCCCCAGCGTGCCTCCGAGGAAGTGCAGTGTCTCCCCGAACGGCGTCAGGAAGAGATGCCCCGCCTCATGGAATGCGAGGTTGACGAGATCGAGGAAGCACCCCTGCTGCGCGCCGGTCGTCAGCCGGACCGTCCAGAACCCGAGCCAGGCCAGAAGCGCACCGCGGAGCCAGAGCAACGGAGGTCCTCCGAATCGGATTCGCGCCGACACTCGATATCCATCGACACAAGATAGAGTCGGAGGCTCGGGCGTCAAGGCTGGGCGGGCACGTGACCGAATGCTATAGTCACTTTCATGCCCACGAGCCATAGCAGCATCCGACGGATTCGCCGCGAGACGGAAACCCCGCTCATCCGGCCGGTGGTTGACCAGTCAGCGTCCGACCAGACCGTCCCGGATCACCGACTGTCCGACGCCGACCTCCTCGACGCCTACTCGCAGGCCGTGGTCGGGGCGGTGGAGCGCGTGTCGCCGGCGGTGGTCAACATCGAGGTGAGAGGGCAGGGGACGGGTGCGGGGCGGCGGGCGGAGCGCGGGGGGACGGGGTCGGGGTTCATCTTCACGCCGGACGGGTTCGTCCTGACCAACAGTCACGTGGTGCACGGCGGCAGGCGGATCGACCTGACCCTGAACGATGGCCGGCGGCTGGCGGCGGATCTCGTGGGAGACGACCCGGGCACCGACCTGGCGGTGCTCAGGGCGCAGGCGCCGGGGCTGCAGGCGGCCCCGCTGGGGGATTCACAAAGTGTCCGGCCGGGGCAGATCGTCATCGCGATCGGCAATCCTTACGGCTTCCAGTGCACGGTGACCGCGGGGATCGTCAGCGCCCTCGGCCGGTCGCTGCGCTCGGGGACGGGCCGGCTCATCGACAACATCATCCAGACCGACGCGGCGCTGAACCCCGGGAACTCCGGCGGGCCTCTCGTCACCTCGCGCGGCGAGGTCATTGGCGTCAACACGGCGATGATCCTGCCGGCGCAGGGGATCTGCTTCGCGATCGCGGTCAACACGGTGAAGGTCATCGCCGGCCGGCTGATCAAGGACGGGCGGATCCGCCGCGCCTATCTCGGCGTCGGCGGGCAGACGGCGCCGCTGCACCGGAGGCTGGTGCGCCACTACGGTCTGCCGTCCGGGAGCGGCGTGCTGGTGGTGTCGGTGGAGGCAAGCAGTCCGGCGGATCGCGCCGGGCTTCGCGAGGGCGACGTCATCATCGAGTATGGCGGCACTCCCACGCCCGGGATCGACGACCTGCAGCGGCTCCTGATCGACCTGCACGTCGGAGTGCGGACCCCGATCACCATCGTGCGCGGCGCGGAGCGGCTGACTCTCGACGTCGAACCGCGAGAGTCGCCCGCGCGCTGAATCCGCAGTCCGGAATCTCCGCAAACCGGCCGGGTGCTATACTTTTTTCGATGTCACCGAAGGACGGTCCGCCCGCAGGTCAGACACTCCCTACCGACCCCGACAGCGTGATCGAGGCGTTCAAGAAGGACGTTGATCGGACTCTGCTGCGGGAGAACCTCCGCCGCTCCGTGGCGGAGCGCCTGGAGCGCCTGGAGGAACTGCGCCGCTTCGCGGCGCGGGTCAAGGACGCCGGGCGCCGCGCGGCTCGCGACAGGCGATGACCGCCCTCGAGGAGCTGCTCGGCGCTCTCCAGCAGGGCAAGGTCGAATACGTCGTGGTCGGCGGCGTCGCGGCCGTCGCCCATGGTTCGGCGCGATTGACCCAGGACCTGGACATCGTCTATGCGCGATCTCCGGAAAACATCCGACGCCTGGCGTCTGCCCTGGCACCGTACAAGCCTTGTCTGCGAGGCGCCCCGCGGGGGCTGCCCTTCCGGCTGGACGAGCCAACGTTGCGCGACGGAATGAAGTTCACCCTGACGACCGACCTCGGTGACCTGGATCTGCTCGGCGAGGTGAGCGGAGGCGAAACCTATGAATCTCTCCTGCCCCACACGCTGACGCTGGATCTCGGCGGGCTGAGCTTCCGCTGCCTGGATCTCGACTGGCTGATTCGCGTCAAGCGCGCGGCGGGACGGCGAAAAGACCTCGAGGCGGTCGCGGAGCTGGAAGCTCTCCGCGAGGAGCGCGACAAAGACGGCCACTGACCTGCGTCAGGGCCGCGGCGGCGGGTCAGGATCCTGGGGTCGCACGGGGCCGCGGTCGTCCCCCGCGCGGCCCCCCGTCACCCTCCCGTTCCCTCCAGGAAGGCGCGCAGGCGCTGGCTGCGCGAGGGGTGCCGCAGCTTGCGGAGGGCCTTGCTCTCGATCTGGCGGATGCGCTCGCGGGTGACGGCGAACGACTGGCCGACCTCCTCGAGCGTGTGCTCACTTCCGTCGCCGACCCCGAAGCGCATCTTGAGGACCATCTCCTCCCTTGGAGACAGGGTCTTCAGGACCTTTTGAGTCTGCTCCTTCAGGTTGAGCTGAATGACCGCGTCGACCGGCGATGTCACGCCGCGGTCTTCGATAAAATCCCCGAGGTGCGAGTCCTCCTCCTCGCCGATAGGAGTCTCCAGGGAGATCGGCTCCTGGGCGATCTTGAGGACCTTGCGCACCTTCGCCACCGGGATCCCCATCTTCTTGGCGATCTCCTCCGGCGTCGGCTCGCGGCCGATCTCCTGGACCAGCGAGCGGGACGTCCGGATCAGCTTGTTGATCGTCTCGATCATGTGGACCGGGATGCGGATCGTGCGCGCCTGGTCGGCGATCGCGCGGGTGATCGCCTGGCGGATCCACCAGGTCGCGTAGGTCGAGAACTTGTAGCCCCGCTTGTACTCGAACTTGTCGACCGCCTTCATGAGCCCGATGTTCCCCTCCTGGATCAGGTCGAGGAACTGCAGGCCCCGGTTGGTGTATTTCTTGGCGATCGACACGACGAGGCGCAGGTTGGCCTCGACCAGCTCGGTCTTCGCCTTGCCCGCCATGGCCTCGCCGGCGCGGATGCCGTCGGCGGTCTGCCGGATCTCGTCCGGCGTGGTGTCCATCTCGCGCGCGATGCGCACGATCTCCTCGTCGGCGGCGTGGACCTTGTCGCGCAGATCGCGGCGGTGCTTCGCGTCCCGCGTGACCTTGAGCCGCTTCTGGTAGTGCCGGATGTCGCGGTCGAGATCCCGGAGGCGCGCCGCCGTGTCCTTGACCTTCTTGGCCAGCTCCTTGATCTTGCCGGTGACCAGCCCCATGTCCAGGATGACCCGTCCGATGTGGACGCGCGTGCGGGCGAGCTGGAAGCGGACCTCGCGCCAGCGGCGCGATCCCTCGGTGAGCCGGCCGAGGTGCTTCTCCTGCTCCTCGAGCTTGCGGCTCAGCCGGTTGATCTTGTTCATGGCGTCGAGCACCTGGCGCCGCTTGCGGTCTCCGAAGTCCTCGTCCTCGTCGTCCACCGTGATCAGGGTCTCGATGTCGATCTGCTTGTCGCGGATGCGCTGCGCGTAGTCGAGCATCTGGCTGACAACGTACTTGCTGCGGGCCAGCGCCTTGACGACGTTCTTCTCCCCGCGCTCGATGCGCCGGGCGATCTCCACCTCGCCCTCGCGGGTGAGCAGCGGCACGGTGCCCATCTCGCGCAGGTACATGCGCACCGGATCGTTGGTCTTCTCCAGCGCCCCCGGCGTCAGGTCGACCTTCTGCTCCTCCACGTCCTCCTTCTCCGTGGACTTCTCCTCGACCTTCTGCTTGTACTTCTCCTCGGAATCGACCATCTCGATGCCGAGCGAGTCGAAGAGCAGGAACATATCGTCCAGGTCCTCGGCGGAGTGCACGTCCTCAGGGAGAACGTCGTTGACCTCGTCGTAGAGCAGATAGCCACGCTCCCGACCGAGGTTGATCAGGTGCCTGACTTCTTCGTACTTCTCCTCGATGCCCAAGGGGGTCTCCTTATGAGGCCGAGACGCCACGGAGTGCCTCGATCTGCCGTTTCAGCGCCAACTTGCGGCGGAGCAAATCGTTGATCTCCGCCGCGCTCCCACTCTGCTCGAGCCTCTTCTGGATGTCCGTCATCTGCCGCGTGAACAGCGCCGCGCGCAGCGTGTCCAGACATCCCCGTCCCGCCTCGAGCGTGGCGGGAGGGTGGGGCGACGCGGCGATGCGCGTCAGCACCTCGCGCGCCTCGTCCCCGATCTCCTGTCCGACGCGGGGGTAGGTGATCTCCTCACCCCGCTCCCAGAGCCCCCGGACGGCCCGCACGATCTCCGCGGTCCGGCCGGCCGGCATGTCGGCCTCCTCCAGTTCGGGCAGCAGCTGCGACCGCGCCTCCGCGTCGTCCATCACCGCCCTGACGAGCCCCGCCTCGGCCTCGCTCAGGAGCCTCGGACCTCCGGCGCCCGCCACCTTGCGCTCGCCGACGCTCTTGCGCCGCTCGCGGACCGCTTCCTTCAATTCCTGAAGAACGAGCCGGTCCTCGATACCGAACACGCTTGCCAGCAACTCGACGTGGGACGCCCGGCGCACCGGGTTGTCCATCCGCGCCAGGAACGGCAGGACCTCGTTGAGCGCCTGCACCTTGCCGCGCGCCTGGCCCAGATCGACCCGGCCCGCCACCTCGCGGGCCAGATACTCCACGTACGGCAGCGCTCCCTGGAGCCGCTGCTGGTATTTCTCAACCCCCTCGTCCCGTATGTACCGGTCGGGGTCCTTCCCCTGCGGCAGCGAAACGACCCGGACCTCGAACCCGTTCTCGAGCAACGTCTCGAGCGACCGCCGCGTCGCCTGCCGCCCGGCCGCATCCGGGTCGAAATTCACCACCACCTGATCCGTGAACCGCTTCAGCAACCGCACGTGCCCCGACGTGAAGCCGGTGCCGAGCGTCGCCACCGCCTGGCCGACACCGGCCGCCTGCAGGGCGATGACATCCATGTACCCTTCGACCAGAACCGCGTGGCCGTCGCGCCTTATCGCCTCCTTCGCGAACGGGAGCCCGTAGAGGTTCTCCCCTTTGCTGAAGGCCGGCGTGTCGGGGGAGTTCAGGTACTTCGGCTCGCCCGTCCCCAGCACCCTCCCGCCGAAGCCGATCACCTCGTCGGCCAGGTTGACGATCGGGAAGATCACCCGATCGCGGAACCGGTCGTAGGTCCTTCCCGTCTCCTCCTTGCGCGCCAGGAGCCCAGCCTGAAGCGCCAGACCCTCGCGCTGTTCTCGCGCCTGACCGGAGGCCCGGCCGAGATGGTCCTTCAGTCCGGACCAGCCCTCCGGGGCGTACCCCAGCAGGAACCGCTCGGCGACCCCGGACTCGATCCCGCGGGACGCCAGATACCGCCGCGCCTTCTCACCCGCCGGCCGCGCGAGCTGCTCGCGGAAGTAGGTCAGCGCCTGTCTGTTGACTGCGACGACCTTCTGCCGCTCGCTGGTCTCGCCGCCGCGTGTCTGCGGCAGCGTGATGTTGTAGCGCCCGGCCAGCGACCTCAACGTCTCGGGGAAATCGAGCTTCTCGTACAGCATGAGAAACTTGAAGACGTCCCCGCCGGAGCTGCAGCCGAAGCAGTAGTAGAGCTGCTTTTCCGGATCCACGTAGAACGATGGCGTCTTTTCCGAATGGAAGGGACAGAGTCCGCGCCAGCGCGCGCCGCTCTTCTTCAGAGCGACGTACTCCGACACGACCTCGTACAGGTCGGCCGCCGCCCTCACGGTCTCGACGGCGTCGGAACGGTCCCCTCCTCCCCTCATCATCCCTGCTCTGCGACCGAGGGCGCCGGCCCTTCAGTCGTTGAAGCGCCGTTCCTGAGCCAGCCGCTTCAGAGCCTTCTTCCTGGCGGCCAGCGCTTTGATCTTCCTTTTCTGGCTCGGCTTCAGAAAGTGCTGTCGCTTCTTCAGCTCCGAGAGGACTCCCGACTTCTCGCATTTCCTCTTGAAGCGGCGGAGCGCGTTTTCGAGCGACTCGTCCTCGCGCACCCGCACGAGGGGCATTAACATCCCTCCCTTCCCTTAAACGTTGACACCGCGGCGGACCGGTTCCCGGCAGAGGTCCCGACTCTCTGCCCTGTCCCGGACCAACGCGGAAAGATCTTTGATAAAGGCCGTTGAGCCGTGGCTAAGACGTGGCTCAACAAGGAATTACCAAGACCCACTCAACAACTCGCGGGTAATATACGGGCCGGTTACAAGGAAGTCAAGAAAGGGTGGACAGAAAGGTAATCTTTCGGAAGCCCAGGTCTTTCCAGGAGAGGAAAATTCATCGCGGGATATTTATATGTATAAGCATTGTATATTCAATTACTTATGTTGTGCATGGTTGATCATGGAGGCTGCATACCCGGCGCCGAACCCGTTGTCGATGTTGACCACGAGCAGCCCGGTGGAGCAGGAGTTCAGCATCCCCATGAGGGCCGCAACACCCTTCAGGCCGGTGCCGTACCCAACGCTGGTCGGCACCCCGATCACCGGGACGTCGACCAGACCCGACACGACACTCGGCAAGGCCCCCTCCATCCCTGCCACGGCGATGATCACCCTGGCGCCGAGGAGCCTGTCCCTCTGATCGAGGAGGCGATGCAGTCCGGCCACCCCGACGTCGTAGGCCCGCTCGACGACGTTCCCCATGATCTCCGCCGTCACGGCGGCCTCCTCGGCGACCGCCACATCCGACGTGCCCGCCGCCAGTACCAGGACCCCGTGACGGCGCTTCGCCCTGGCATCGACGTTCAGGGTGATCATCCGCGCCTCGGGATGGAAGAGGGCCCCGCGATGCCTGCGGCGCACGCTGCGGTACACCTCCTTCCCGACGCGCGTCACGAGCACGGGCTGCCGGCGCCCGGCGATCTTCGCGACGATGGCGAGGATCTGCGGCACCGACTTCCCTTCCCCGTAAATCACCTCGGGAAAGCCCCGCCGGAGGTGGCGGTGGTTGTCGATCTTGGCGAAGCCCAGGTCCTCGTACGGCAGATGCCGCAGGCGACGGAGCGCCGCCTCGGTCGAGATCGTACCGCGCTGCAGGGAAGCGAGGAGGGCTTTCAGTCGGCGGGGATGCATGGGCTTCAGCTCCGGAGACGACGATTATAGGTGATCCCGGATCGGCCGCCCGCGCGCGGTCGCGGCCGCCG
>DASRJX010000107.1:0-8329 GCA_035649235.1 Candidatus Cryosericum sp.
CCCCTGACCGCTCGCGGATCTTGTTGAAATCGTTAGACACCACCACGGAAGTAGGGCATTTTCTCTTAGAATGAGCGCCCTATGACCGAGCCCGACGAGCCGCAAAGGGGCGGTGTTGTTCCGGCGGCGCTGCTGGGCGCCTGCCTGATGTCGGTCGCCGCCGCCGGAGCGGCGTTGCCTGCGGGGCTGCGGCTTTTCTCTCTCAGCGCGGGATCGATCGCTCTGTCCGCGGCGGCGGCGACGGCCGCCATCGTGATCGGGGCGGTCCTGGGGGCGCTGCCGCGAGCGCCGGGAGGCGGCCGGGCCGGCGCTGGCGTGGCCTCGCGGCCTGAGATCCTGGCGGCGGGGCTGGCACTCTCGCTCTCCCTGGCCCCGGTCCTGTTCATGGCGGGCCGGGCGGTCTACCTCGCGCTGTGGCCGTTCCTCGGGGGCAAGACGGCCGGAGTCTTCTTCCTGCGCCTGGTGCTGGCGTTCTTCCTGTTCGGTCCTCCCGCGTTCCTGCTGGCGCGCCTCCTTCTGGCGCTGGCGCGGCAGATCGGCGGCGGGCCGGATGGGGTGGGCATCGCGCCGGGCTTCTCGCTGGGAGTCGGAGCGGCGGGACTGTCTCTCGGTGTCCTGTGCGGCGGAGCGGTCCTGCTGTCCTCACTGGGGATGAAGGGGTCGTTCTACATCGCTCTGGCGCTCGCGGGCATAGGAGCCTCGGCGGCGTTCCTCCTGGGGCGCTTCGCCGGCGCTGACGCGGCCGGTAGCGCGGCGGCCGCCGGTGCGTCGGCCGGTACGGTGGCGGCCTCGGGCCAGGCGGCGCCGGGCACAGCCACCGGAGGGGCGCGCCTCGTCCGGCTGGCGACGTTCCTCTTCGGCTTCGCCATCTGGTGCGCCTTCCTCGGCTGGGACCGGACGCTGGGGCTCGTCCTCGGCCCGACCGAGCAGACGGCGTGGGTGGCGGGAGCGATGCTGCTCCTGGGCCTGGCGTTCGGCGGATTGATGATGAGCGCCGTGGGCGGCACGACGCGGTCCCTGCTCTTCGTTCCGCTGGCGTCGTTGTCGGCGCTCCTGGTCTACGGCTCGGCGTTCGTCGTGCCCTGGCTCGCGGTCCTCTATCTGAAAATGGCGCCGGGGTACGCGGCCGGAGGGCTGGGGACCTTGCTCTCGGCCATCGTCTGCCTGCTGCTGGTGCTCCCGGCGGCGCTCGTCCAGGGAGCGGTCCTGGCAGGGCTGCCGGACCTCGGGACGACCGGCCGCGCGGATCCGGCCCGCAGGACCGGATCGGCGCTGTCCGCCCTCCTCCTCGGGGCGCTCCTGGCGGCGCTGGTGACGCCTCTCCTCCTGGTTCCCGCCCTGGGCCTGAGGCGGACGCTGTCGCTCGCGGCCGCGGTCACCCTCCTGGGCACGGCGCTGCTCCTGGGTGAGGTCCAGGTCGGCCCTCGGCTGCGCCGCGCGCTGGCGGCGGCGGCAGTCGCGGTCGCGGTGATCTTCGGTGTCTTTCCGGCCGCCTGGGATCCGCGCATCGTGGCGGCGGGGCTCTATCGTTACGGGTCCACGGCGCCCGATCGGTTCGGATCGACCGACCGGTATCTGGAGGAGAGGCGGAAGCGAGGCGGTCCGCTCTTCTTCCGCGAAGGACCCGAGGCCTGCGTGATCGTTGACGCGACGCTGGAGACCGCCCCCGGAATTCCGGATGTCGAGACCTACCACCTGAGCCTGGACGGGCGATCGGCGGCCAACGACGGCGCCGACTTGCGCACCCAGATCCTGACGGGAGAGATTCCCGTCCTCCTGCACGGCCCCACGGAGAACGTCCTGCTGGTCGACTACCTCACGGGGGAGACCGCGGCGTCGATCCTGCGGCACCCGGTGCGCTCGCTCACGGTCGTCGAGCGCGAGCCGGCGGTCCAGGAGGCCGGCGCCCTGTTCATCGAGGAGGCCGAGAGCCCGCTGCGCGACAAGAGGCTGCGCAACGTCGTCGACAGCCCGCGGGCGCGGCTCCTGGCCGAGCCCGACCGGTATGACGTGATCGTCCTGACGGCCACCGACCCCTGGCTGCCGCACACGGCGGCGCTGATCACCGAGGAAGGATACGCCCTGCTGCGGCGGCGCCTGCAGCCGCACGGCCTCCTGGCGCAACGTCTGTCGCTCGCCGCCGCGGACGAGGCGAGCCTGAGGACCCTGCTGCGGACCTTCGCCCGGGCCTTCGACTCGGTGACCGTCTTCCGACTCACGGGGGACGACATCCTCCTCATCGGCTCGGAGGGTCCGCTGCAGCTCAACGCGGGCTGGTTGAGCAACGTGACCTCCTCGAATGCCGCGGTCGCCAGCGACCTGAAACGGGCCGTGGCCCTGGGCCCCAACGAGATCATCATGGCTCTCCGCCTCGGAGGGGACGGGCTCCGCCGCCTGCTCGGGGACGGCCCGCTCAACGACGACGACAGGTCGGAGGTGCAGGTGGCGTCGGTGCGCAACCTGTCGGTGCACCGCAACGTCGACCTGATCCGGGCCATCGACGGCGCCTGGAACGGGTTCGGCCCGCTGCTCGACAATTTCGGGGCCACGCCCACGGAACAGTCCGACTTCCTCTACAACCTGGCGAAGTCGCTCCTGGGTCTGGCCGGCGATCCCGATCGCGCCCTGGAGGTGGCGCGCCAGCTGGCGGGGCTGGGGGAGAGCGCGCGCTCCGGCTGGGTGACGGGCGAGGCGCTGCTGCAGAAGAAAGACATCGAAGGCGCGGTCCGGGAGTGGGAGTCGGTCCTGGCCAAGGACCCCGGCAACCTCGACGCGCTGTTCAGCCTCGGGACCTTCTACCTCGACTCGAACGACTACTTCGAGTCCGATCGGTATCTCTCGCAGGCGGCGCGGCTCCACTCCGAGGTCGCGGTGGCGCACTACCATCACGGGCGCGCGCTGGTGTATCTCGGCCGCCACGAACAGGCGATCGCGGAGCTGCGGAAGGCGCGCGAACTGGCTGGAGGCGGCCAGGCCTATCCGCTGGTGGACTACCTCGTCGGACTCTCGGCCGAGAAGCTGGGCCGCCATTCGGAGGCCGCCCAGGCGCTGCAGGACTACCTGAAATGGGCCTACGAGCACAGCAGCATCCTGACGCGGGTGGAGGTGGACGCCCATCTCAAGCTCGCGGACGTCTTCGACCGGCAGGGAAAGCGGTTCGACGCCCTGCGGCAGCGCCAGAAGGCGGATCAGCTGAAAGGCAGGATCGAGGCCTACGCGCGCTCGCAGCAGGCCGCCAGTGGATCGGCGCCTGAGGTCGGTCCGGAGGCCGGTCCTGAGGGCTTGCCCCCGTCCGGCGCGCCGGCGCTTCCCGACGGGCCCGCCCCCGCTCCCGGCGACACTTCGTCGCCCGCCGGCGGGGCCGCACCCCCTGGCCCGCCGGGCGAGGCTCCGCCGCCGCAGAGCGATGGCCGGTGAGGTGGCGCCCACGGCCCGCCTGGAGGCGCGCCTTGGGCACAAGTTCCGCGATCGCGCCCTCCTCGATCGGGCCCTGACGCATTCCTCGCTCGCTCACGAGACGGGGAAGGGAAAGGACAACGAGGAGCTGGAGTTCCTCGGAGACGCGCTCCTCGGGTTCCTGATCGCCGAGGCGCTCTTCCGCCGCTATCCGGGAATGGACGAGGGGGGCCTGTCGAAGTGCAAGGCGTATCTCGTCCGCCGCGACAGCCTGGCCGGGATCGCGCGCGAGATCGATCTCGGCCCCCATCTCAGGCTCGGCAAGGCGGTCGACAAGGTCACGTCCAGGGTCGGCGAGTCGGTGCTGGCGGACGCGCTCGAGGCCGTGCTGGCGGCCGTCCACCTGGACGCCGGCGACGAGGCCGCGCGGGCCCTGGTGGAGCGGCTGTTCGGGGCCCGCATGACCGGCCTCGACCGCAACGCCATCGAGCAGAAGGACTACAAGACGGTCCTGCAGGAGGAGCTGCAGGCCACGGGCAGCCCGCCGCCGCGCTACCGGGTCGGAGCGACCGAGGGTCCTCCGCACCGTCCCACGTTCCTCGTGGACCTGCTGGTCGACGGCCGGATCGTGGCGCGCGGCCGCGGCGGCACCAAGAAGGATGCGGAGCAGAAGGCGGCGCGCCTGGCGCTGCGCCTCATTCGCCGGGCGGCGACGGCTGGAAGGCGCGCGTGAGCGCCTCGTCCTCCTCCGGCTGGCGGCCGCGGGCGCGCAGCTCGCGGATGGCGCCGCGGATGGCGGCCGCCTGCGGGTGGTTCGGGTTCAGCTCCAGGGCCTTCTCGAAGTCGTAGAGCGCCATCCCGCCCTCGTTCAGCCCGCGATAGAAGATCAGGCCGCGGTTGAAATAGACCTGCGCCAGCTGCGCGGGCTCGATCGTGCGGTTGTAGTGGACGGCCGTCTCGATCTCCTTGAGCGCCCGGTTGAATTCGCCTCCCGCGTAGAGGAACTCCGCCAGCTCGAGGCGGGCCTGGAGGTCCTCGGGCCAGAGCTCGACCGCCTTCGTCAGCCACTCGCGCGCCTGCTCCGCGTCCCCCTTGAGCGCATACGCGAGGGCGAGCTTGCGGTGCGCCGGCAGGTAGGAGGAGACGATCTTCAGGGCCTCGGTGAACTGCTCGATCGCCCGATCGAGGAGCGGCAGCGCCTGCTGCCGCTTCCCTTGCTCCAGGAAGCCCTGGGCCTGCTGCACGAGCGCCAGCCCGAGCCCGTGGTGGATGCCGACATGGATCCCCTTGAACTGTGCCCCTCGAGCCACCGATTCAACCTGAAGCTCCTTCAGGAGCGCCTCCCTCGTGACCGCCGATCCGAACTGGCGGCGCAGCGCTTCGTCTCCCGCGGGCCCTGCCGGCCCCTCCCCCAGGAGAACCAGGCCGGCGTAGAAGCTCTGACGTGCCTTCTCCGGCTCGTTCTGCCCGTAGTAGGCGTTGCCGATCACGAGGGCCTGCTCGATCGCCGGGACCACGCCGCGCGGGCGCTCCAGGTTGACGAACCCGAGGGCGACGAGGAAAACGGCACCGGTCGCGGCCGATGCCCTTCCGGGGAGAAGAGCCCGCGCCCTATCGGTCAGGTCGCCCGCGCGGCCGGCGAAGGCCACCGCCAGGTCCCAGCCTCGCCGGAGGAACCGCCCGGCGGCGATCAGGCCTTCGGCGGCGAACAACGCCAGGATCGGCACCACCGGCACGCGGAAGCGCGAGAAGTTGAAAAACAGCAGCACCGTCCCCGCGTAGCCGAGGACAAGGACGTGGAGCGGCAGCAGATCACGGAAGCGCCGGCGGGTCAGGATGGCGCCGAGGAGACCCAGAGGCGCCACCATCCCGAACGTCGAGAACAGGTGCAGCCGGATCGGCATCCAGCCGCCGCTCACGGGCACCGCGAGGGTCGGGACGTTGGGGGGCGGCAGCGAGACGTTCAGGGCGGAGAGCAGCGGCGAGAACCACTGCAGGACGAGATAGTCGAGGTTGTCGGGGATCTCGTACCAGTTCCAGAAATGTCCGAACTTCATCCACAGGAGCCGGAGCCAGGCGAGCGGCTCGCCGGCGACGAACTTCGTCCCCTCGCGGAACCAGAACCAGGACGACTCCATCGGCGTCAGGCGCCGGCCCTCGATCTCGGAGGCGCGATCGATGAAATCGGCGTGCTCGTACTGCGGATCGGGGCGCACGAAGGGCGGCGGCACGTAGAGGCCGTTGGCGTCGGCGTTGTTGCCGATGAAGAAGACCTCGCCGCCGCCGGTCGTCAGCAGGACGAATTCCTTCGACGCAGTCCAGTTGTGCAGCGTCGCCGGGAGGATCGTCAGCGCCGCGCCGCAGGCGAAGGCGGCGGCCGCGCGCAGGCCTTCCCGCTTGAAACCGCCACCCAGGTGCACCGTCAGGAGCGCAAGGATTGGGGCCAGGATGATGAAGTTGTCCCGGTCGAGCGTCAGCAGTCCGAAGACGAGCCCCGCGGCGAGGAAGGCGCCAGCGGCGTTCTTGGTGACGGTCTGCGCGACAGTCACGGCGCCGGCCGCTCCGTCCACTCCGGCCGACGTCGCTCCGGCCGTCCTCCCCGCGGACGCGATCGACCTGGCGCGATGGAGCGCCAGCGCGAGGAGGATCGTCAGGAGCGGGGAGAGGAAGGTCTTCATGACCTGCCCCTCGTAGAACAGGAACGGTCCGTAGATCGCCAGGAGGAGCGCGGCCAGGAGGCCGCGCGTGCGATCGAAGTACCGGCAGCCGGCGACGTAGGTGAGGTAGACGGTGCCGGTGCCGGCGATCGACTGGGCGACGAGGATCGGCGTCACGCCCGTGCCGAACATCTTCATGAACAGGCCGAGCAGGTAGGCGTAGAGCGGACTCTGGACGAACGGCCCGCTGCCGACCCAGTTGCCGGAGGCAATCCGCTTCGCCCAGTTGTAGTAGAAGCCGGGGTCGAGCTCCTCGGGGACGATCAGGCTCGTGCCGCCGACCTGCCAGACGTAGGCGAGGCGCAGGAGGAGCGCCAGGCCCAGCACCGCAGGGACCCAGACCCAGTCCGGCAGTCGAAGTCTTTTCGGGAGATCCGGCACCCGCACTCCACGCGCGAGAAAGCGGGGGATTATAGCAGAGCGGATCTCGCCACCCCGTCGTGCCGGGCGCTTCGCCGGGGCCCGGGAACCCCTCGATCAAGTCTTGACATGACAGCGGCATCGCTGCTAGCGTGCAATCAACCGCGCGGGCAGTTTTCTGTAAAGCGAGGAGGCCGTTTATGCGCGGAGCTCCATTCGTTTTCGCGGCGGTGGTGACGCTGTTCCCACTCCCGGTCACGGCCGCGCCAGCCCAAAACCCTTCTTGGACGGTTTCCGGCGACCGGGCCAATGCGAAGCTCGGAGCCGCCGTCGCCTTCGCGGGCGACGTCAACGGCGACGGGTTCGACGACATCCTGGTGGGCTCCCCGTCCGATGCCATCGACACGGTTGGCGGCGGACGCGTCTATCTCTATCTGGGATCCGCATCCGGACCGGCAGTGACGGCCACCTGGTCCTACGATTCCGTTCAGGCCGGCGCCATGCTGGGGAGCGCCGTGGCCTCGGCCGGCGATTTGAATGGCGACGGCTACGGCGACGTCGTCATCGGGGCGCCCGCGTACGACGCCCCGGCTTCGAACTCGGGGAGAGCCTTCGTCTTCTACGGCTCCTCCACGGGATTACCGGCCGCTCCATCGATCGTCCTCGATGGTCCGACCTTCAACGCCAGGCTCGGCGCCTCGGTGGCGGGAGTCGGTGATTACAACGGCGACGGCTTCGACGACCTGGGGATCATGGCCCCCGGATTCACCCAGAACGGCAGGACTGGCCGAGGCTTCCTCTACTTCGGGTCCGTGGCAGGGATCCCCGGCACTCCCTCGGGTTCTTTGCTGCTGCCCGACACGACCCCAGAGCCGCTCACCGGTCCGATCATTGGAGCCGGAGACGCGAACGCGGACGGATTCGCGGACATCGTCGTCGGAGGCTCGGGAGGTTTCTATATGTATCCCGGCTGGAATCCAGGGGGCCAGGGCGGCCTCAGCCCCTTTCCCAGGATTCAGAGCAGCCAGGCCGGGGATCACTTCGGCGAGGCGATGGCGCCGGCAGGTGACATTGACGGCGACGGTTACGATGACATTCTGGTCGGCGCCCCGCTGCACACCGGCGGGCTCCCGGGCCTCCAGGGAGAAGGGGCGGTTTACCTGTTCCGCGGCACGAACCCCACCTTCTCTGCCGTCCCCGACTGGACGGCCCTCGGTGGCGGCCAGGGCGCGAGCCTGGGCCTCTCCGTCGCTGCGGGGGACATCGATGGCGATGGGCGGATGGATGTGATCGCCGGGGCGCCCAAATCCTTGAACGCGCCCGGATCCTACGGACGCGCGGCGGTCTACTTCGGAACCGGCCAGGCGCCGGCCCGATCGGCCTGGTGGACGGCGAAGCATGGTACGGGCGACGTCCAGTTCGCAGGCGCCGTCGCTGGCGGGGGGGACGTCAACGGAGACGGACTGACCGACGTCCTCGTGGGGGCGCCGGGATCGGACGACGCCTTCACGGACGGAGGTGCCGCCTTCCTCTACCTCGGCGCGCCGTCGCGCGGCCCCGTCGTCTCTACAGGAAACGACCAGGTGCTCGAATGCACCAGCCCGCAAGGGGCCGATGCCACGCTCCACGGCAGCGTCACGCCAGGTCCCGGCGGCGCCGTCGAGACGGTGGAGTGGTTCGAGAACTTCGGCACGCCCGGCGAGCGGCTCCTCGGCACGGGGGCCGATCTCGACCTGCCCCTGTCGCTGGGGAGTCGTCTGGCGACGCTGCGCGCGGCCGACGCCGAAGGGAACGCGGGCTTCGATGACATGCTCGTCAGAGTTCGGGACACCGTCCCCCCTGTCGTGACCGTCGGT
>DASRJX010000108.1:0-35802 GCA_035649235.1 Candidatus Cryosericum sp.
TGGCGGCCGCCCCGCGGCTGCGGGTGGTCGGCCGGGCCGGCGCAGGCGTCGACAACATCGACGTCGACGCGGCCACGCGGCGGGGCATCGTGGTCATGAACGCGCCGGGTGAGAACACCATCTCGGCCGCCGAGCACACGCTGTCGATGCTGCTGTCGCTGGCGCGCCGCATCCCCGCCGCGGACCGGTCCATGCGCGCCGGCCGGTGGGAGCACGGCACCACCTTCATGGGGGTCGAGCTGTATGCGAAGACCCTCGGCGTGCTGGGCGTCGGCAAGGTCGGCCGGGAAGTCGCGTCGCGGGCGCGGGCGTTCGGGATGGAGGTGGTCGGCTTCGACCCGGTGCTCACCCCCGAGGTGGCGGCGCGCCTCGGGGTGCAGATCCTGCCGCTGGCGGAGGTGCTGGCGCGGGCCGACTTCCTGACCCTCCACCTGCCGCTGACCGCCGACACGCGCCACCTGATCGGGCGCGAGCAGCTCCTGCGCTGCCGCCGCGGCCTGCGGATCATCAACGTCGCCCGGGGCGGCATCGACGACGAGGCAGCCCTCATCGAGGCTCTCGAATCAGGGCAGGTTGCCGGGGCGGCGCTCGACGTCTTCGAGCACGAGCCTCCCTCCGGCAGCCCGCTCCTCCGGCTCGACTCGGTCGTCCTGACGCCGCACCTCGGAGGCTCGACGCGCGAGGCGCAGGAGAAGGTCGCCGCGCGCATCGCCGAGCAGATCGCCGCCTACCTTCGCGACGGGACGGTGGCCAACGCCGTCAACGTCGAGGGGGTCGAGCCGCGGCTGGCGCCAGCCCTGCTGCCGTACCGCGACCTGTGCGGGCGTCTCGGACGGTTCCTCTCGGCCCTCGGGCCGGGCTCGTACGACGAGGTTCTCCTGGAGTACGCCGGCGCGGTCAACGAGTATCCGATCCGGCCGCTCACCTCCGCCTTCCTCAAGGGGCTCCTCGAGGGGAAGCTCTCCGATCCGATCAACCCGGTCAACGCGTTGATCCTGGCCCGGGAGGCGGGGATCCGCGTTCAGGAGACGCGCGCCGGCGAGTCGCGGGACTTCACGGCCCTCGTCTCGGCGACCTTGCGCGGCCCGGCCGGCGCCCGTTCCGCAGCGGGGACCCTGTTCGGCAAGCGCGATCCGCGCCTGACGCGCATCGACGAGTTCCAGATCGACGCCATGCCGCAGGGAGCGATGCTGATCGTCAGCAACGACGATCGCCCCGGCATGGTGGGCCGCATCGGGTCGCTGCTCGGCGACGCGGGAGTCAACATCGCCTACATGTCTCTCGGGCGGGATCGATCCGGCGGCCGGGCGATCGCCGTCCTCAATCTCGATTCGCCGATCCCGAAGCACCTTCTGAAGCAGCTCTCCGCCATCGACGGCGTCCTCTGGGCGGAAGGGGTCACCCTCTAGCCCGGTGGGACATCCGGGCTAGATCGCGTCCCGCTGCGGACGCCCAAGGCTCGCCGCGTCCGCCGGCGGCCGGCAGGCCGTGCCGCGCGCACGCGGCGCAGCGGCGCAATCCCCGGCCGGACCCCGCCTGAAGTCCGTGCCGCACGGCCGCTGCAGCCGATCCTGCGAGAGCCTGCCGTCGGACCGCGCACCCATGGCACGTGCCCTGCAGCCTCGTCTTTCCGCCGCCGGAACGGGGCACGAGGCGCATGACGAGCTTGGGGGAGTTGCGGGATGGATCACAACAACCGATCGGCTCTCCATCCGAACGATCCATCCCCTTCCGTGACGCGGGTGGGGGATCCGGTGATCCCCCCTCCCCCAGGATTTTCTTCCGCGGTTCACCGCAGTGACACTTCCAGAAGGAGGGATCATGAGACCTCAGGTCCGCTGGGTCGGGGCGTTTCTGGCGCTGTTGATGCTCGCGGGGGCGGCGCTCCCGCCGCCTCTGGCGGCGGCGCAGCCGCAGGCCGAGAAGGTCAACATCAACGCGGCGACGGTCGACGAGCTGGTGACGCTGCCCGGGATCGGCCCGTCGTACGCGCAGCGCATCGTCGAATACCGGGAGAAGAACGGGCCGTTCAAGAAGGTCGAGGATCTGCTCAACGTGCGCGGCATCGGCGAGAAGACGTTCGAGCGGATCAGGGACCGGATCACGATCGGCGGCAAGTGAGTCCGGCCCCGGGCGAGGGCGGCTTCTCGCTGCCGGAGGCCGCCCTCGCCACGGCCCTTCTCGGACTGCTGCTCCTGGTGTCGCTCCCGGCGCTGGCTTCGGGGCTGTCGCGCGGCCGGGTCGCGACCGCCGCGCGCGAGATGGCGGGGGAGATGGCGCGTCTGCGGTCGGAGGCCATCGCGACTCGGCGCCGGGTCGCCCTGCGCGTGGCCTGGAGCGGCGGCCGCTACGTCTACTCCTATTACGCCGACGGTGACGGCGACGGGGTGCGATCGGACGACATCGCGGCGGGGCGCGACCCGCTCCTCGCGGGGCCTCGTGATCTTCCCTCGCGCCACGATGGAGTCGATTTCGGCCTGCTCGAATCCGCCATCCCGGAGGTGCCGCCAGCGCGCGGCGTCCTGCCGCCGTTCTCCGATCCGGTGCGCTTCGGCGCCTCGGACACCATCACCTTCACGCCCTGGGGGACGTCGAGCACGGGGACCCTTTACGTCAGCGACGGCAAGGAGAGCGTGCAGGCCGTGGTCCTGTACGGACGGACCGGCCGGATCCGGATCTGGAGGTTCGATCGCGCCCTGTGGCGCTGGGCGCAGTGAGCGCCGTCCTTCAGAACGAGATCTGGAATCCGACCTGGAAGCGGCGTCCGAAACGGCGCGTGCCGTCGATCTGCACCGGGCCGGAGATCCTCGACCCCGCCGAGACGTCGAACCCGGACCCCGCGATCGGCTCGTAGGTCAGGACCCGCAGGTCGTCGCTGTTCAGGACGTTGAACACCTCCAGCGACAGCGCCGCGGCCGACTTGCCGATCACGAAGTTCTTCTTGGCCCGCAGATTGAGGTCGAAGACCGAGTCGTTGCGCTCGCTGTTGCGAGGCAGCGGAACGAATCTGAACGTGGCCGGGTCGGTGTAGCCGTAGCGCGTCCGGAACTGCGAATAGGCGACGTTGTCGACGGCGAAGAAGCGCGACACGATCGAATAGGGGAGCCCCGACGACCAGGAGGTCACGACCGCCATCTGCCAGTCGGCGGGGAGGTAGAAGGAGCCGTTCAGCTTGACCACGTGCCGCTGGTCGAAGTCGAGGTAGCCGTATTCGCTCTCGATGACCGAGGGATCGTTCCCCGCCCTGGACTGGAACTCCTCCGCCTGCCCCTGGGCGCGGGAGTATGAGTAAGAGCCCTGCAGCTCCCACCGTCGCGAGAGGCGTCGCTCCAGCTCCAGTTCGACGGCGCTGTATTGGCCGTCGTTGTAATTGCCGACGCGCAGCACCTGGTTGAAGAAGAAGTTGTTGATGTACAAATCGGGGCGACCGTCCGGGACGCGCTGCAGCTGCGTGCGGCCTCCGGGCCCCTGAAGCAGGATGAGCCCCCCGACCCTGTCGGTGAGGTCCCCGTCCGCGTCGTAAGCCACCGTGTGGTTGACGTCGATGTCCTGGAGCTGGTCGCGGTAGGCGCGCCGGATGAAGCGCACTGCGATCCCCAGTTCCGGGGCGATCTCGCGCTCGAAGCCGAGCGTCATCTCGTCGCTGAAGGGAGTCTGCATCGTGCGATCGACCTGGTGGATCGTCGGCGGCGACTTGGCGAAGACGGCGCCGACGTAGTGGTTCGGAACCTGGACCAGGCCCCCGGCTTGAAATTGAGGCGTCAAGCCGTCCTTGTCGATCTGGTAGTAACGCGCCACGGGGTCCGCCGCCTGCTCGCCGACGATGCTGTTGAGGAACAGCTTGTCGTAGTACCGGCCCCAGGTGGCGAAGAGCTTGGTCCGGCCGTCGGACCAGGGGTCCCAGGAGACCGCGAGGCGAGGGGAGAGGTTGTTGTTGGTGATGTCGATCGGCTCCGGCTGCTGGATGGTCAGGCCCAGCTCCGACAATCGCTGCAGATCGACGTTGCCTTCCCGGAAGATGTCCGGGTACACCGCCGAGAGCGAGTCGAGGGTGAACTCCACCAGGCTGTGGTTCCTGGTCAACCGCCTCAGGGCCTGGAACTTCAACGGGTCGGTGAATTTCGCCAGCTGCTCCGACACGACGCGTCCGCCGCGAAAGAGAGGATCCTCCACGATGCCGTGGCTGATGATGCCGTCCCGACTTCCCGAGATCAGGTCGTCCTGGCCGATCTCGCCGCCGCTCAGGCTGAGAAGCCGGTCGAAAATGGATCGCTCGGCGCCCGGGTCGAAGTAGGTGTAGCCCTGCGAATGCGCCGCCTCGCGCTCGAAGCGCAGCCCCAGGCCGAGGCTGACGTTCGGGAGCGGCTTGAAGCTGTCCTGCACGTAGAGGGCGGCGTTCATCGAGCTCGCCTCCGCCTCGACGAAGGGTTGTGTGGGGATGAGCGTCACGAACGCCGCGGGCCGAGCCCCGACAGTGTCGCCCGACTCAGGATCGACCATTCCCGACTGCTGCGGCTGGAAGGCGGTGATGTCCCGCGTCGCGGTCTGCCGGTCGAACGACTCGCGCTCCAGCAGGAATCCCCCTCGCAGGTCGTGCGTCCCCAGGAAATCGGGAACGAACACCCCCAGGTCCTCGCGCAGGCTGACGCGGCGCCGGCGGTCGTCATAGTCCTGGTAGAGCGGGCCGCTGACCACCCCGGAGCCTTCGTCCAGGAGATAGTCCCGATCCGGCGCGGCGGGACGCGTCCTCCCGAAGGGGTAGGTCGAGGTCGGGAAGGGCGTGTCGTCGAGCCTCCCGTTGCCGTTGCGATCTTCCAGGCCCCTGTCGAGTCGCAGGTCGGAGTCGATGTCCTCATTCATATCGAGGACGCCGTTCTTGTTCTTGTCCTCGTCCATGTTGTCGAGGTGCCCGTCGCAATCGGCGTCCTCCCGCTGCAGCCCCTCGCAGGCCTTCGCGGGGGTGAGACGGCCGTCGTTGTCCACGTCCTCGTCCAGGAAGATGAAGGGAAACTGCGGATCGGGGACCGGATTGGGCTCCTTCCAGGTGTCGATCCTCCCGTTCCGGATGTGGGTGTCCTCGAACACGTCGAACGCCTGGTCGGCGTCGTAGTCTTCGCCGGGATCGCGTTCGGAGGGCTCGTGGAATCCGTTCCCGTTCCGGTCGTAGTAGAGAGCCCCGTTGCCGTTCGTGTCGGGGTCGAGGTTCGGCTCGATCTCGGGGCGGCTCTGGAACCGGGCGAGCGAGCTCTCGAGCACGACCGTCGGGCTCAGGACCGACACGCCCTTGAGCGTCAGGTTGGTGCCGCCCGCGAGCTGCGTGTAGCCGGTCTCCTCCTTCGTGAAGCTGTTGAGGCCCTGGTTGAGGTACTCCTGCGGGTCGATGTTGAGCGACATCGACAGCCGGTGCGCCGGGCTCACCTGCCAGGTCGCCTTCCCGAACCCCCGGAACTCGCGGATTCCCGTCACGAAGGCCGAGTTGAGGGCGTTGACCGGATCGTCCTTGGAGATGTACTCGAGCGCCAGGTAGTACCAGGCCTTGTCGCGGACGAGCGGGCCACCGACCGCAAGGAACGGCAGGAAGTCGTTGAACTCGAGATCGCGCAGCCCCTGCTCCCCGACGTTGCCGTGCAGGGACGGGTCGTCGCTGCCTGCGCCGTCGCCGTCGAGCGCCGATCCGCGCCAGAAGAACTTGAAGGTGCCTTCGAACTGGTTGCCGCCCGACTTCGTGAGGATGTTGGCGAACCCTCCCTGGGCGCGACCGAATTCGGCCGTGGCGCCGGAGGTCTTGACCTCGATCTCCTGGATCGACTCGATGTTGAGCTGGGCGCCGACCTTGCCCGTGAGCGGGTCGACCGTGGAGACGCCGTCCACGAGGGTGCCGACGTCGGTGTCCCGGGCGCCATGGATGTTGGGGTTGCCGTCCCCGTCGATGTCGTTGACGCCGGGGGCCAGGGTGAGGACGTCCTGGTAGTCCCTCCCGAAGATCGGCAGGGCGTCGACGAACTCTGAGGAGAAGCGGGACTGGGTTGTGGTGTCGGCCAGGGAGACGACCGGCGGCGCTGCCCGCACCTCCACGCGCTCCCGCAGCTGGCCCTCGGGGGACAGCATGATGGTCAGGCTGCTGGTCAGGCCCGCGCGGACCTCCACCTGGGACTGGACGACCGTAGCGAATCCGGACAGCTTGAAGTGCAGGGTGTACTCGGAACCCGGCGGCAGGGCGGGGATCTGGAACAGACCCGCGCGATCGGTCACCGTGCCACGGCCGGCGGCCCCGAGCAGGCCCGATTCGACGGTCACCGTGACCCCCGGAAGCGGCTCACCCCCCCGGTCGGTCACGACACCGCGCAGGGCTCCCATGTTCTGGGCGGATGCGTGGCCGGCCGCCGACCACAGGAGCAGCAGCAGGAAGAGCCGCGAAAGGAGCCTCAGAGCGCGCATCGTCGGTTCAGGGCGGCCCACAGTTGACGTTGAAAGAGGGCTTCTGTCAATCGGTTCCGCTGTGGAACTTCCCGGGGCGGGGCGACCAGGGAGATTCCTGGGGTGCGTGTCGCGGGGCCGTGACGGTGGGACTGGCAAGACGGGACCCTGTGCTGGGTGTCAGAGCGTTGGCAGGTACGTCAGCAGGTCGGAGAACTTGTGCAGCAGCCGGTCCGGCCGTCCGCCGAGCAGCATCTCCCGCGTCGCCGAGCCCGTCGGCACGGCGTAGACCGACACGCCCGCGTTGCGGGCCGCCTCGATGTCGAGGAGCATGTCGCCCACGTAGACGACCTCTTCGGCCCCGAGGCCGAGGCGGCTCATGATGATTTCCAGCATCTCCGGATCGGGCTTCGGCCGCTCGACGTCGTTCGGACCGAGGACCTCCGAGAACAGGTGGTCGATCTCGAGCGTCCGGAGGATGTCCCGGGCGAAATAGGAGGGCTTGTTCGTGGCGATCGCCATCTGATAGCCCCGCCGGTCGAGCTCCTCCACGGTCTCCCTCACCTGAGGGAGGATCTTCGTCCGGCTCTCGCAGATCGCGGCGTAGCTCTCCCGGAACAGCCGCACACCGCCCGCGATGTCGGCCGGTCCGACCGCCTTTTCGATCAGGTGCTCGAGTCCGTGGCCGACCATCGCCTTGACCTCCTCGAGGGGGAGGGGGGGCTTGTCGACAGCCATGCGGACGCGGTTCAGGCTTTCGGCGATCGGCTCGTAGGAATCGATCAGGGTGCCGTCGAAGTCGAAGATGATCCCGCTGATCAAGCCGGTCTCCCGAGCAGCGCGCGATCCTAGCACCGTGGCGCGCGGCGGATCAAGCAGACGCTGAGCACATGCTATCCTTCCGCCACGGGAGGTGCGGAGGGGGGCACGATGGACGCGGGGCTCGCATGTCTTCGGGCGGCACTACTCTTCTATGCGCTGGGGTTTCTCGCCGCCATAGCACCGCTTCTGTCGGAGGCCCGCCGCCGCGCGGCGGCCTTCGCCCCCTGGCTGGCCGCGGGCGGGGCCGCCTGCCACACCGTGGCCCTCCTAGCGCTCGGCTGGTCGCTGAACCGCTGCCCTCTGGCGACCGTGCCGGAGATCCTCTCGGCCCTCTCCTGGGCCTCGGTGCTCATCTATCTCGCCGTCTGGTGGCGGTACCGGATCGACGTGCTGCACGTGACGATCCTGCCGCTGGCGATCGTCGTGCTGGTGATCTCGAAGGTCATGCCGGGGGAGGTGCTGCCGGTCGCCGCCTCGATGCGGGGCCCCCTCCTGAAGCTGCACCTGACGGCGATCATCCTCGGCGTCGGGGCGCTCTCCATCACCTTCGCCGCCAGCCTGGTCTACGTCATCGTCGACCGCGGACTCAAAGCCAAGCGGCCGGCCCGCTTCTTCGTCCCGCTGCCGTCCCTCGAGCGCTGCGACCGGATCGGGCGCGTGTCGCTTCTCTGGGCCCACCCGCTCCTGACTTTCGGGATCGTGACCGGAGCGGTGATCAACGAGAGCCTCACCGGAAGCCCCTGGGCCTGGCAGCCCAAGGAGACGCTGGCTGTATTGGCCTGGGTCCTGCTGGGCGTGGTGCTGGCGGCCCGGCTCGGCTGGGGCTGGCGAGGCCGCAAAGCGGCCCTGCTGACCATCCTGGGATTCAGCATGGTCTTCCTCCGCATGCTCGGGATCTGAAGATGTCGATCCTGCTGTACGGCCTGAACCACGAGAGCGCGCCCCTCGAGCTGCGCGAGCGGCTCGTGGTGCCGGAGGGGGATCTGGTGGCGGCCGTGGGGCGGCTGGCCGGTTCCAGCGGCGTGGAGGAGGGGCTCATCCTCTCCACCTGCAACCGGACCGAGCTCCTGGTGCACGGCCCGACCGCCTCCGCGGAGCATACGGTGAAGCGCTTCCTCCTGGACTCCGGCCGAGCGACCAGCGAGGAGCTCGAGCGGCACTGCTACCTGCACGCCGATCGCGACGCCGTGCGCCACCTGTTCCGCGTCGCCTCGTCCCTCGACTCGATGATCGTGGGGGAGCCGCAGATCCTGGGGCAGATCAAGGAGGCGTATGCCGCGGCGCACGCGGCCGGAGGTCTCAAGTCGGTGCTGGACAGCCTGCTGCAACGCGCCTTCTCCGTAGCCAAGAAGGTGCGCACCGAGACCGGCATCGCCAAAGCACCGGTGTCGATCGCCCACGCCGCGGCGGCCCGGGCGCACGAGATCTTCGGAGATCTGGCGCACAGCGCCGTGCTCGTCGTGGGGGCGGGCAAGATGGCGCGCATTGCCGCGCAGCACGTCGCCGCCAACGGGGTGAGGACGGTCCGGGTGCTGAACCGGTCCTACCAGCGGGCGGCGGAGCTGGCTCTGGAGCTCCACGGGACTTCGGTCTCCTGGGACCGGCTCTCCGAGGAGCTGGTGCGGGCCGACGTCGTCATCGTGTCGACCGGCGCGCCGCACCACATCGTCACGCTCGAGGACGCCGCGCCGATCGCACGGCAGCGCCGCGGGCGGCCGCTGTTCTTCGTCGACATCGCCATGCCGCGCAACGTGGATCCCCGGGTCAACGACCTCGACAACGTCTACGTCTACGACATCGACGATCTCAAGGGGGTGGCGGAGGCCGGTCTGCGGGAACGGCGCCAGGAGGCGCTGGCCGCGGAGCAGATCGTAGAGCGGGAGACCACGGCTTACCTCGACTGGCTGCGCTCGCTGGAGGTGACCCCGACCATCGTCGACCTCCGCAGCCACTTGCACGCACTCGGCGCGGCGGAGCTGGAGCGGTTCCGCGCCCGCCTGGGGCCTCTGACGCCCGGGCAGCAGCAAGCGCTCGAGGAGTTCGAGACGGCGCTGATGGACAAGGTGCTGCACCATCCGATCCAGGCGCTGAAACGCAGCACCGCCCGCCCGGGAGCGGGGACCCTGATCGCTTTCCTCCGCGAGGCCTTCGGCCTGGATGGTCGCGGGCCGGGGACGCGAAAATCCTGATGCCCGCTCCCCGCCCGCTGGTCATCGGCAGTCGTGGCAGCCGGCTCGCGCTCTGGCAGGCGGGTTGGGTCAAGGATCGCCTGGAGGAGAGGGGACAGGCGGCGCGCATCGAGGAGATCCGCACCTCGGGCGATCGGTTCCACGATCGTTCGCTCGCCGCCATCGGCGGCGAGGGTCTGTTCGTCAAGGAGATCGAGGAGGCGATCCTGGCGGGCGAGGTCGATCTCGCCGTGCACAGCCTCAAGGATCTCCCAACCCGGCAACCGGAGGGCCTGCTCCTGGCCTGCGTGCCGGCGCGCGAGGACCCGCGCGACCTGCTGGTGGCGCGCAGCGCGCGCTCGATCAAGGACCTGCAGCCCGGTTCTGTCGTCGGCACCGGCAGCCCGCGCCGGGCGTGCCAGATCCGCAACCTGCGTCCCGATCTGACGATCCTGGACCTGCGGGGCAACGTCGACACGCGCGTCGCCAAGTGGGAGAAGGGAGACTACGACGCCATCATTCTGGCGTCCGCGGGCGTGCGCCGGCTTGGCCTTGTGCTTTCAGCATCGCCGATCCCTTTCAGCGAGATGCTGCCCGCCGTGGGGCAGGGGGCGCTGGCCATCGAGACGCGCGCCGACGACGCGCTGGCGCGCTCCGCAGTAGCACCTCTCCATCACCCGCCGACCGCGGCCGCCGTGGCTTCCGAGCGCGCCTTCCTGCGCGGTCTCGGAGGGGGCTGCCGGGCGCCGATCGCGGCGACGGCCGAGATCCGGGGGGATCGCCTGGTCCTGCTGGGTCTGGCCGCCGACCCCGAGGGACGCAGGGTGCTGCGCGACCGGAGCGAGGGGGCGGCGAGCGAGGCGGAAGCGCTGGGGCTGGGGCTCGCGGCGATCCTCCTCGAACGCGGCGCCGGGGAGCTGCTGGCCTCCCGCGTCCCCGAAGGCGGGGGGACGGCCTGATGGGACGGGCGCCCCGTCGGCCCCTGGTTGGGAGGACGATCGTCGTGACCCGCGCCAGGGCGCAGGCGACCGCCTTCTCGTCGCTCCTCCGCCGGCAGGGAGCGCGCGTCATCGAGGCGCCGGCCATCGTCCTGCGCCCGCCGCGCACCTGGGTCCCGGTCGACCGCGCCCTCGGTCGCCTGGCGGAATTCGACGTCGTCGTTTTCACCAGCGTCAACGGAGTCGAACGCTTCTTCGCGCGCCTCGATCGGCGACGGGGGAGAGCCGGCGATCTACACCGGTCCGTGATCGTGGCGATCGGGCCGGCCACCCGGGCGGCCCTCCGGCAGCGGGGGCTGCGGGTCGCCGCCCTGCCGGAGGAGTACCGGGCCGAGGGACTCGTGCGTCTCCTGTCGCGACGCGGCCTGCTGCGGCGCGGCCTCGAGGGCGCCCGCGTCCTGATCCCCCGCGCGGAGGTGGCGCGGGACGTCCTGGTGCGGGCCCTGCGGCGGCGCGGGGCGAGCGTCGTCGTGGTGCCCGTGTACCGCGCCGCACCCTCCGCGGAAGGCATGCCGGCGGTCCGCGCCGCCCTGCGCGGCGGACGCCTCGACCTCGTGACCTTCGCCTCCTCGTCGACGGTGGAGCACTTCGTGCGCGGCTTCAAGAGCAGGGCCGACCGCCGGCTCCTCGGGCGCGTGCCCGCCGCCGTCATCGGGCCGATCACGGCCGCCACCGCCCGTAGGTGCGGCTTCAGGATCGCGGTCCAGCCCCGGGCCTACACGATTCCAGCGCTCGCGGCCGCCATCGCGCGCAGGCTCCGGCGGGGCGCTGTGGTAGATTAAGGCCCCTCGAGGAGACCGCATGCAGCAGGCCACGGGGACCTCCCTTCACAAGACTCCATTGAACGCGCTGTTCCGGGAGCTCGGGGCGCGTCTGGTCGATTTCGCAGGCTGGGAGATGCCCGTGCAGTTCTCCTCGGTCCTCTCGGAGCACCTCGCCGTGCGTACGGCTGCTGGCCTCTTCGACGTCAGCCACATGGGGGAGATCGAGATCGACGGGGAGGACGCGCTCCGGCTCGTGCAGCGCGTCACGTGCAACGACGCCGCGCGCCTGGCACCCGGGCAGGCGCAGTACTCGGCGCTCCTGACCGAACAGGGGACCTTCGTCGATGACATCCTGGTGTATCGCCGCGCGCCGCAGCGGTTCCTCCTGGTGGTGAACGCGGGCAATACCGACAAGGACTTCGCCTGGGTCGCGGGGCACGCGACGGAGGACGTGCAGGTGGTGAACGCCTCGGCGCGCTGGGCGCAGCTCGCGATTCAGGGCCCGCGGGCGGGCGCGATTCTCGGGCGCCTCGCCTCCATGGATGTCGCGCGGATGCCCTCCTACGGGTTCGCGGAGGGGACGGTCGGCGGCCACCCGGGTCTCGTGTCGCGCACGGGGTACACGGGGGAGGACGGCTTCGAGATCTATCTGCCCGCGGAATCCGCTCCCGAAGTGTTCCGGGGGCTGCTCCGGGAAGGGCGCGCGCAGGGGCTCCTCCCTTGCGGGCTCGGGGCGCGCGACACGCTACGTCTGGAGGCGCGGCTGGCCCTCTACGGCAACGACATCGACGAGACGACCACCGTCCTCGAGGCGGGCCTCAGGTGGATCGCCAAGCCCGCCAAGGGTGACTTCATCGGCCGCGAGGCGCTCATGCGGCAGGAAGCGGCGGGTGTCGCGCGGCGCCTGGCGGGCTTCGAGATGGCCGATCGCGGCATCGCGCGTCACGGCTATCCCGTGCGCTTCGAAGGCCGCGAGGTGGGTGTGGTCACCTCGGGGACCTACGGTCCCTTCGTCAAGAAGAACATCGGTCTGGCCTACCTGCCCGACACACTGGCGGGCGTCGGGTCGCGTTTCTCGGTCCTGATCCGGGGGCGCGACGTGGCCGCACTCGTGGTGCCGACGCCTTTCTACAAACGGTCCCGATGAGGAGGGTTTCTTGAGCCAGGGAGACGCCATCTACCCGGAGGGTTTGCGCTATACGAAGGAGCACGAATGGCTTTCGACGAAGGGTGCCGTCGCCACGGTCGGCATCACCCACTACGCGCAAGCCGAGCTGGGGGACATCGTCTACGTCGAGCTCCCGCAGGTCGGGGCGGCCGTGGTCGCCGGCGAGCCGTTCGGCACGGTCGAGTCGGTGAAGGCGGTGTCGGAGCTGTTCGCTCCGGCCTCGGGCGTCGTCGCCGAGGTCAACGCCGCCCTTCAGGCGAGCCCTGAGCAGGTCAACAAGGATCCCTACGGCGACGGCTGGATGATCCGCATCAAGGTGGCCGACCAGGAGGAGGAGCCGCCGGGCCTGATGACGGCGGGGCAGTACCGGAAGTACGTCGAGGACGAGGCGAACTGAGTTGGCCGCCCACCGGTACCTGCCGCTGTCCGACGCCGAGAGGGAGGACATGCTGCGGGCCATCGGCCTCGCGAGCGCCGGGGATCTCTTCGCGTCGATCCCGGAGCGACTGCGCCTGCGCGGGGCACTCGACGTGCCGGGCCCCCTCGCGGAGATGGACCTGGTCGCGGAGATGGCCGCGCGGGCAGGAGAGAACCTCCTGCCCGACCCGCGCGCCCAGTTCCTCGGCGCCGGCGCCTACCGGCACTTCGCCCCCTCGGTCGTCGATCACCTGATCTCGCGCACCGAGTTCTATTCCTCGTACACGCCCTATCAGCCGGAGATCAGCCAGGGCACGCTGCAGGCGGTCTTCGAGTACCAGACCCTCATCTGCCAGCTCACCGGCCTCGATCTGAGCAACGCCTCCATGTACGAGGGCGCCTCCACCCTGGCGGAGGGGATTCTGATGGCGGAGCGGGCGTCCCCCAGCGGCCGCGTCGTCCTCTCCGATCGGCTGCACCCTGAGTACGTGCAGGTGGTCCGGACCCACCTGGCCAACATGGGCATCGCCATCGAGTCGTTCGGGCACGGGAAGGACGGGGCGGCCGATTCGGCGGCGGCCCGGCAGGCGCTCGAGCGGAAGGCCTCGTCGCTCGTCGTCCAGCACCCGAACTTCTTCGGCTGCCTGGAGGAGATCGAGGCGCTCGCGGCCGTGGCGCGGCAGGCGGGGACGACGCTCATCGTCGTGATGACCGAGCCTCTGGCCCTCGGCCTTCTGAAGCCGCCGGGAGAGCAGGGCGCCGACATCGTCCTGGGCGAGGGGCAGGGCTTCGGCGTGCCGCTGTCCTACGGAGGCCCCTACCTCGGCTTCCTCGCGGCCCGGCAGTCCTTCCTGCGCCAGATGCCGGGCCGGATCGTCGGCGAGGCGCGCGACGTCGACGGCCGCCGCGGCTACGTGCTGACGCTGTCGACACGCGAGCAGCACATCCGCCGCGAGAAGGCGACCTCGAACATCTGCACCAACGAAGGGCTGTGCGCCCTGACGGCGGCCATCTTCATGGCGGCGCTCGGCAAGTCCGGCATCATGGAGCTGGCCCGCCACAACCGCGCCAAGGCGGCCTACGCACGTCAGCGCCTCGCCGAGGCTCGGGGCTGCTCGATCCCGTACGCGGCTCCGTTCTTCAACGAGTTCGTCGTCCGCCTGCCGGTGCCAGCGGAGACCGCCGTGCAGCGCCTGGCGGAGCGAGGCCTGGCCTGCGGCGTGCCGCTGTCGCGCTACCTCCCCGATCCGGCGCAGCAGCGCGACCTGCTGGTCTGCGTGACCGAGGTGAACCCACGGGGGGAGATCGACAGGCTCGCCGACGAGCTGGGGCGGCTCGCCTGACCATGGACGCCCGAAGCCTCCGCGCTCCGGAATCGCTCCTGTTCGAGGTCTCGCGCCGCGGGCGGCGGGGATTCGACGTGCCGCCGCTCGACGTGCCGCAGGAGAGCGGTCAGGCGCTCGACGCCCGCTACACGCGTCAGGACATCGACGGCTTCCCGGAGCTCTCGGAAGTGGACGTGGTGCGCCACTACACCCGTCTGTCGCGGCTCAACTACGCCATCGATCTCGGGCTCTACCCGCTCGGTTCCTGCACCATGAAGTACAACCCCAAGGTGAACGAGCGGGTCGCGCGGCTGCCCGGATTCGCCGACGCGCACCCGCAGCTGGCCGAGTCCATGGTCCAGGGCTGCCTGCGCCTGATGCACTCGCTGGAGCGGGCGCTCTGCGCCATCTGCGGCATGGACCGCTTCACCCTGCAGCCGGCGGCAGGGGCGCAGGGGGAGCAGACCGGCATCCTGATGGTGCGCGCCTACCACCAGGAGCGCGGGGACGCGCGGCGCGTCGTGCTGATTCCGGACTCGGCGCACGGCACCAACCCGGCAAGCGCGCACCTGGCCGGCTACCGCGTGGAGCAGGTGGCTTCCAACGAGCGGGGCTGCGTCGACCTGGGGGCGCTGCGCCGGCGGGTGGGGCCGGACGTGGCGGTCCTGATGCTCACCAACCCCAACACGCTGGGCGTCTTCGAAGGAGAGATCGAGGAGGTGGCGCGCGCTCTACACGACAAAGGCGCGCTCCTCTACATGGACGGCGCCAACCTGAACGCCTTCGTCGGCCAGGCGCGCCCGGGCGACATGGGGGTCGACGTCCACCACCTCAACCTCCACAAGACCTTCTCCACGCCGCATGGCGGCGGCGGGCCGGGATCGGGCCCCGTCGGGGTCAAGCGGAGCCTGGAGCCGTTCCTCCCGGTCCCGACCGTGGAGCGGGAAGGGGAGCGGCTGCGGTTCCAGCACGATCGCCCGAAGAGCGTCGGCAAGATCCGGTCCTTCCACGGGAACTTCGGGATGTTCGTTCGCGCCTACGCCTTCATCCTGGCCCACGGTCCCGAAGGGCTGAAGCGGATGTCCGAGACCGCCGTCCTCAACGCCAATTATCTCAGGAAGCGTCTCGAGGGGACCTACCATCTGCCGTACGACTCCCCCTCGCTGCACGAAGTCGTCTTCTCCGACAAAAACCTGGAAGAGACCGGCGTCAGAACGCTCGACGTCGCGAAACGGCTGATGGATTACGGTTTCCACCCACCGACGATCTATTTCCCGCTGATCGTGCGAGGGGCGCTGATGATCGAGCCGACCGAGACCGAGAGCCGCCAGGAGCTGGACGCCTTTGTCGAGGCGATGCTGGCGATCGACGCCGAGGCCCGGCGCGATCCCGAGCTCGTCCAAAAGGCGCCGCACACCACACCGATCCGCCGCCTTGACGAGACCGCCGCGGCGCGGACGCCCGTCCTCAGGTGGCGGGGCGACGCGGCCGGTTCCTAGGGGCCCGGCAGTACGACTCCCTCCGGCAGCCGCGAGATCGTCATGTTCTCGAAACAGCGCATCTGGCAGCCCAGCGCCTCCACCTCCTTGCCGGTGCGCCGCGAGACGTAGCGGAAGGCGCAGTTGCGACAGTCGCCGTTCCAGCAGTACTTCGTGTAGGCCAGTTCCAGGTTCATGTGCTGCAGCACGCGCAGGAGGGTGTTGTTCGAGGGCACTTCATAGGCCCGGCCGTTGATGGTGACGGAGATGAGCTTGTCGTAGGGTTCGAGGACGGCGGATTCCATCGGACTCCCGGCGCTTGCGGACGGCCCCACCTAATGTAAGAGCCTCAGGGCAGGAGGTGCCAGCGACGGAGATGCTGGTGGAGACGCTCCAGCGGCAGCCCGATGACGTTGGTGTAACTCCCTTCGATCGACGTGACGAAGAGGGCCCCCTTGCCCTGCAGGGCGTAGGCCCCCGCCTTGTCCATCCCCTCGCCGGTCGCCGCGTACCAGTCGATCTCCTGCTCGGAGAGCGGCGCCATGGTGACGCGCGAGGTGGCCGTCTCGCCGGTCAGGTCCTCCTCGGGGCAGGCGCGCACCGCCAGCCCCGTGATCACGTCGTGCGTCCGGCCCGAGAGGAGCGCCAGGAAGCGGCGCGCCTCCGAGGCGTCCTTCGGCTTTCCGAGGACACGCCCGCCGACGACCACGATGGTGTCGGCGGCGACGACCAGAGCGGGGAGCGCCGGGGGAGCGGCGGCTAGCGCCTTGTCGCGTGCCAGCCGCAGGGCCAGGTCCTCGGGCGTCTCCGCTGCGCGGGGACTCTCGTCGATCCCGACCGGAGCGATCGTCAGGGGTAGGCCCAGCATCGCCAGGAGCTCCGCGCGCCGCGGGGAGGCTGAGGCGAGGACGATGCGGCGCGTCATCCGGTTAATGGACGCGCCGCACGAGGAGCAGCAGAGCCGCCAGGGCCAGAAGGCCCCCGAGGACCGTCAGGCGCAGCCCCGCGCCCAGCGTCACCTGAGCCACTTTGAGGTCGAGGTCCAGAGGCGAGGTCGTCCCCAGGCGGACGCCGGTGCCAATCATCTCGGCGGCGCGGGACCCGGGCATCGCCCGGATCAGGATGTCCCCCAGGGCCGTGCCGATCATGGCCGCCAGGAGGACGATCACCAGGAGGTGCCACCACTGCAGGCCGCCCTTCGCCACGTCGCTTCGCCTCCCTGGTACCGGCCGGCGACTGTACTTGAAAGGACACCTCGGCGCAACGCGTCCGCGGAGGCCGGGCGGCGCACGGCGCGACGTTTGACCGCTCCGGGAGTCGACCCTATAATGCCCAGCGTTCGCGGCCTCGGGCCGCATCCACTGGGGAAACAGGTTGGACGGACGGAAGCCGGAAGGGCGCGGGATGTTCCCCGCGATCGCTATCGCGGGGGTGCTCCTCGCCGCGGCCGGTGCTTTCGTCGTTGACCGTGGGTCGGCGCAGCAGCCGCCGGCTCCGGCGTCCCCCGTGCCCGCGCCGGACATCAGCCTGGCTCAGCAGAGCCTTCCTCCGCCCCTCGCCTCGGGGCCGGTGCCCGATCTCGATCTGGCCTTCACCGCGCAGGTGATCGGCTGGATCGAGCCGTGCGGGTGACCCAAGAACCCGCGCGGCGGGCTGGCCCGGCGGGCCGGCTTCAGAGACACCTTCAAGGCCGCCTATCCGGGCACGCCGGTGGTGTTCGTCGACGCGGGTGACTTCACCGGCGAACCGACGGTTCCGGGCCAGAAGCAGACCGACTCCCTCATCGAGGGGATGAACCTGCTCGGCTACAAGGTGTCGGCGTTGTCGCAGCGCGAGCTGGCCCACGGCTACGACACCTTCCTTGCGAGGCGCTCGAAGGCGACCTTCCCGTTCGTGTCAGCCAACATCGTCTGGCAGGACAGCGGCGAGCCGCTCGTCGATCCCTTTGTGGTCCTGAGGCTCCCGGTGCGCCAGGGGGCCAAGGCCAAGGAGATCCGGATCGCGTTCACTGGGCTGACGGCGAGTAATCCGGCGTTCCTGAAGACCGGGCCGGGCGGCCGCCGGATCGTCACCGCGGATCCGGTGACGGCGGCGGCCAAGTACGTGCCGCAGATGCGCTCCAAGGCCGACGTGGTCGTGGTCCTCTCCGGCCTCGACCTGGACGGCGCCCGGAACGTGGCCCGCAAGGTGAAGGAGATCGACCTCATCCTGGGCGGGCAGGGAGGCCGCGAGACGCGGCTCGACGACTTCCCCGAGGACACCCTCATCGGCCGCACCCGCATCCAGTACATCGGGGATCAGGGGAAGAACCTGGGAGAGGTCCGCCTCTTCCTGAGCGACAAGCGGACCATCGCCTCCATGCAGCGTGCGCTCGTCTCCCTGACGCGGGAGTGGCCGGACGAGCCGGTCCTGGCCCGCCTGATGGAGTCCACGAAGGTGGAGGTCAATGCCTACAACCAGGCCCAGGCGGAGGCCAACAGCCCCTTCGCCGCCCCGGAGCGGCCGGCCGCTTCGACGCCCTCTTTCACGGGCTCGGAGCGTTGCATGCCGTGCCACGAGGCCGAGTTCACCATCTGGTCGAAGTCGGCCCACGCTCACGCCTTCGAGACCCTGGTGAAGGCCAAGCAGGACTTCAACCCCACCTGCGTCGGATGCCACACCATCGGCTACGGCGCGCCTCAAGGGTTCCGCACGGCGGTCGCGACGCCGGGGCTCAAGCACGTCGGCTGCGAGGCCTGCCACGGACCGTCCAGCCAGCACCCGGACCCTCTGGCGCAGGGGTATGGCAAGACCACGACGGAGTCCTGCCGCGGATGTCACACACATGAGAACAGCCCCGACTTCGATCCCGGCACCTACATCCCCCAGGTGCGGCACTGGAAGGAGACCCAGGCGGCGCGCTGATCCGAGGCGCCTCCCGCCCGGGGCGTCCGACCGGGCTGTGCGACCTGCCCCGGGCCGCGATTCTTGACCCCCCGAACGCCGCCATGTAACTTGGGCGGCATGGTGCGATCGACAGGCCACGAGGACACTCCACCGTCTCTCCGGATGAGGATCATGGCTCTCGATCTGGGCGAACGCCGCATCGGTGTGGCGCTCTCGGACGCGCTCGGGCTCACCGCTCAGCCGCTTCTGACCCTGACCCGCCGCTCGTGGGTGGCTGACCTCGGCGCCCTTTCCCGGCTGGTGCAGGAGCACGAGGTCGGGCGGATCGTGGTCGGGCTGCCGCTCGGGATGGACGGATCGCGCGGGGCTCGCGTCGACTGGGCGGAGGACTTCATGGCGCGGGCGGCGCGGGCCACCGGCCTGCCCGTCGAGGCCTGGGACGAGCGCATGACGACCGTCCAGGCCGAGCGGGCGCTCTTGGAGGGGAACGCGAGCCGGGCCCGGCGGAAGGCGGTCATCGATCAGGTGGCGGCCGTCATCCTCCTCCAGTCGTACCTCGACGCGCGCCGTGACACGGAGGGGATGTGAGGCGACCGGCGCCCCGGCGGCGCGTGCTGCTGCGCGCCTCGATCGCGACGGCGCTGCTCCTGGCGATCGCCATCGCCACCCTCGCCGCGCGCGTCTGGCTGTGGGTGTCCCTGCCGTATCGCGACTACGGCGCCTCGTCCGCGGTCGTGGACATCCCGAGCGGGACGTCCCTCGGTGGGACGCTGCGGATCCTCGAGGCGCACGGCATCGTGCGTCGCTTCCCCCTGGGAGCGCCGACGCTGCGCGCGCTCGGCCGCGGCTCCGGGCTGAAGGCCGGCGAGTACCACTTCAGTCAACCGATGACGCCCGTCGAGGCGATCGACAAGATTATCGCCGGAGACATCTACGTGCACCGCGTCACGGTGATCGAGGGGCTGCGCTCGGAGGAGATCTTCGCGCTCTTCGTGCGGGCCGGATTCGGGACGGAGGAGGAGTACGTCGCGGCCTTCGCCGACGTCTCGCCCATCCGGGAACTGGACGACCAGTCCGTGGACCTGGAGGGCTACCTGTTCCCCGACACCTACGGACTGCAGAAGGGGACCAAGCCGAAGGCGATCGTCTCCATGATGGTCTCCCGGTTCCTGGAGGTCATGGGGCCGGCGTGGATCGAAGCGGCGCGCGGCCGCGGCCTGAGCGTGCGCCAGGCCGTGACGCTGGCCTCGCTCATCGAGCGGGAGACCGCCGACGATCAGGAGAACCGCCTGGTGGCCTCGGTCTTCCACAACCGGCTGCGCCTCGGGATGCGGCTGCAGTGCGATCCGACGGTGATCTACGCGCTGGCGATGCGCAACCGGTACGACGGCAACATCCGGCGCGACGATCTGAAGATCGACTCGCTCTACAACACCTACCGCTACAAGGGGCTCACGCCGGGGCCGATCGGGAACCCGGGGGCCTCTGCGCTGCGCGCCGCGGTCGATCCGGCCGAGAGCGACTATCTCTTTTTCGTGTCGATGAACAACGGCCGGCACGCCTTCTCGAAGAGCCTCAAGGAGCACAACCAGTACGTCTGGCTGTACCAGAAGAAGCCGTTCCTCAGGCAGCCCGCGGCCCGGAAGGCGTCCTGATGGCGTGGAAGTTGATGGCCCGCCGCCGCTCCTGATCGGTGAGGCGCTCGGAGATCAGGCCCCGCCCCGTGATCTCGCCCCGCTCGTAGCAGTCGTAGTGGAAGCGGCAGAAGCCTTCGCGGAAGGCGGCCTCGCCGCAGCGCACCACACCTCCCCAGCTGGTCGTGAAACTGCAGCGCTCCATGGGTCGCTCCGTCGCGGTCCTCTGCCGCGGGGGCCCAGTATCGACGCGCTCCGGGTCGAGGTCAAGGGCGGCGGCGCTTCTGTGCCTGCCGGTACGGTCGAGGACCACGGACCGAGGTAGCCTCATGGCTCATCGTCTGAAAAAGGAGGCTTCCCATGCGCAGAATCCTTCCCATTATGGCCGTGCTCCTGACCGTCGTCCTCGCCGGCGCCGCCCGTGCCGACGAGCTGTTCAAGGCCAATCTCACGGGCGACGAGGAGGTCCCGCCCGTGAGCACCGAGACCACGGGGAAGGCCTTCCTGCTCCTCGACAAGACCGAGACGACGATCGAGTTCCAGCTCCACGTGAGCGCCGGAGTGCGGCTCACGCAATCCCACATCCACTGCGGCCCGGCGGGCGCGAACGGGCCGGTCGTCGTCTTCCTCGCAGGCCTCCATGCGGGCGGCCTCGACGTCGACGGCAAGTGGGTCGGCAACGCCACCATCAAGGACAGCAGCATCGTCAACACGTCGTGCGGCGCGACGGTCGCGGCGCTCGCCGCCGCGATGCGCAGCGGCGGCGCGTACGTCAACGTGCACTCCGTCGCCAATCCCTCCGGCGTCGTCCGGGGGCAGATCCAGACGGCCGACTGATCGGAGGGCATCAGGTCGTGGGTCGGGCCCGCCGGCCCACGACTTGACCGTCCGTTGACGCAACGGCGGGGCGCGCGTACGATGCGCCGGCCATGGGACTGCCCGGGCGGTGCGAGATCATCGGCGCGGTCCTCGCCGTCGCGGGCGGTGTCCTCCTGGGGCGCGCCCTCTTCAGGCTCGCGGTCACGCTCCGGGCGCGCTTCACGTACGGCGCGCCCTACAGGCGCGGTCTCGCGGTCGATCGCGCGCTCGGATTGCTGCTGACGCTGCCGCTTCTCCCGGCGGGACTGCTGCTCGTCCTCCTGGGCCTGGCCCAGCACGCTTTCCAACCGACGCGGCCCGAAGGGCCGGTGCGGGTCGGCCGCGTCGAGGCGCGGCGGAGCGGCTGGGGGCGCACCGCGGTCCAGCTCGCCCCCGACCCGATCTATCCGGAGCAGCGGCTTCTGGAAGGGGAGGTCGCGGGCGCGCGCTGGGCGATCGTCGGCGACTTCATCTCCTGGGAGCCGGGGGTGAGGTGGCTGGGCCTGGTCCCGGGACACCGCGTGCGGGCCCTGGTCGCGAGCGCCGACACGACCGGAATGTCGATGGGCGCGGCGCGTCCGGTGGTGCCTATCGACGCGCCGCCGTGCGCCGCTCTCGTCCTCCTGCGCCTGCGGCGCTTCCTGCCGATCCTGACGGTGCGCCAGGCGACCTCCTCCTGGTTCGGGCCCGCGGAGCGGCGGATCGTCATCCTTTACGCCACTCGGGAAGGGTACGTCGGCGACGCGGTAGCCGAGCGCTGATCGGGCGGCGCCCCGTCGACGAGGCGCACCGCGTCGTGACTTGACTCTCCCCGGATGCTGGGGTACGGTGTCCGGCCCTCCGGGGGTCCGGCTCCGCCGGGCTGGTTGTCGCGGGAGTGGACATCGCGATGGGCTTCGGATACGTTGGGCGGCCCCAAGTCGACGGCTGAAGACGCGACATGTTGGACGTCACCGACATCACCAAGGTCTACGGCGGACGCACGGTCGTCGACCGCGTCTCCTTTTCCGTCAGCAAGGGGGAGATCCTCGGATTCCTCGGGCCGAACGGCGCCGGCAAGACGACCACCATGCGGATCCTCACGGGCTACGTTCCGGCCTCCGCGGGGATCGCCAAGGTGGCGGGCTTCGACGTGCAGGAGCAGCCGCTGGAGGTCAAGCGGCGCATCGGCTACCTTCCCGAGCACCCGCCGCTGTACCGCGACATGCTGGTGCGTCCCTACCTGCAGTTCGTCGCCAGCATCCGCGGCGTGCCCCGGCGGCAGGTGGCGTCCCGGGTCGATAAGGCCATCGAGCGCTGCGGCCTGGCGTCGGTCGCCGGGCGGCTGATCGGCAATCTGTCCAAGGGATTCCAGCAGCGCGTCGGCCTGGCCCAGGCGATCCTGCACGAGCCCGACGTCCTGATCCTCGACGAGCCCACGGTCGGCCTCGACCCGGCGCAGATCCGGGAGATGCGCCAGCTCATCAAAAGCTTCGCGGGCGAGCACACGGTCGTCCTCTCGACCCACATCCTGGCCGAGGTGACGGCCACCTGCACGCGCGTGCTGATCATCAACGAAGGGAAAATCGCCGCCGAGGACACGCTGGAGCGCCTGGCGGCGCGCGGGGAGCGGACGCGGCGGCTGGCGCTGCGGGTTGCGCGCCCCGGCGACGGCGCCGAGGCGGCCCTGCGGACGGTCCCCGGCGTCCTGCGCGCCCAGGCGGAGGACGGCGTGCCTGGCGGTTTCCTGCTCGAGATGCAGGAGGGCCAGGACGGGAGCGAAGCGGTCGCGTCCCTGTGCGTCTCCCGCGGCTGGGGCCTCGTCGAGATGCGGCCGCTCACCCTCAGCCTGGAGGAGATCTTCATCCGCATCATCCGCGGGGAGGCCGCATGAGGAACACGTTCGCGATCGCCTGGCGCGAAGTGCGGACCTACTTCACGTCGCCCCTGGCCTACGTCGTGATCGGCGTCTTCCTGCTCCTGAGCGGCTACATCTTCTGGGCATCCCTGGTGCGCTTCTCGGAGCTCTGCCTGCGGTTTGGAAGCAATCCCTACTTCTCCTCGCAGCTCAACGTCAACGACATGGTGGTGCGGCCTCTGTTCGGGACCATGGGGATCATCTTCCTGCTCATGATTCCCGTCGTCACCATGCGCCTGCTCGCAGAAGAGAAGCGCAGCGGCACGGCCGAGCTGCTGTTCACCTGTCCGGTCACGAGCGGCCAGGTCGTGCTGGGGAAGTATCTGGGGGCCTCCTTCCTGCTGCTGGCGATGCTGGCGGTGACGCTCACCTATCCGTCGGCCATCATGAACAGCGGCGCCGCTCCCGACGTCAAGCCGACGCTCGTCGGCTATTTCGGAGTGCTGCTCATGGGCCTGTCGTTCCTGAGCATCGGGCTGCTCATCTCGGCGACCACCGACAACCAGGTGATCGCGGCGGTGGGGACGTTCGGCGCGCTCCTGATGCTGTGGGTCATCAATTGGATGTCGGAGTCGGCCACCGTCACCCTGGCGAGCCTCGCCAACACGCTCAGCCTGGGGCTGTGGGAGAAGCTGGGGTGGGGACTGGGAGGCCCGACGCTTGGCGAGCTGCTGTCGAAGGTGTCGATCATCGAGCACTTCAACGACTTCCGTAAGGGTGTCCTCGACACGCAGCACCTGGTCTTCTACCTGAGCGTGATCGTCACCTGTCTGTTCGTGACGCAGCGGATTCTCGAGTCGAGGCGCTGGCGGTGAGCGGACTGGCGGAGAGTGGTTCGTGAGATTCCTGCGCGACTACGGCGTCGGCCTGGGCGCGTTCCTGGGCGTGCTCGGGCTCATCCTGACGAGCATCGTCCCGGAGAAGCGGAGCTACGGCCTCACCATAGCCGCGTTCGGGCTCCTCCTGCTGGTGGCGGGGGCGGTCCTCGATCGCGTCCGCATCGCGGCGGCGCTCCGCGGCCGGGCGGCGCGCGCTGCCGGGGCGAGCGTCGGGTACACGCTCACCGTCGTGGCCGTCGTCATCCTGGCGAACTTCCTCGCCGGGCGCCACAACCGCCGCTTCGACCTGACGGAGAACCACGAGTTCTCGCTCAGCGAGCAGACCCTGAAGGTGCTCGAGTCGCTGCCGCGGGAGGTCGCCATCACCAGCTTCTCGCGCGAGACCGACCCGGGGCGCCAGAAGCTGCAGGACCTGCTGTCGGAGTACGGCTACCGCAGCCGCAAGCTGACGGTCAAGTACATCGATCCCGACAAGAACCCCGGCGAGGTGCGGCGCTACAACGTCACCGAGCTGGGCACCATCGTCATGGAGAGCGGCAAGCAGGAGACACGGATCACGACCTCGGACGAGGAGGCGCTCACCAACGCGCTCATCAAGGTGACCAGCGACAAGGAGCGCATCCTCTACGCGACGACCGGCCACGGCGAGCACGATCTGGCCGACACCGGCCGCGACGGCCTTTCGGCCCTCAAGTCCGCACTCGAGAAGCAGGCCTACGTGGTGAAGCCCCTGGTCCTGAACCAGGGCGTCCCGGCCGACGCTTCGGCGGTCCTCATCGCCGGGCCCAGGAAGCCGTTCCTCGAGGCCGAGGTCAAGATGGTGGGTGACTACCTCGATCGCGGCGGCCGGCTCTTCCTGATGCAGGACCCGGACGCCGATCCCGGCTTCTCGGACGTCCTGGCGAAGTACGGTGCGGCGGTGCGCAAGGACGTCGTGATCGACAAGGTCTCGCAGCTGTTCGGCGGCGACGCGAGGATCCCGATGGTGCCCGGCGACGGCTACGATCGGGTCCACCCGATCACCAAGAACTTCGACTACCAGACCATCTACCCCATGGCCTCGTCGATCGATCTCAAGCAGCCGGCGCCCGCGGGCGTCACGACGACCGCGTTGGCGCACACCTCCGAGCTCTCCTGGGGCGAGACGAGCCAGGAGGAGTTCCGGAGCGGGCGCATCCAGATGAACGACGGGGTCGACACGCGGGGGCCGATCACCGTGGGCGCGGCCCTGGAGCGCAAGTCGGCCACCGAGGCCGAGGCCTCCAAACCAGAGGGGGACGCCTCGAAGCCCGCAGGCTCGGGCGGCGACAGCCGCATCGTGCTCTTCGGAGACGCCGACTTCGCCGGCAACAACTACGTCAATTCGGGAGGCAACGGCGACCTCGCCCTCAACGGGATCGCCTGGCTGGTTGAGCAGGGGGAGCTGATTTCCATCCGTCCCAGGAACTCGACGCCGCGCATCGCGATCCTCTCTCCCGCACAGGTCTTCTACTACTTCTGGACCATCGTCGCCGTGGCGCCCATCGCCATCGCGCTCAGCGGCGTGGTCATCTGGTGGCGCCGCAAGCGCCTCTAGAGACTTCTGAGACCGTGACGATCAAGCCCGGTCCCGCGATCGCCGCCATCCTTCTCGTCGGCCTCGGCTCCTGGGCCTACTTCAAGGAGTTCCGGGGCGCCGGGGAGCGTCAGAAGGCCGAGGCGGCCAAGGACAAGCCGCTCCAGTTCGAGCGCTCCGATCTCAAGGCGATCGTCATCCGGAACGCCGGCGGAACGCTGCGACTGGAGAGATCCGGGGAGGCCTGGTCGCTGACGGCCCCGCTCGCGAGCCCGGCGGACCGGGACACGGTCGAGGGTCTGCTGGCCTCCCTCGAGACGGGGCGCATCGAGCGGCGGCTCGGCGAGGTCGCCGACCGGAAAACGTACGGACTCGATCCGCCCGGAGTCTCCCTCACCCTGGAGATGGCGGCAGGCACCCCGCAGGAGATCGGTCTCGGGGACACGAACCCGATCGGCGGCAGCGTCTACGCGCTCCTGCCGGGCGGCCGGGAGATCGCCGTCGTCAGCGCCTCGCTGGGGGACGCGGCCAAGAAGGACCTGCTCGGCCTGCGGGACAAGTCCCTCCTGGCGGTCGATCCCTGGAAGGTCAAGAACCTGACCATCGAACGCGGCCACGAGACGATCGTCCTTCTCAAGCCGGACGACGGCTGGAAGATCGAGCGGCCGATCGAGGCGCCCGCCGACGGCCCGACGGTCACCGATCTCCTGAGCGCCCTGGAGCGGATGCGCGCCTACCGGTTCGTGACGGAGAAGCCGGGGCCGGCCGACCTGAAGTCCTACGGGCTCGAGCCGCCCGCCGCCCGCGTGACGCTGCTGCAGGAAGGCTGGGACACCTCGAAGACGATCCTGTTCGGCAAGGAGGAGGCTGCGTCGCGCTACGCCGCCACGGTCGGCCGCGATCCGGTCGTGACGGTCGGCTCCGACATCTGGCCGAAGCTGACGACCTCGCTGGCCGACTTGAGGCGGAAGGACCTGCTCGCCGTCAACGAGTATCGCACCACCTCGCTGACGGCGGCGCTGGAGGGCCGGGATGCGCTGGTCCTGGCCAAGCAGAAGGACGGCGCCTGGAGCGCCTCCGGCCTGGCCAGGGGACCGGTCAAGGCGGATACCGTCGACTCCCTGCTGCGATCGATAGCCGAGCTCAAGGCAGTGGCGTTCGACGACCGGCCGACGGAGGCGCTGCGGACGTCGCTCTCGAAGCATCCCGCCCTCGACCTGACGCTGGAGCAGGAGGCGGAGACCGAGGGTGGATTGCCGCGCCGGCAGCACCTGGTCGCTGGCTCGCCCATGAAGGATGGTCGCATGCAGGTGCGCGACATGGCCTGGAAGCCAGTAGCACTCGTCGACGGCGGCGTGCTGGCGAGGATCAGGGCGCAGCTGGACGCCGTCGTGGCGGAAACGTCGGCCGCCGCCGCGGCACCATCCGCTCCCGGGGCCGCCGCGCCCGGGGCTCCCGCGCCGGGGGCCGCAGCACCCTCCGACGAGACGCCCAAAGGCGGATCCGAGCCCCCGGGACGGCCGCGCGACTGACGGCCGGGCTGCGGGCGGCCGATCTCCTCCAGCATCCTGCGCGCCTCCTCGTCGCCGGGATCCTGTCCCAGGACCTCCCTCAATTGCTCCGCGGCTTCGGCGACCCGGCCGCGGAGTCGCAGCACCGCGGCGAGGTTGAACCGCGCGTCCGCGTTCAGAGGATCGAGCCGCAGGGCCTCCCGGTAGCGCGCCTCCGCGCCCTCGAGGTCGCCGCGGCGGCGCAGGGCGAGGCCGAGGTTGGCCTGGGCCGCCGCCAGGAGCGGATCGTCGCGCGTGGCGTCCAGGAGCTCGCGCTCCGCCCCCTCACGATCTCCGGTCCGGAGCAGCACCGCCCCGAGGTTGCTGCGTGCCTGCCCGAAGCCCGGAGCTGCCAGGAGCGCTGTCTCGAACGCCTGACGCGCCTCCTCCAGGCGGCCGTCGTCGGCGAGACAAAGCCCGAGGGCGTTCCAGGCCGGGGCCAGGCCCGGATCGCGGGCCACCGCTTCCCGGAAGGCGACCTCGGCGGGGGCTGTGAGTCCCGCGCCGCGGTACGCCTGTCCGAGGAGGAAGTGGGTGGTGGCGCTTCCTGGCGAGGCGGCGGCCGCCGTGGCCAGGGTCGCGGCCGCCTCCGTGAACCGTCCGCCGCGCAGCGCCTCGAGGCCGGCGGCGAGGTGCGGCTCGCGAAGGGCGAGGAGGTCGGCTTCCTGCAGGCTGTCCGCGATGAGCAGGCGGGCCTCGCGCGAGCGTAGACGCTGGCGCAACTGCGCGACGAACGAGGGATCAACCGATGCGCCGGGCGGGAGATACGCCAGCACCGATTCCCGGTGGCGCTGCAGTGCGCTCACCTGAACGCGCAGCGTGTCGGTGAAGAGAGCGAGCGGAGCCCGCCACTCGAGGTAGAGGTCGTCGTCGGTGTGGCGACGGGCCCCGTCGGCCAGGCCGGCCAGCCCCCGCGGTCCGGCGACGAACCGCGTCAGGAGATCGGCGGCGCTGTCCACCCCGGCGCGCTTCAGGTCCTCGCGCACCGCGGGCGCCGCCCCCTCGAGGCGCTGCGGGTCGATGTGCAGGGGGGCGGTGCCGGCCACCAGGAAGTAATCCCCGCCGCCGGCGGACTCCTCCCAGAGCGTGGCCTCCGGAAAGACCTCGAGGAACGAGCGGACGATGCCGCCCAGGTCGCGCGGCTCGATCCGGTAGGCCTGCAGCCACTGGCAGAAGAGCCCTCCCTGGCGCAGGCGCCGCCGCACCAGGCGGTAGAAGTCGGCCGTGAACAGGTTGGCCACGCCCGCGACCCAGGGGTTGGAGGGCTGGGAGATCACGACGTCATACTGATCGTCGCGGGACAGCAGCCGGGCGCGGGCGTCATCGAGCACCAGATCGAGGCGCGGATCGTCGAGCGCTCCTCCGTTGATCTCCGAGAAGAGCGCCGCCGCGGCCGGGACCGCCCGGGCGATCTCCAGGACGCGCACGCTGCCGAGAGGGTGGCGCTCCGCCGCGCCGACGGTCACGCCGCTCGCCAGTCCGACGACGAGGACATCCCGCGGCGCGGCGTGGAGCAGGAGCGGCAGATGGGCCGCGAGGATCTGCGTCGCCATGTCGGCCCCGCTGCTGGCCTCCGTTCTGCCGTTGATCTGCAGCGACAGGATCCCCGAACGGGCCTGGCGCACCGTGACCAGGCCGTCGCCGTCCTCGCGTTCGAAGAGGATCTCGCCGCGCGCCCGGACCGCCTCCGGGAGCGGGTGGTCGGCGAGGGCGGCGCGGTAGACGGGGCCGTAGAGAAAGCCCCCGCCGGAGATGAGATCGCGGTCCCAGGCAGGGAGCGCGACCAGGGATCCGGCCGCCGCCGTGGCCAGGATCGGCAGCGCGCGGAGTCGGGGTTGCAGGAGGAGGCAGAGCAGGAGCGCGGCCGCTCCGGCCAGCGCCAGGCTCGTCCGCGTCCCGACACGTGGCACGAGCAGGAAGCCGGCGGCGAGGAACCCCAGAGCCGAGCCGCAGGTGGAAGCGGCGTAGACACCGCCGGCGGCGCGCTCGAATCCGCGCCGCTCGGAGGCGCAGGCGACGAGCAGCGGGAGGCAGGCGCCCTGGGCCATCGCGGGGAGGAGGAGCAGCGCGAACGCGACGGCGAACTGGGCCAGCAGGGCGGCGACGGGGGAGCGCTCGAACAGCAGGCTCAGGATCGGAGCCAGGCGGGGGAGCGCGCCGAGCAGCGGCAGGACGAGTAGCGAGGTCGCTCCGACGGTCCAGGCGGCGAGGGCGGCGTTGCGGCGCGCGCGCGCCCGGTCGGCGGCACCGCGCGCGGCAAACAGGAGAGGGCCGAGGCCCAGCCCGAGGAGGCTCGCCGCGAGGGTCAGCCCCAGCGCATAGACCGACGAGCCGAAGGCGAACGTCATGGCCCGGCTCCAGCCGAACTGGAGGGTCGCCCCGATCGCTCCGGAGAGGGCCGCCAGCATCCCCGGCCGCAGGCCGCGAACCGGCGGGGTTCTCTCCGGGGCGTCCGGCTCCCGTCGGGGAGGCGAGTCCGCGCCGCGTCGCGCGCTGACGATGGCGAGGGCGGCCGCGGCCGCGTTGAGCACGGCGGCGGCCACGAAGGTCCTGCGGGTGCCGAGCAGCGGCAGGAGCAGGAACGAGCCGGCGAGGGCGCCGATGGCCGCGGCCACGGTGTTCGCCCCGTAGAGCAGGGCGACGCCGCGCGCGCTCCGATCGCGCGGGCGGGAGGCCACGAGGACGGGGAAGGTCGCCCCCATCATCGCCGTAGGAGGCAACAGGACCAGCGCCGCGAGGGCCGCGCGCAACATGACGAGCGGCGCGCCGTCCGGGAGGCGGGGCCCCAGCACCAGGACCGCCCGCTCCGTGAGGGATGCGATCGCCGGGCTCAAGAGCCCCCACACGGCGATCCCGGCCTCCAGCCACGCGTAAGTCCGGAGCGGGGTCCGGATTCGCTCCACCGCGCGGCCTCCCAGAGCGGATCCTCCCGCAAGACCCGCGAGGAAGACGGTCAGGACGATCGCGAGGGACGGGAGCGATCCTCCGAGGCTCTGCCCCAGGGCGCGCGACCACGCCACTTCGTGGATCAACCCGGCGGCGCCCGACAGGACGTAGGCGAGGACGATCAACGCGACTTCGGCTCGGTGCGCACCAGCAGGATGCGGGAGAGCGATTCCTCCGGCCAGTCGTCCTTGGCCTCCGCCCCCAGCACGAGGGGGAATTCCCGCGTGGCGCCTGAGAGGGTGGCGGCGAAGCGGGGCGGGAAGAGTCCGTCGCCGCCGTACAGCTCTGTGGCCGCATACTCGCGCACCTTGCCGTCGCGGAGCGTCAGGCGCACTCTCGCCGCGCGCTCGCCGGGCGGATAGGAGAGGGCGATCTCCCGGATCTTCGACATCTTGATCCGGGAATAGTCCGCCAGCCGCACGCAGCGGCACTCCTGCCGGCGATCCACGATCTCCAGCCTCTCGCCGGTCGGCGATTCGGAGCGCGGCGCCGCCCGGTGCCTGTAGATGGTCTCGAAGTGGACGAAGAACACGTTCTCGGCGACGAGGCCGCGCTCGCCACGTGCTGCGGAGTAGAGATAGATGAGAGGTCCGCTTCCCGGCCCGCGCGCGGCGGCCAGGGCCGGATGTCGAGTCGACGCCAGCAGGAGCAGGGCCGCGGCCAGGGCGCGCCGGAGAGCCGCCTTCGGGAGATGCTGCGAGGTCACTCGCGCAGGAGCTGGATGTTCACGAGCGCCGAGCTGAGGACGTAGATCTTCTCGTTGTTGTCCTCCGGGTCGGCCGGGATCAGGTAGAAGCCCGAACGGCTGGGATCGTAATCGCTGGTGTAGCCCAGGATCTTTTCGCCGTCGTAGAACTCCAGGACCGTCTTGACGTACACCCCTTCGGGGGGACGGTTGACGTCGCCGGCCGGGAAGAAGGGGACGCGGCCCCGGTGGCGGTCCTTCCGGCCCCAGGTCTTGACGTGGAACAGCGCCTTCAGCTCCTCGAGACGGATTTCCTGGGAGGAGGCGACCTCCCCCTTCCGCAGGACCAGGTGGAAGGACTCGCGTCCGGGGTGGAAATCGCGCGAGAAGCCCTTGAACACCTGTCCATCCTTGGTATGGGCCACCAGCTTGGTGCCGGCCTCGCCGCGCTCGCGCTGGGCCGTCGCCACCTTGCTGCTGGTCTCGCCGCGCTCGCGCTGGGGAGTCGCCACGGGCTGCCTCGGGTCAGTATCCGAGTTCTGGGAAGAACGCTCTCAGGACGACCTTGGCGAACAGGAGCAGGGCGATCGGGATGCCGAGGAGCACGACGATCTGGAGCAGCGCCGATCGCAAAGGGAGCGGCTCCGAGGGCTCGAGCGCCGGTCTTCCACCGGGCGCCGCCCCGCCGCTGCTGCCGCGCTGCGTCTGTCCGCCTCTTGCCAAGGTAGGATGCGTCTCCAGCCCGATCAACCGCGTTTTATACCACATCAGTCGACTCCACAGGGACACGAAAATGATGTAGAGTCGATTACTCTTGGAGGTGTCGGGAGTGGACATCGAAGACGCGCTTCGCTGGGAGCGGCTGGGAAGTCTCGATCTGCCGCAGCCGGCGTCGGTGACCTCGGGCACGAGCCTGGGGGAGACCCTGAGCGTGATGCGCGCCTCGGGAGGAGGTGCGGTCCTGGTCTGCCGGGACGGCCGGATCGTCGGCATCTTCACGGAGCGGGACGTCCTCAACAAGGTGTTCCCCGGGCCGGTCGACGAGTCGCAGCCGATCGACGCCCTCATGACGGCGCGACCCGCCGTCCTGACTCTGGAAGCCACGATCGGCGAGGCGGTGCGGCTCATGACCGAGCACGGATACCGCAACGTTCCGCTGGTCGACGCCGACGGGGCCTGTGCCGGCATGATCGCGGCGCGGGACATCGTGCAGTACGTGGCGGAGCACTTTCCGACCGAGGTCGCGAACCTGCCGCCCAGCCTGGAACAGGAGTTCAGCACCAAGGAGGGGGCCTGAGGGTGAGTACGCAGACCGAAGTGGCCGTACCCCGGCACGTCGTTCAGGAGCTGGACGAGGTCGTCATCCGCTTTGCAGGGGATTCCGGCGACGGCATGCAGCTCACCGGGACGCAGTTCGCCGACACCACGGCGCTTTTCGGCAACGACCTCGCCACGCTGCCGGACTTCCCCGCCGAGATCCGCGCGCCGGCTGGGACCCTGGCGGGCGTGAGCGGCTACCAGATCAACTTCTCCTCGCACGACATCAGGACGCCCGGCGATCAGCCCAACGTGCTGGTGGCGATGAATCCGGCCGCTCTTAAGGCGAACCTGTCCGATCTCGAAGAGGGCGGGATCCTGATCTGCGACGGCGACGCCTTCACGGACGGGAATCTGGCCAAGGCCGGCTTCAAGTCCAACCCGCTCCGGGACGGGAGCCTGAACCGCTTCCGCCTGTTCGACATCCCTCTCACGGGCCTGACTCTCAAGGCGGTGGCGGAGACCGGACTGGGCGGGCGGCAGGCGACGCGCTGCAAGAACTTCTTCGCGCTGGGCGTCGTGTTCTGGATGTACGAGCGGCCGGTCGACTACACGCGCGACTGGATCGAGAAGAAGTTCAAGTCGAACGAGCAGATGGCCAAGGCCAACACGCTGGCGCTCCTCGCGGGATACAACTACGCGGACACGACGGAGGCGTTCACGACCCACTACCGGGTCCGCAAGGCGCGCCTCGAACCCGGCACCTACAGGAGTCTGACGGGGAACGAGGCCACCGCCATGGGGTTCATCGCCGCGGGTCTCCTGTCGGGGCGTCCGCTGTTCTACGGGTCCTACCCGATCACGCCCGCCAGCGACGTGCTGCACGAGCTGGCGCGGCACAAGAACTACCCCGTCAAGACCTTCCAGGCGGAGGACGAGATCAGCGCCATCGGCGCCGCCATCGGCGCGGCCTACGGAGGCGCCCTCGGGCTGACCGGGACGAGCGGTCCCGGCGTGGCTCTCAAGAGCGAGGCGATCGGCCTGGCGGTCATGACGGAGCTGCCGCTCGTGATCGCCAACATCCAGCGCGGCGGGCCGAGCACCGGACTGCCGACCAAGACGGAGCAGGCCGACCTGCTCCAGGCCATGTTCGGGCGCAACGGCGAATGCCCGGTCGCCGTGCTGGCGCCCGCGACGCCGGCCGAGTGCTTCTCGCTCGCGATCGAGGCGTTCCGCATCGCCACGAAGTTCATGACGCCGGTCTTCTTCCTGTCCGACGGCTACCTCGCCAACGGCGCCGAGCCGTGGAAGATCCCGCAGCCGGCCGATCTGCCGAAGTTCGAGGTGAAGCAGTGGACCGATCGCCAGGATTTCATGCCCTACCGGCGCGATCCGCGGACGCTGGCCCGGCCCTGGGCGGTTCCCGGCACGCCCGGGCTCGAGCACCGGATCGGCGGGCTGGAGAAAGAGGACGGCACCGGGAACGTCAGCTACGATCCGCTCAACCACGAGAAGATGGTGCATCTGCGGGCCGAGAAGATCGCCCGGATCGCCGACGATATCCCCGCGGTCCAGGTGAACGGCAAGGACTCCGGGCGCGTGCTCGTGATCGGGTGGGGCAGTACCTACGGCGCCATCACCTCCGCGGTCGAGTCGCTGCAGCACCGCGGGGCTCCGGTCTCGTCGATCCACCTGCGCTACCTGAATCCCCTCCCGAAGAACCTTCCCGAGATCCTGGCGCGCTTCGAGAAGGTGCTGGTGGCGGAGCTGAATCTCGGACAGCTGCGATGGCTGCTGCGCGCCCGGTTTCTGGTGGACGCCGCGGGCCTCAACAAAGTTCAGGGCAAACCGTTCAAGGTCTCCGAGATCGTCAAGGCGGTCGAAGGGCTCCTGGGAGAGTAGGACGATGTCTTCACAGACGGGTGGTGTCGAACTCAAGCCGAAACTGAGGCGGGCCGACTTCGCGAGCGATCAGACCGTCCGCTGGTGTCCGGGGTGTGGCGACTACTCGATCCTGGCGCAGACCCAGAAGATCATGCCGACGCTCGGCGTACCGCGCGAGCAGATCGTGTTCGTCTCGGGGATCGGCTGCTCCAGCCGGTTCCCGTACTACATGAACACCTACGGCTTCCACAGCATCCACGGTCGCGCTCCCACGCTGGCGACCGGCCTCAAGATCGCCCGTCCCGACCTGTCGGTCTGGGTCGTGACCGGGGACGGCGACGGGCTCAGCATCGGCGGCAACCACCTGATCCACGCGATGCGCCGCAACCTGGACATCAAGATCCTGCTGTTCAACAACCGGATCTACGGACTGACCAAGGGGCAGTATTCGCCCACCAGCGAGTACGGCAAGAAGACCAAGTCGAGTCCGTTCGGCACGGCCGAGCAGCCTATCAATCCGCTCGGCGTGGCCATCGCCAGCGAGTGCACGTTCGTGGCGCGCTCGCTGGACAGCGACACGCAGCACTTGACCTCTGTGCTGGAGCGGGCCGCCCGCCACAAGGGGACCGCGTTCGTCGAGATCTACCAGAACTGCAACATTTTCAACGACGGCGCCTTCGACGCCTTCGCCTCGCGCGACGTGCGCAGCGAGCGGACGGTGACGCTGGAGCACGGACGCCCTCTCCTCTTCGGAAAGGACCGGAACAAGGGGATCCGGCTGCAGGGGCTGGAGCCGGAGGTGGTGCCGATCGGCCAGGACGGGCTGACGGAAAAGGACGTCCTGGTGCACGACGAGACCCGGAAGGAGCCGACGCTGGCCTATCTCCTGACGCGGCTCAACTATCCGGAATTCCCCGTCCCCTTCGGCGTGTTCTATACGGCCGATCGCCCCTGCCTCGACGGGGCGCTCGACGAACAGGCAATCCAAGCCACGGCCAGGATGGGGGCGGGCAATCTCGAGCGTCTGCTCAACGCCGGAGAGACCTGGACCGTCACGGAGCAGGTCGTTCAGGAGAGCCCTTGAACTGTCCCGACTGCGGTCACGACAACATGGCGGGCGCCGACCACTGCGACCACTGCGGTCAGGAGCTGATGTCCGTCGACGTCCCGCGAGCCAAGAGCGGCCTGCAGCGCTGCATCATGGAGACGCCGTTGCGCGATCTGAACCCCGTGACGGCCGTCACGGCCTCGCCGGCGGAGCCGGTCGCCGCGATCATCATCAGGATGAGAAAGCAGCGCCAGGGTAGCGTCCTGATTGTCGATCACGGGCGGCTGGTCGGTATCTTCACCGAGAGGGACATCGTCAATCGGCTCACGGGCGTCAAGAGGGATCTCGACGCGCTGCCGATCTCGACCGTGATGACCCGCGATCCCAAAGCGCTGCGAGAGGACGACACGCTCGCATTCGCACTGCACCGCATGTCGGTCGGCAATTATCGTCATGTGCCGATCGCCACCGAAGGAAAGCCGCTGCGTTTCATCTCGGTGCGCGGCGTTTTGGCCTACCTGAACCAGCACGCCCGCTGAATCCGTCCTACAGGCGAGAGGATTCTTCTGTGCGGTGGACTGCGCCGCCGGGACGCTACGCATGGAGCGGCCTGAAGCAAAGGCTGCACGCGGCGCGGCGCGAGAGGGTGCTTGACACAGAGCCTCAGTAGTCCTACAATTCTGTTATGGCATATCTCAGAGTAATCAAGCGTAAATCAGGGTCTCGATACTACTACATCATGCGGTCGATCAGGAAGGGCCGCAAGGTAGAGAGTCGCATCGCGGAGTATCTCGGGGAGAGTCCCGACCCGGAGAGGCTGCGGAAGGCTTGCGACTATTGGGGCGTGAAGGTGAAGCAGAGGGCCCAGACGGGCAAGGGGAGGTAAAACGATGGCACTCTACAAGACCGCGCACGCGGCCCGGTGAGCGGTCCCCGTTCTGGCACCTTGGACTCTGTGGTCAAGGGTGTCCGGTACAGGGGGAGCACCCGGGAGATGAAGAAGGACCTGGCCCGCAAGAACGAGACGGAGCTGCACGGCAACACGAAGCGGGCCGCTCCCCTTTACGACTTCACCGTCCGCGTTCTCAAGCGGGAGTTTGATGGGCGCATGCTGCAGAGGCCCCGACCTGACGGATCCGGGTACCTGCACCATTCACCTTGCGGTGATCACCTGATGTACGCCGCCGGAATCCCGGCCTATTCTGC
>DASRJX010000109.1:0-15147 GCA_035649235.1 Candidatus Cryosericum sp.
CGGAGGCCGCCCGGCGCTTCTCCAGGGCGGCCGCGTCGACCTTGCCGGCGCCGTCCGCCGCCGTGCCGGCGACGAGCGCCCTCGTTCCCGGATCGACGCAGCCGTTCGCGTCGTCGATCGCAGGCGCCTGCCCGGAGACCGCGGCCTCGAACATGCGCACATACCCGTCGATGACGGTGAGAGTCGGACAATAGATGGCGCCATGGTCCTTCGCCATCCGGAGGAACTCCTCGTCCACGGGCCGGTCCCAGACGCTGTGCACCAGGAGCCGGACCCCTGCGTGGAGCGCCGCCTTCGCCTCACGCAGCTCCGTCGCGTGCACGATGAGCGGGATGCCGCGCCGCTTCGCTTCGTCGCCGGCAGCCTGGACGGCCGCCGCCCGGGCCTCGAACCCGGCCTCATCGCCCGGGATGAGCCAGACCTTCACGGCGTCGGACCCGTGGAGCGCCAGGTAGGCCACCCCCGCGCGCGCCACCTTCTCGTCGGCCAGGTAGATGAACTGGCGCTCGGCCGGCAGGTTCAACCAGTGGTCGATGGTCGACAGAAGCGGGCCGGCAGCCGCCACGTGGGGCGCCCCCGTGTCCCCCTCGGCCCGCGACCTCAGTCCCCAGGTCCACGGGTAGCCACCGACGTCGAAGACCGCGGTCACCCCAGAGCACAGGTAGGAGGCGAACCACGGCTCGGGGTGGGCGCGCAGGCGGGCCTGGACCTCCTCGTACGGATGGCGATCGCGGACGTCGAGCGCGTCGGGCCGGCCGTCGGCCCAGCCGGTCTGGGAGAAGTGGACGTGCGCGTCCACGATTCCGGGCGTGATGAACTGCCCCGTGAGATCGAGCACGCCGACCCCCTCCGGCACGGGGCACGCCGTGCGCGTCCCCGCGCACTCCACCCGGCCGGCCCTCAGGAGGACCACGGAGTCCGGGATCGGAGCGCCTCCGCCGCCATCGAGAAGCGTCGCCCCGACGAGTGCTTTGGGCGGCGGCGGCGTGCCGGCCGGCGCCTCGAACGCGGTGGTGACCGCGATCCTCCAGCCGTCCGCAGTGGCTACGAAGTAGCGCTCCGACAATCCCTGGCGCTCCTGCTCCCCGTACCGCACGCGGTAGCGATAGGTCCCGTAGACCAGGCCGGGCCGCACCGGCACCACTTGCAGGTCCTGGGCCTCGAACAGGTCGGGCCACTCCCCGGCCTGCTTGACGAAGTCCTCGTACCCGAGCGTCATCCCCTCCGGGCCGGTCCGGACGAGCCCGGCGGATTTCAAGTAGCAGGCGAGGTAGGCGTCGCGGTCCCTGCGGCGGATGGCCTCGAGGTTGGCTTCGAACAGCCGCCGGGCGGCGGCGAGGTCGGAAGCCCCGCCGGACGCCGCCTTGGCCGCGACGGACGCGTCTCCGGATGACTCGGGCGTCTTCCGCGGAGCTGCTGTGCCGAGCGTCGCGGCGACGATCATCGGCAACACCAGCGTCCCGGCGCGTCCCCTACGGCTCCGTGCACTCCCCCATTCCATGTCGCCTCTCCTCTGGAAGGATCTCAGTGCCGGCCCCGCCCTCTCTCGCGGGCGGGGAGGATCTCGAGGCAGGTGGTCCACCACCCCGTCAGGATCGTCTCGACGAACTCCTCCGGCAGCCCACGGCGCCGCATGTCGCGCGCCACGCCTTCGTGATCGTAGGCGATCGGCACCTGCTCGACGCGCAGCGGCTGGTGCTCCTCTTCGGCCGTGAGCAGCGCGTACGACACCGTCGTGCGTCCGTCGTTCGCCGGACGGCCGAGGACGCCCGCGTTCACCACCTGCCCGAAGGACGGAGTGGTCCGGCTCCAGGGGATGCCGGTGTGGGTGCACAGCAGGACGTCGGCGGCGGCCTCCCGGAGGAGACGCTCGAGAAACGGCTCGGGCGAGGTCGACTCCCACAGGAACTCGTTCTGCCGGCGCGGCGATCCGTGGCACAGGAGGAGCCGCCTGCCGCCCATCGTCAGGCGCAGGGACGCCGGCAGGGCTCGGAACCGCGCCTTCTGATCGGAGGGCGTCCGGCGCAGCGTGTAGTCGTAGGCGATCCGGGCGAAGTGGTTGTCGCGCGGGTCGGTGTAGCCGCAGCCGCAGTCCGGCCGATCGTTGCCGACGGCATCCTCGTAGTTCCCCTGCACCACGATCACCCCGTGCTCGAGGAGCAGAGGCAGGATGCGCTCGGGATGGGGCCCGAAGCCGCCCAGGTCGCCGAGGCAGTAGAGCCGCTCGGCGCCACGGTCCCGCGCGTCGCGGATCGCTTCCCGGAGCGCCGCGTCGTTCCCGTACACGCCGCCGAAGAAGGCGGCACGCCTCAGGTCCGGCACGTGACCCCGCTCCGGTAGCAGGTGACGCAGGCGCCGTGGGACAGCTCGAAGGGACGGAGCGTTTCCTGGAGCGACACGCCCATCCGGGCCTCCGGCGCGTCGATCAGGAGCGGACAGACGTAGACGCCGCGGCTGGTGGCCATCCTGCCGCTGGCGCACTGGAGCCGTTCGAGGCCGTCGCGAGTCACGTCGTCCTCGGTCAGCCGCTCCTCTGACGCGTAGCCGGAGGTGCGGGTCGTCTCGGCTCCCAGCCGCCAGAGCGGCAGCACCTTGAGGCGCGGGCGGCCGAGTCCCAGCGCGCGCAGGCGCTCGAGGAAGCGGGCCCTCCCCTCCCCCGACGCGATGCCGTCCGCGGCTTCGGTGACGGTGATCACCGGGTTGAGGCCGGCGGCGTTCAGCCGCAGCGTCCCTTCCATGGCACGCCGGAAGGTGCCCGGTCCGCGGATCGAATCGTGGTCCTCGGGGCCGTAGCCGTCCAGGCTGATGCGCAGATCGAGGGACGATTCGGAGCCGTCGGCCAGGCGGCGGAGGGACGCGCAGGTCGCGGTATCGAGAAGCAGGCCGTTGGTCAGGACCGTGACCGGTCCCTGCAGCAGCGTCTCCTCGATCATGGGGAGCAGGTCGCGGTTCAGGAACGGCTCGCCGCCGGTGAAATAGTATTCGCGCGCGCCGAGCGCCGCCGCGTCCCGGACGTGCCGGCGCACCTCCAGGGGCGACATCATCTCGTGCTGGTTGTTGTCCGGCGCGCAGGAGATGAAGCAATGCGTGCATTTCAAGTTACAGAGCGTCCCCGCAACCTGGAGCCAGAGTGTGTCGAGCCAGAGGAGCGGCGCCTGCGGCGCCCGTGTCACGCCACCCTCTCCGCGGGGCCGAGCGCGTCCAGGAGGGTCTCGATCTGCTGCAGGCCCGCGCGCAGGAGGAAGTTCGAGTTCCGTCCGTAGCTCTTGCTTCCGAGGATGTAAAAGCCCGGCTCGGGGTTCGACAGGATATCCGCGCTCGCCGCGGGCTGAGCCAGGCAGTCCCCTCCGGCCACTCCGAGGAGCGCCGCCGCCAGCTTCATCGGCCCTCCCGAGGCGTAGCACTCGTGCACCTGAAGCTCGGAGTAGAGGGAGCGGTCGGGCTGGAAGCCGACGTGGGCCAGGATGCGGTCGACGACGACGGTCGCAAGGCCCTCCGAGGTCCGCAGCCGCACGCGCAGCGGCCGGCCCCGCCCACCGGCGCGCTCGGCCGGACCCGGCGCGGTGCGCCCCGGCGCCTCGGCGAGCGATTCCACGAACGCGCCCGGCAGCACCTCCATCCTCACGACGGCGCCCTGCGACAGGGCCGAGGCCTCCTCCATCAGCCGATCGCGCTCCGGGAGAGGATCCTCGGGGAAGCGCGTCAGATAAGGTGGATCGGCGGCGCGCAACGCCCAGACGACGTGCGTGCGGGGATCCCGGTCGACGAGCGACCGCAGGGCGACCGCGGCGGTGGCGGCCGTGTGCCCGTCGCCGACCAGGAGCACCCGACGGCCGGCGAACGCCCGGCCTCGGGCCTCGAAATCGACCGGCCGGTAGTCGATGCGGTCGGCGGCATCCAGCTCGCCGGGGGCCGCGAGCCCGCCGTTGCCGAGGCGGCGCGGCTGTCCGAAGACGCCGGTGGCGTCGATGACCACGTCCGCCTCGAACACCACCTCCCGGTCGGCGCGGCGGGCGAGGATCAGGAAGGCCCGCCCGGCGCGCTCCTCGGATCCGATCAGGTCTCCCTTGAGGAGCCGATCCCGGCCGACCCCCAGCACCTTGCAGCCGTTCGTGATCCGGCCGCGCAACAGCCGCGTGCGCGTCAACGGCAGGACGTAGCGGGTCGCCAGCTCGCGGCCGGTGGGACAGGCGCCGGCGTCGCGGAACGGCCAGCGTCCTTCCGCCTCCAGGACCTCCAGACCGAGCGCCGAGCAATTCATGGCCCAGGGGGAGAACATCCGGATGTGGCCCCAGGCCATGAGGTGCGCCGCGGGCGAGTCCGCTTCGAGCAACCGGACGTCGAAACCGCGGCGGGCGGCGTGCAGGCCGGCCTCCACGCCGATCGGGCCGGCGCCGAGCACGAGCAGGCGACGCGGCGAGCGGTCCCGCGATCGGACAGCCATCCTCATGCCTCCCGGGAGGTGTCGAGACTAGCACACTTGGACCCCCGGAAAGATCGGCCGAGCCGGCGTGCTATACTCCGCCTCCTGTGGCGTGGCGCCCTGGCGGCCGAGATCGGCCCCGGTCGAGCCCGCCGTTGCGCGCCCCGCGCCCCTCATCAGCGATGAGCAACCCGCGCGGCCGGCACGCGGGGAGATCCGATGTCAAAATCGATGCTCGTGAACGTCACGGCGGAGGAGGAGCACCGCGTCGCCGTCGTCGACAATGGTGTGCTCGATCTGTTCGAGATCGAGACGCTCAGCCGGGAGAACATCAAGGGGAACATCTTCAAGGCCGTGGTCGAGGGGGTGAACCCGGCCCTCGAGGCGGCTTTTGTCAACTACGGGGGCGAGCGGGCCGCCTTCCTGCCGCTCGACGAGGTGAACTTCAAGCTCTACCCCAGCCGGAACGACGGCGGGGCGAAGGGCCGCGGGGCGCGCATCACCCGCCACCTCGAGAAGGGGATGGAGATCCTGGCGCAGGTCATCCGGGACTCCTTCGCCAACAAGCCGCCGACCCTCAGCACCTACTACTCGCTGCCGGGACGGTATCTCGTCCTGATGCCGGGGGCGGACGCCGCCGGGATCTCGCGCAAGATCGAGGACGAGGACCAGCGCGGCCGCCTCAGGCGCACGCTCGAGAGCCTCACGATCCCGGAAGGGTTCGGCGTCATCGTCAGGACCGCCGGCATCGAGACCAGCGTCCGGGAGCTGCAGGCCGACCTCGACTCGCTCCTGGAGCTCTGGCGCAACATCGAGCGCGCCAGCCAGGATGCCAAGGCGCCCTCCCTGATCTACCAGGAGCGCGACCTCGTCGTGCGCGCCGCCCGCGACCACTTCACCTCCGACATCGAGGAGGTGCTCATCGACGACGAGCCGACCTACCGGCGGCTGAAGAAGTTCTTCGAGGCGCACATGCCGGAGAAGGCGGACCTGGTCAAGCTGTACGCCGGGGACCGGCCGATCTTCTCCAAGTTCAACCTCGAGGATCAGATCGAGCGGATCTACAAGCGGGTGGTGACGCTCAAATCGGGCGGCTCCATCTCCGTCGACAGGACGGAGGCGTTGACGGCGATCGACGTCAACTCGGCCCGCTCGGTGCGCGGCGGCAGCAGCGAGGAGACCGCGGCGCGCACCAACCTCGAGGCCGCCGAGGAGATCGCCCGCCAGCTGCGCCTCCGGGACATCGGGGGGCTCATCGTCATCGACTTCATCGACATGGAATCGAGCCGCCACGCGCGGCAGGTGGAGCGGACGTTCACCCAGGCGATGACGCGCGACAAGGCGCGTTACGACGTCACCCGCATCAGCAAGCTCGGGCTGATGGAGGTGTCGCGCCAGCGGCTCAAGACCACCAAGGCCGAATCGTCCTTCCAGAAGTGCCCGGTCTGCGCGGGAGACGGCATGGTGCGCACGCCCGAGGCGGCGGCGCGGGCCGCCTTCCGGAAGATCCAGGCCCGCGTGGTGCGCGGTGAGTGCGCCACCGTCAAGGTCTATCTGCCGTCCGAGGTCGCGCTCCACCTACTCAACGCGAAGCGCGACGACCTGTACCACCTCGAGAGCCGCTACAAGATGCACGTCGAGGTGAACCCTCAGGAGCAGATGAAGGTCGACCAGTTCGAGATCGAGGAGATCCGCCGCGAGGCCTCCGAGGCCGCGCCGATGGTCACCGCCGACGTCGTCGATCGGGCGATGGCGGAGGGGACCTTTGCGCCTCCCGTAACTCCCGTGACCGAAGAGGCGCCGCCTCCGCGGCCGCCGCAGGCCGAGGGAGCCCGCGGCGACGCGGCTTCCGAGGAAGGCCGATCGCGCGGCCGCCGGCGGCGCCGCCGCGGGCGCGGGCGCGGCCGCGGAGGGGAGGCGCAGGCCGGGGCGCCGGGACAGGATTCCCGAGCGCCGGGACGCGGAGAGCGCCCGCAGGGCCAGCCTCCCGCGCAGCGCCCCGCCGCCGCACCGGCGGACTTCGGGTCAGGCGATCAGCCGGTCTTCTCCGAGGGACCCGAATCCGAAGGCTCGGTCGAACCGGGGCCCGAGGGCCCCGCGGAAGTCGCCGAGCCCCGGCCAGGCGCCGCGGCGGACCAGGATCTGGGTGCCGCGCGCAGCGGGCGACGCCGGCGCCGGCGCCGCCGGGGACGCGGCCGCGGAAGGCTCGGCGAGGCGACGGGCGGGCAACTCCGTTCCGCCGAGTCGGGCGCGCCGGCGGCCGAGCCGGCAGGGTGGCCGTCCCGGTCGGGGGGCAACGGCGCGCGGTCGGGCCAGGATCAGGAGTCGCCTCGGATCGTCGCCGCGACCTCGCCTCCCGCACCGGACGATCGGGATCGGTCGGCCCCCACGGCAGGCCACGCGCGGGAGATCGCCATGTCTCCATCCGCCTCCGACGCAGCAGCCAGCGAGAAACCGAAGCGTCGTTGGTGGCGACGCCCCTTCAAGGGCTGACGGCGGGGTCGTCTACGGCGCGCCCCGGCCGGCGGAATTTGAACCCGCGCGATCGCAGCAACGCCTCGAACCGTGGCTCGTCCCAGAGCAGCTTCAGATCGCCATCGAGCGCCGCGTGCTTGTACTCGTCGAAGCCGCGCTCGAAGGACTCCCTCAGCCACTTGATAGCGGGCCCCTTCTTCCCCACCAGCGCAAAGGCGCAGGCGAGGTTGTAGGCCGACGTCGCGTCCGTCGGATCAATCCGGACGGCGTCCTTGAGGACGCCTCGTGCTTCCTGAGGGCGGCCGCCGGCGAGGAGCGCCAGCCCCTCCCGGCGGAGGCGGGTCGCCAGCAGCGGGTCCCTCGCGTAGCCGCGCCGCAGCGCCGCCAAGTCGTCGTAGAGCGCCTCGGTCAGGAGGGAATCGGCGCCACGCGGCACCGCCTCCTCGTACGCACGCGCGAAGGCGAGCGGACCGCCCGCCACCGTCGACGCCAGCATCGCGGCACCCCGGGTGCTCTCGATGGCGTCGGCGATTCCGTGACCCACGGAGTAGAGCGGGCCGCCGCTGAGCAGCGCGCGGGAGGTCAAAACCCGCGCTTCGTCCAGGCGGCCGGCTTCGATCGCGGCCCGGATCCCTTCCAGATCGGCGGCGTGGTCCGAGGCGCGCCTCAGGCCGTCGGCGTACTTCCCGAGGTTGGTCCGATCGAGGGCGTCCGCGGGCGCCGAACGGCCCAGGAAGCGGTACTCCAGGTGGCGGGCGATCCCCTCCTGCTGCATGCGCAGCAGGACCGTATAGAGCGCGCTCTGCCGCGAGGAATAGTCCTCCATCCCGGGCAGAAGCGCGCCCTGTGCCTGGTGGAACAGCTCGTGGACCAGGAGGGCATCGAGGCCGGCGAGGCTCTCCTCGCCCCGCATCTGGAACAGTGTCAGGTTGATGTAGACCGCATCGGTCGAGCGGCCATCCCAGGTCCCACCGAGATGAAAGCGGACCTCGAACGGAGGCAGCGGGTGCCCCTGAGGGAGATACGGATCGAGCGCCGCCAGCGTCGCCGCGACCAGGGCATCCTGACGGGCCCGGATCGATTCGACGATCCGCCTGAGCGCCGGCCAGTCCCCCGCGGAGAGGTTGCCGAGAGTGGGAGGGGACGGGAAGAGCCCGCCACTCAAGGTGACGCGCGCCGCCTCCTCCAGGATCTCGGCGGTCAGCCCCCCCTCGCGCCGTCCCTCCCGCAGCAGCTCGCGGTTCCCCGGGAGCCGGACCCAGCGTCTCAGCTCCTCGCTCGAGGCACCCCCCCGATCGGCGAATTCGAGGAACCGATCGATCACCTCGAAGTCGAGGCGGACCTCCATTCTCCGCGCCGATCCGGGGCCCGCCCCGGACGCGACAACTTGCCGTGGCGTGGGGAGATGGCCTGGCGCGCTCCCGGGATCCAAAGCACCCCTGGGGTCCGGCGCCCACGCGAGCGCTCCCAGGCACGCCGCAATCGCCAGCCGGCGGAGCATGTGCCGCGATCGGCCGTCGGGCAGGGCGGGCATCAAGCCGCCAGGATCTGGCCGAAGAAGTCCTCGATGGCGTCGAAGAAGTGCGACACCGACGTGAGGCTGTTGAGCCTCTGCCGCAACATCCGTCCGTTGGGAAGGCCGTGGGTGTACCAACCGGTGAAGGTCTTGATCTTGTGCAGCGCCTGGCCCTCCTCCTCGCGATCGCGCAGCATGCCGAAGTGGTAGAGGATCAGCGCCTTGCGCTCCTGGAGCGTCGGCTCGACAATCGGGAGCCCGGCGCGCCGCGCGGCGATCTGCCGGAAGATCCAGGGATTCTTGATCGCCGCGCGGCCGATCATCACACCGTCGCAGCCGGTATCTTGAATGAGCCGGAGCGCATCGTCGGGCGTCTCGATGTCGCCGTTGCCGCTGACCGGGATCGAGAGCGACTCCTTGAGGGTCCGGATCCGGGTCCAGTCCGCGCGCCCCGAAAACATCTGCCGCGCCGTCCGGGCGTGCAGGGCCACGGCCGCCGCTCCCTCCCCCTCGCAGATGCGGCCGAGCTCCAGGTAGTTGGTCCGCCGATCGTCGAGGCCCAGGCGGAACTTGACGGTGACCGGGATCCCGACCCGGCGGCGGACCGAGGCGACAATGTCGCACGCCAGGGCCGGCTCGCCCATCAGGGCGGCGCCTGCGCAACCCTTCAGAACCTTGTTGGCCGGACAGCCCATGTTGATGTCGACGATGTCGGCGCCGAGCGCCTGCACGAACTCGGCCGCATCCGCCATGCGGGAGGCGTCGCTGCCGTAGATCTGGATCGCCAGCGGGCGTTCCTCCTCGGAGAACTGCATCAGATGGCGGGTCTTCTGATTGCCGCGCGTGAGGGCCTCGGAGGAGATGAACTCCATGGTCACGAGACCGACCCCCCCGATCCGCTTCAGGATCAGGCGGAAGTATTGGTCCGTGATCCCGGCCATGGGGGCCAGGATGAGCGGCTGATCGAGGTCGACGGTGCCGATGCGCATAGTCTTGTGCCCAGCCACGTGCTCCGCGGCAGACCGGCTATTCTCACATGTCAGGGGAGAACTCGAGGGTAAAAAGCAAGCGCCCCTGCCGTCTCCGGCAGGGGCGCTCTTTGTCTTCGATTCGGTCAGAGCCTTACGGCTGCGGCTCCTCGTCGCTCACGGGAGGACCAGTCCATTGCTTGCAGAACTTGGAGCACTCCTTCCCGGCGTCCCTCGGATTCCCCTGGTGGTTCGTGAGCTGTCCCACAGCGTCCTTGCAGCAGTTGACGCAGGTCCCACGGTCGATCGCCTGGAGACACTCGGTCGGCGGCTCGACCGGCTGCGGCGGCTCCTGAGTATCCTCGGTCACGAAGGAGTTCGCCACGATGCTGCCGGCCAGGAAGCTGGCTTTGGCGGACGACACCGGAGTGTCCGGTGTGGCCGGCTGCATGACGCTCACTCCCAGGTCGGCCATGATTTTCGCCACGGCTCCCTCGGTGAGAGGGGCGTTCAGATCGGCGGCCAGATTGACGCCCATGCCCTTCAGCGTCTTCTGGGCTGCCTTCTGATCCCGCGCCTCGTATCCCAGCGCCGAGGCAACCTTGACGGCGAATTCACCAACTGTGACCTGGCTTTTCTTCGCCGGCGTCCCCGAAGCGGCGAAGACTGCCATCGTCAGGCCGGCGCACAAAGCCAGGGCCACGAACGGCTTCTTTGTCATGCTGTGCTCCCTCCGATCAGCCTGTAAGTGATTTCCTACCCAGAATATACGTAACCTTTCAAGCGGCGCGAAATGACGCATCGGCTCGGAACAGGCGGAATCTACGTTGAATTACACAAGTCGTCAAGCAAGTTTTTCTGCGAATTCACCGATGCGGTCGCCATTAACTCTCATACCTCGTGAGGAATATGGATAATGGCTGACCGGCATGTCGGACACCTACGGCTCCGGCTCGGAGTCGCTCTGCGGCGGCGGTATGTTGTTGGTGCAGAACATCGCGCACTGCCTGCTGCCGGCCTCCTTCTCGTCCCCGGAGGTGTCGGAACTCGACCCGATGGCCTGCTTGCAGCACTCCACGCACTTTCCCCGATTCTCGGACTGGATGCACTCGGTCGGCGGCTCAAAGTCCGCCGGGCCCGAGTTCCTGTCCAGGACGCTCATCCCGATGAGATTCGCGAGAGCGGCGCCGCGGGCCGAGGAGACGGTCGTCTGGGGGCTGGCGGGGGGCTGGATGACGACTCCCAGGTCCGTTGCGATGCGGGCCACCAGGCCATCGGTGAGAGGTGCCCTGACGTCCTGAAGGGGCGACACGCCGAGCCGCTCCAGGGCCTTGGAGGCCGATTGCGCGTCGCGCGCATCCTGCCCCAGGACCTGGGCCAGCCGTGTGACGAAATCGCCTGCCGTGCCGGTTCCGCTTTGAGGGCCGCGTTCCTTTGCTTCGATCGGCAGAATCCCCATGAATGCCGCCGCGCACAAAACGATCACATGCTTCTGCATGAATCCTTCCTCCGTTGAGCTGACGAGAAAATGCCTCCCGTTGGGTAATACCCCGAGAGGCTGCCCCCCCGTTCAGGTGAATCGCCCTGCGCCGCCGAGCGAGGCGGAGAGCGCTGTTCCCGGCCCGCGCGACGCGTCGGGCCATATCCGATTCGGCCTTTCCACATCGGCCATTCATGCTGAACGGGATAAGGACTGGGCCGTGCCCTCTTTCCGCGCCATCCACCGCAACCCGGATTGCTGAAAATGCTTGACAATGCGGCGTTTCGACGTAGAAATGGCAGGCGCTGATCAGCGCCAAACTGGAACCGTTGAGCGGCCTGTCGCCGGGGCCGATATGAGTCTCAGGATGTCTCTTCGCCGCAGAGTTCCACTGCACGCCGCCGGCTCTTGGACTGTGGGCTCATGGAGCCCCGCGCCCCGGAGCCTGCCCTGAGGACGATGCGAGGGCCTCGGTCCGCGCTGGTCGTCACCCTCCCCTCCCTCGTCGCTCTCCTCCTGGTCGCGAGGGCGGTCCTGGCGGTCGGGACAGTCACGCTGTACGTCGACGACAACAGCATCTGTACCGTCGGATGCGGGAGCCAGGCGGCTCCCTACCGCACCATCCAGGCGGCGATCGTCGACGCCAACGGGCAGATCGTCGCCGGACAGGCGACCGACGCCGTCATCCAGGTGTTCGGAGGCAACTACCCGGAGCGCATCTTCATCTACCCCGACATCCGGGTCATCTGCAGCGAAGGGCCTTCGAACACGACTATCAACGCCACCGGGCTCGGGCGCAGCGCCGTCATCTTCGCGTCCGGGGGGACCGGTCGGCCGGTGAACGACTTCTCCATCGACGGCTGCAAGATCACCGGCGGCGTGGGCGAGATCCGGACCGGCTATTCCAATGCGGGCGGCGGCGTCTACGTCTACGGCGACGCCGTGGTCAGCAACAACCTGATCACCGGCAACACCATCGCCGGGACGCAGCCGAGATTCATGGGGGCCGGCGTCTACATCCAGTTCGGCAACGCCGTCATCCTGGACAACACGATCACCCAGAACGTCGGCAACCCTCCCCCGCTGAGCGGCCAGGACCTCTCGTTCGCCATCGGCGGCGGCGTCTTCATCCTGGGCCCGCTCGCTTCGGTCACCACCAACCCGATCATCGAGGGGAACTTCATCGCCGGCAACGTGGTGGGGGGGGAGGTCGGCAAGGGAGCCGGCATCCGCGTCGACGGCAACCACGCGACCGTCATCCGCAGGAACCAGATCGTCGGCAACCGCGCCCAGTACTCCGGAGGCGGGATCGAGGTCTACCATCAGATCACCATCGACGACAACCTGATCTTCGGCAACTCGAGCGCCATGTGGGGCGGCGGCATCAACCTGAACCAGGTCGGCGCCCTCATCACGAACAACACCATCTTCGGCAACAGCGTCACGCAGACCACCTCCCCCTCGGGGTACTACTACGCCAGCTACGGCGGCGGGATCGAGGTCGCCACGACGATCACGCAGAACCCGCCCACGGTCTACCTGCACAACAACCTGATCGTCGGCAACACGGCGACCTCGGCCGGGTACGGGGGCGGCCTGCACAGCGAGCGGACGAGCCCCCTCATCTACAACACCGACCTGTGGAACAACATCCTGCTGCCGCAGACTTCCAGCAACGTGGCCGGGGATTTCACCGACGCGCAGGTGATCGGCCAGAGCGGCAACGTCTCGGTGAACCCCCTGTTCGTCCGGGCCCCGCTGTTCACCGACGTCACGATCGCGGCTGGGACCACGACGACGGTCGCCGTGCGCGACGTGGTCCGGTATCTCGTCAGCCACAAGGTCGAGTACGACAACGACGGCGTCGTCCGCACCATCACCGCGATCAACATCTCGAGCAAGGTGATCACGTTCACCCCGGCGCTCGCCGCCGCCTCCCAGGCCTTCAAGATGCTGTCCGACTGGGGGAACGCCACCAACGTCGCGGAGGACTTCCACCTTCAGGAGACCTCCCCGGTCATCGACGCCGGCACGACCGCCAATGTGTATCCCGAGGATCTGGACGGCCTGCCGCGCGTGGCGGACGGAGACAACAACGGCATCTCCATGCCCGACATGGGCGCCTACGAGGTCCAGCCGCCCGACGCCGACGGCGACGGGGTGGGCAACTCGCAGGATTGCGCTCCCCTGGTCAACTCCGTCTGGGGAATTCCGGGCGACGTGGGAGCCGCGGTGAGGGGCGCCCTCGGGCCCCCCACGGCGTACTCCTGGCCTCGCATCCCCAACGCGAACGTCTACAACGTCTACCGGGGGACCATCAACGGGCCTTTCGTCTACAACCACACCTGTCACGAGGCCCTGTCTCCCGACCGCCGGGCGACGGAACCGGGCACACCCCCCGTGGGGACCGCCTACTACTACTTCGTGTCCGGGGTGAACTCCTGCATCAACGGCGAGGGTACGCTCGGGTCGAAGAATCCCGGCTTCTCCGGCAGCCCGGCCGAGCGGCCGAACAACAACCCCTGTCCGTCACCGATTCCAGCGCCGGACGACGATACCGATCTCGTCTACAACATCAACGACAACTGCCCGTTGACCTACAATCCCCAGCAGGAAGACCAGGACAAGGACGGCGTCGGGAACCTGTGCGACAACTGCTTCGCGATCGCCAACCCCGACCAGGTGGACGCCGACCAGGACGGGCTCGGCGACGTCTGCCAGGACGGTGACGGGGACACCTTCAACGCGAACCTCGACTGCAACGATCAGAACCCGTCCGTGTACCCCGGCGCCCTCGAAGTCTGCAACGGCATCGACGACGACTGCGACGGCTCCAAGGACGAGAGCCTGGGGACGAGCAGCTGCGGGGTCGGCGCCTGCCAGCGGATCGTCGACAACTGCGTGGGCGGCGTGACGCAGGTCTGCACCCCCGGCACGCCGACGATCGAGGCCTGCAACGGGCTCGACGACGACTGCGACGGGATCGTCGACAATTCGACTCTCGACTCGGACGGCGACGGCACCCAGGACTGTCTGGATGACGACGACGACAACGACCTCGTCCTCGACACGCTGGACTGCGCGCCGGTGACGCCCTCGGTCAGCGCGGTGCCGGGCGCCGTCGGGGACTCGCTGCGCGGGGAGGTCACTCCGGGGCTGTTCTCCTTCACACCCATCGCGCAGTCCAACGTGTACAACGTCTATCGGGGTCAGGCGAGCCTGGCCGGGCCGGGGAACTTCATCCCGGGCTCGACCTGCCTTCTGGCCTGGGCCGTGCCGCGTTCCTTCACCGACAGCAGCGTGCCGCCCGTCGGTCAGATCTACTACTACCTGATGACGGGCACGAACCGCTGCGGCGACGGTAGCGCGGGGAACGACTCGGCCGGCGTGCCGCGATCGCTTCCGGCTCCCTGCGCGGTGCCCGTGCCACCGACCGACTCCGACAGCGACGGACTCCTCGACTTCGACGACAGCTGTCCTCTGGTGTCGAACTCATCGCAGGCGGATGCCGACCACGACGGCCGTGGGGATGTCTGCGACAACTGCCCCGCCGTACCCAATCCGGATCAGACCGACTCCGACGCCAACGGAGTCGGCGACGCCTGCCAGTCCTGAGTCCCGGGTTCGGTCCGGCAGTGCTCCGCGAGGACGCAATCCCGGCTCGGGGCGCCTTCCCGACCTGGCGCCCCTGACGGTCGCGGGTTCAGCCCCTCAGCGAGGAGTGGAGGGACTGGGAGGCTCGACGTCGCGGCAGAAATGAGCGCAGGCGTTCGCCGGCGATCCCAGGTCCTTGCAGCAGTTCACGCAATGCCCGTGGTTGCGCTCCGACAGGCAGACGCTGAGATCCTCCGTCGGGGGCGGGACCGGCTTGTCCTTGTCGTTGTTGCCGTTGTTGCTCCTGTTCCTATTCTTGTCGTTCTTCTCGGTCCCGGGAATGAAGAGGATCGTCGCATTGAGGATCGATGCCGCCGCGCTGCCGCGCCCGGCGCTGACCACCGAGTCCGGGCTCCCGGTCTCCGCACGGACGCCGTAGAACTCCATGATCGCCGACAACCGCCCCTCGGTCAGGGTCGCTCCGGGATCGCCGAGCGGAACGCCCAGACCGAGCAGCCGCTCAGCAGCCTGATCCGGGCCCAGGCGCGGCCCCGTGTTGTCGTGGTTGGCCAGGAGGGCGGCGAAATCGGCCGCCCGGAGCGGCCCGGATCCCGACCGTGGGCCACCCGCCATCATTGCCGTCGCAGCCGCCAGGACGGTCACCGAGACCGCCAGAAGTCTCGCCACCCCT
>DASRJX010000110.1:0-33126 GCA_035649235.1 Candidatus Cryosericum sp.
GGTCCGCCCTGGCGACGGGGCTCCACCGGAACCCCAGGCGCGCCGGCCCGACCGCCTCCCCGCGCGCGGGATAGAGCGCCTGGATCTCGAGCGCATCGATCCGGCGCTCGACAGGAGCCTGGGGTCCCGGTCCTCCGCGCCTCCCGAGGGCCCATCCTGTCACCACGAGAACTCCCGCGGCGAGGCCCAATAGGAGCGCGACCCGGCGCCGCGAGCCCGCGCGCGAGGAGACCGGCGGCGCGGCCGACAGGTCCTGCGCGTGCCGGATCATCAAGGAGGGCACCTCCTCGGTCGTCCCCTCATCCCTCGACCGCAGGAGCGCCACCCCGGCGCGACACTCGTCGCATGCGGCCAGGTGCGCTTCGACGGTGTCGCGCGCCTTGGGCGGGAGCGTCCCGTCGAGGTAGGCTGCGGTCGCCATCGCACCGGGATGCTCCCCGGCCGGCTCCCCGCTCGTGCTCCCGGGCGTCTCTTTCACGATGGCATCCTCAGCGCGGTCCGGGAGCGGCGCGCGTGGTCTCGAAATCGAGCGGGACCATCCCGGCCCGTCCCAGGCTCTCCCGGATCTTGCGGACCCCGTCGCGCGCCAGCCGCTCCGCCTCAGCCGGTGTTGTCTGGAGGACCTGCGCGACCTGGCGGACGGTCATCCCGTCACGGTAGCGCAGGGCGACCGCGAGTCTCTCGCGCGGCGGGATTGACTCCATCGCCGAGCGGAGCGCCCCCGCGGCCTCGCGCGAGCGGATCCGGCGCTCCGGATCCCCTCGGCCGTCGGAGAGCAGGAGCGCCTCCGCGGGCTCCAGCCCCGCCGTTCCCGAGACCGGATCGACCGGCAGATGCTCCCGACGCGCCGACAACCGCGCCGTCAACCGCCAGCGCTGGTTCGCCGACAGGGCCGCCTCGACGCGCGACGCGCGCCCTGCCAGGTCGGCCTCGCTGACGCGCAAGCCGTGGCGCGCCGCAAGAAGGTGGCGCACCTCCTCGAGGGGCTTGCCGTCGCGCAGGTGGTAGTCGAAGACGAGGCGGTCGATCTCCTCCATGGCGTCTACCGCGCGGAACGGCCGGAACCTCCCCTCCCGCGCACGCAGGTAATCCACCGCCAGGTTCTTCACCACGACCGCGAGCCAGGTCGCGAAGCGACAGGGGGACTCCTCGTGGAAGCGGAACGAGCGGAGCCGGCGCATGTCGTCGTCGTGCAGCCGCGTGCAGACGAAGAGGAAAAGGTCCATGCGGTCGTCGTAGGTGTCGGCGAACAGGCACACGACGCGGAACACGACCGGTGAGCAGGCGTCCAGGAAGGCCTGCCAGGCGACGGGTCCGCCTGCGGCGAGCGCGTCGACGAGAGCCCGGTCGTCGCGTTCCTGCATCGTTCGACTCGCTGGAGCCCTGGCGGTGACGCTCCAACCGAAAACTGATCCCCGGTGCGGCGTCCTAGCCGGACTCTGACGACGGATGCCTCGGAGTCTACCAGAATCGACCCGCGGCGACGACGCTGTGGATCGGTCCTGGCGCGCCGGCCGCGGAGTGCGCGTCCCGGGCGGATTTGAGCGTGATATCATCTCGGGTGACGTTCGTTCCCTCCGGAATTGCGTCCCTCGCGGTGCTGCTCGCCATGGCGCCCGTCGTCCCGGCGACCGGCCAGGAGGACCCGGCGCGGCTCGTCTACCTGCTGCAGTACATCGCTGCGGACTACGGCCGCGCAGTGCAGGAGGGACGGGTCGCGAACGAGTTCGAGCACCAGGAGCTGATCGGCCTCTCCCGGAGGATCCTGGAGGAGTACCGGGCGCTGCGCGGCCCGCGCGCTTCCGAGTCAATCGTCTCGGGCGCCGGGCGCCTCGAGCGGGTGATCCGCGAGCGGCGCCCCTGGGACCAGGTCCGGGCTCTGGCCCGCGATCTCGTCGCGCGTCTCTCCGCAGAACTCGGCATCCGGGCGGCGCCATCCCGGCTCCCAGATCTGGCGCGCGGGCGCGAGCTGTACGACAGCGACTGCGCTCCCTGCCATGGCGCCCGCGGGGACGGGGATGGCTGGGCGGCCCCCGGCCAGGAGCCCCCGCCCGCGTCGTTCCGGGACGGCGTCTACATGAACCTGGTCTCGCCGCACCAGGTGACGGGGGCGACGAGGTTCGGCGTTCCCGGGACGGCCATGCCCTCCTATGGCGGCGCCTACGGAGAATCAGACCTCTGGGACGTCGCCTTCTTCGCCATGACTCTGAGAGGCGACTTCGATCCGCGTCCGCCCGCGTCGCCGTCGACCATCTCCCTCGACGATCTGGCCCGCTCCACCAACGAGGAGCTGATCGAGAGGGGGCGGGCGTCTGGGACGCCGGTGGATCTGGGCTCCATCGATTTCCTGCGCGAGAACCTTCCGGCTGAGGGAGAGACGAGCCAGCCCGCGACGGTCGCCACGGCTCCAGGCGACGCCGTCGACGGGCTCGAGCTCGCGCTCCGGCTGGAGTCGGTCTTCGCGCAGGTCGCCGAGCGCGTCTTCCCGAGCGTGGCGGGCATCACCCTCTACCGCCGGACGGCCTCGTCCGGCCCCAAGGGACCGCCGGGCGGAAAAAAGATGGAGGCCTGGCAGCAGGCGGGTCAGGAGACCGACCCCTATCCAGGCTTTCGCCGGATCCGATCGGGGAGCGGCGTCTTCGTGACGGACGACGGCTTCCTGCTCACCTCGGCCCGCCTGCTGGCGGGCGAGGGAGGACGGCGCGACGGCGACATCATCGACGTGGAGCTGCAGGACAACCAGCACGCCCGCGCCCGGCTCATCGGCCTCGAGCCCGCGGTCGACCTGGCGGTGCTCAAGACCGAGGCGCCGATCGCCGTGCGGCCCGCCCGGCTGGGAGACAGCGACGCCGTCCGCGTCGGCCAGTGGGCCATCGCGGTCGGGGACCCGCCCGGAGTCGAGAAGACCTTCTCGCCGGGGACGATCGCGGCGCGCCCCGAGCGCGACTGCTATCAGGAGAACCGCACGAGCACTCTGCTGCAGACCTCCATCCGCGTCGGGCCGGAGAGCCTCGGCGGTCCTCTGGTCAACATCCGCGGGGAGGTCATCGGGATCGCGGTGCCGCAAGGCCAGGGCCCTTCAGCCGCCGGGCCGGCGGACGCCGTCCACGCCCTGCCGATCAATCTGGCGATGACGATCTACGAGGCGCTCAAGGTCAAGGAGAGCACGCGATCCCCCTGGCTGGGGTTCTCCGTCCTCGACCTGACGGCGGACGTGGCGCGCACACTGCCGAAGGCGCCGCTCACGGGGATCTACATCGAGGACGTGTTCGAGCCGAGCCCGGCGGCGCGCGCCGGGATCCGGGTCGGGGACGTTCTCACCGCCATGGACGGAAACCGCATCTTCGCCGTCCCCGACTTCCAGAAGTGGATCTACCTTCTCGGCATCGGGCACGCGGTCCGGCTCGAGCTCGTCCGCGGCGGCGGCGTCCTGGAGCGCACGCTGACGATCGAGCAGCGGCCGCCGACGACCCCCACGCGGTAGGGGTCCGTGGCCCGGCTCACTTCCAGGTGGGATCCGCCTGGCGCGCGCTGGCGATCATCTTGAGGGCCTGGCGGATCTCCGGCATGTCGGACTGCCCCGTGACGAGGGTGAACTCGAGCAGCGTGGTCCCCGCCCCCATCATGCCGCGCATCACGTAGGCGGTGGACGGATTCTTCGGCGTCCGCTCGCGCAGCGTCCAGTAGTATCCGCCGGCCTCCGGCCCGCCCAGCTCCCGGATGGTGTAGCGCGACTCGACCGCCTGATCCAGGAAGTCGCGCGCGGACACCTCCACGCGATCCCGAAGGGCGGACGGGCCATTGAAGGCCTCATCGGCCACCGAATTCCAGGAGATGTTCAGCGTCAGGTCCGCCTTGACCCCGTCCCGCGGCCGGAACTTCACCCTCCCGGCCTTCTTGTCCCGGCTCACCTCCACCCAGGCGGAGGACAGGTCCATCAGCACGGGGCCCTGGCCGGGGATCTTGAAGTTCCAGGGGGTGGTCGGCGGGGGCTCGGCGGCCCGCGCCTGAGCCGCCAGGTTCATCCCGATCGGGATCGCGATGGACGCCGCGAGTCCGAGCGCGATCGACGGCCGGCGGCCTTGGCGGAGGAATCGTTCCTGGCCCATTTCCTTCGAGGCTAACCGCTCCCCCCATGCGCGTCAAGCGCCGCTGCATTCGCGTCCGCGACCGTGTGCGATAATTTTCGCGACATGGAACAGCTCCTGGACCCCCTGAACCCGCCGCAGCGGGAGGCGGTAGTGCACACCGAAGGCCCGCTCCTGATCGTGGCGGGCGCCGGATCGGGGAAGACGCGGGTGATCGTGCACCGCCTCGCCTGGATCCTGGCGCGCCGGCTCGCCGCGCCCCGGGAGGTCGTCGCGGTCACCTTCACGAACAAGGCGGCCGGCGAGATGAAGGAGCGCGTCGACGCCCTGGTGGGCGCCGATCACGGCGGGGCCCAGGTCTCCACCTTCCATTCCTGGTGCCTCCGGCTGCTGCGCCGGCACGCGGACCGCCTCGGATACGGCACCGATTTCCTGGTGTACGACGACGCCGATCAGCAGGCCCTGATCGCGGACTGCCTGGAGGACCTGCACATCGACCCCGAGACCTCTCCGCCGCGCCTGTTCCGCAGCCGGATCAGCGACGCCAAGAACCGCGGCCTCGACCCCCAGGCCCTGGCCGCCGACGCGATGGGCCGGCGCGACGACCAGGCGGCGAGCGTCTTCGCCCTCTACCAGGAGCGGCTGAAGGCCGCCAACGCCATGGACTTCGACGACCTGATCGGCCAGACGCTGGCGCTCTTCGCCGGGAACGCCGATATTAAAGAGGATGTGGCCTCGAGGGTGCGCTACTTGATGGTCGACGAGTACCAGGACACCAACCCACCCCAGTACCGGCTGATCCGCGACCTGTCCTCGGTCCACGGCAACGTCTGCGCAGTGGGAGACCCCGACCAGTCGATCTACCGCTTCCGCTTCGCCGACATCAACAATATCCTGTCGTTCGAGTCCGACTTCCCCGGCACGCGGCTCATCAAGCTGGAGCAGAACTACCGCTCGACCGGCAACATCCTGGAGGCCGCGAGCGCGCTCGTGCGCCACAACTACAACCGGATCGACAAGGAGCTGTGGAGCGCGGCCCCGCCCGGCGAGCCGATCCAGATGTTGGTCTCGGGGGACGATCGCGAAGAGGCGCAACGCCTGGTGCAGCGGGTGCTCGCGCTGCGCCGCGACTCCGCCATCCGCTGGCTCGAGGAGGTCGCCGTCCTCTACCGGACCAACGCGCAGTCGCGGCTCCTGGAGGAGGCGCTGGCCCGCGCTGGGCTGCCGTACCTCATGGTCGGCGGCACGAGGTTCTACGACCGCAAGGAGGTGCGCGACATCCTGGCCTACCTGCGCGTCCTGCTCAATCCGCGGGACGAGCTGAGCCTGAGGCGGATCATCAACGTCCCGCCGCGCGACATCGGCAAGGCGACGGTCGCCGCCGTGACCGAGGTGGCCCGCCGCCACGGCCAGCCGTTCCACCAGGCGATCGAGACGGCGATCGAGGAGAAAGCGGTCGGCACGCGCGCCGGCAAGGCCCTTCTACGGCTTCTCGATCTCATGGCGCGGCTGCGGCACGAGGCGCGCGACCTCGCGCCGAGCCGGCTCATAGAGCGCATCGTCGTCGAGACCGGGTTCGAGGCGCATCTCCAGGCGGCGAGCGCCGGCGACGCCGCCTCCCGCATCGAGAACCTCGGGGAGCTGGTGAACGCCGTGGCGGCCTACGACGGCGTCGAGGGCGGCCTGCAGTCGTTCCTCGATCGCGCCGCCCTCATCTCCGAAACCGATAACGTGCAGGGAACGGGCGGGCTGCGCCTGATGACCTTGCACTCGGCCAAGGGCCTCGAATTCCCCGTCGTCTTCATCACCGGTGTCGAGGAGGGACTCTGCCCGCACGTGCGCTCGGCCGAGGAGCACGACGGCGTCGAGGAAGAGCGCCGGCTGTTCTACGTCGGCATGACGCGCGCCGGCCGCCGGTTGTTCCTGAGCCGGGCCCTCAGCCGCTTCCAGTTCGGGCAGTCCCGCCCCGCCGCCCCGTCGCGCTTCCTGGCGGAGATCCCGCCCCATCTGATGGCCGAGGAGGCCACGCCCGCGGGCGACGCCTGGGCGGCGCGGCTGGACCGGGTCGCCTCGCAGCTCGAGAGGCGCGGGCTGTCGTACCGCGCCGAGCGCAGCGGGCCGGGTCGCCGCGCTCCGCGGCAGCCCTTGCGGCACTGGTCGGAGGTGGACGAATCGGATGGGGCGGCCGAGCAGACGCCCCCAAGCGACTACACGCTCGGCTGCAAGGTGCATCACGCCGAGTACGGCGTCGGCACGGTGATCGGAATCGAGGGGGTCGGCGACGACCAGAAGCTGACCGTTTCGTTCTCCATCTACGGCTCCAGGAAGTTCCTGCCGCGCCTCGCGCGCCTGGAGAGGATCTGATGGCCGCCGGCGCCGGCGGCCGACCGCCGTCGTGCAGGGCCGCCCTCGAGCCGCTGCTTCCGGCCCTGCTCCTCGCCTGCCTCGCCGGCCTCCCCGCGGCCGCCGCGGCCCCATCCGAGCCCCGGCCTGCGGGGCCCGGGCCGGAGGGCGGCCGCTCCACGCGCCAGCTCCTGACGCACGGCGGCATCGCCATCGAGGAGGGAGACTTCCAGGAGGCCGAGAGCCTGTTCCGCGAGGTGATCGACCTCGACCCGCGCCTCGCGCAGGGGCACTTCGGGCTGGCGCTGTCGGCCCTCGGCCGGGGCGACCGGCGGGGCGTCGAGAAGGCGCTGCGGCGGGCGGCGGAGACGTCCCCGACCAACCCCGAGATCCCCTACGTCCGCGGTGTCGTGGCGATGGCCTACGGCGACCCGCGACAGGCCGAGAGCCTGCTCCAGTCGGCGGCCGGCGCCGACCGGAACTTCCTCGAGGCGCGCTACGCGCTCGGGATCGTCGCGGCGCACCGGGGCGATCTGAAGGCGGCGGAAGCCGCGCTCCGCGAGGCGCTGCGGCTCGACAACCTGCACGCCGCGTCGCGCTACCAGCTCGGCGCGGTCCTGGCCCGCGCCGGCGATCTGGACGGCGCCCTGGGGGAGCTGTCGCGCGCCATCGGCCGCGCTCCGGGGATCATCGAGGCCCGGGAGGACGCTCCATTCGCCTTCGGTCCGCGGGCGGTGCGGCCAGCCACGGCGGCCCTCACCCTCGGCCTGCCGCTGCCGGCCCTGCGCCCCGCCCTCGCCTGGGCCCGCCGGCCGCCCGACTCCCAGGGGCCGCCGGAGATCCCCGACTGGTACCTGTACTACGAGATGGCGCTGCAGTTCGAGGAGGCCGACGCGTGGAAGGGAGTCGTCGACATGCTCGAGAAGGCGCTTCTGGTGAAGGGCCGCTCCGAGTCGCTTGCGGTCGTGGCCGATCGGCTGGTCGATTACTCGCCGCACGTGCACCTGGCGAAGGCCCACCACCGGCTGGGTGACTTCCAGTCCGCCTTTCTGCACCTCGGGCTCGCGAAGAGCGAAGGGGAGACGTCGCGCGAGGCCTGGGACGCCCTCAACGTGCTGATCCAGAAGGACCGCTTGCGGCCCCGCATCCTTCTCGATCCCCTCCCGGACCGCACCGGGGATGAGGCCCTCACGGTGCGCGGGCTCGTCCTCGCCGACGAGCCGGCGCAGAGCGTCGAGGTGTCGGGCCGGGAGGCGATCCTGAGGCCGGCGACGAGCGAGGAGGTGGCGCAGCGCCTCCCCGAGAAGGAGAGGGCCGTCGCGCGCGGGGCCGGGTCCGGCATCCTGTTCGAGGTGGCCGGTCTCCGGCTGGAGGAAGGGGCCAACGTGATCTCCATCCGGCCCCGGTTCCGCAACCCGGCCCGCGACGGCGATCTCCTGGAGGCGCGCGTGGTCAGGACGGCGCCTCGCCCGCTGGAGCCCGCTCCGGGACCGGCCGAGAAGCCGGCGGCCCCCAAGGGTGGCCCGCGCAAGACGTCGCCGAAGCCGGCGCCCGCCACGCCGCCCACCCGGGAGCCGTCGTGAGCCGGGCGGCCCTGGTCCGCCCGGGCCCGCTGCGCGCGGCGCTTGTGTCCGGGCCGTCCTTCCTTTCTGGCGAGGCGGGAAGAGCGTCGCTGCCGCGCCGGCGCTTCAGCCGTCCGTTGCTCTTCTCCCTCGTGCTCCACCTCGGCATAGTGGCCTGGCTCGTCGGGCTGTCGATCCACGACGTCGGGCCGGTCCCCCCACCGCCGCTCAGCATCCGCTTCTTCGCCTCCGCTCCCCCGGCCCCGCGGCTCGTTCCGCTACGCGAGCGGCAGGCTCCGTTCCCCCGGGAGGCGCCGCGGCCGCGTCCCACGCCTGTTCCGCCGCTCATCGTGCAGGCGTTCGAGCCGGCCCCGCGAGAACAGCCGAGACCGGCGCCGATCCGCGTCGAGCCGGACCCTCCGCCGATCCGCGTCGTCGACGCGGCGCCCGCGATCACCATCGCCGACGAGCCGCCGCCACCGGGCGCGGCCGGCACGCCGCGGATGGCGCCGGTTCAGCCCTCGACCTTGCCACAGGCCGGCACCGGAGAGGAGCCGGAGGTGGCGCTGCTCGTCCCCGGCGAAGCGCGGGCGCGGGGCGCGGGCGGCGGCATCGCCGGCAAGGATCTGGCCCCGATCCCACCCTCCGGAGATCCCGAAGGCCCGCGGCGCGGCTCCGGCGCGGGCGGCGGCCCTGGCGGAACCGGCATCGCCCGCGAGAAGGCCTTCACGGCCACCGGCCTCGCGTCCTACCTGTCGCAGAGATACGGCGTCTCGCTCCTGGAGGCGAGCCGCCTCGGCTCCCGCACCAGCGACGGTGCGCGCTACGCGCTCCTGCTGCCGGCGCTCAGCGAGGCCTACCGATCGGTGCCGTTCCGCGGCCGGCGCAGGGGGGCGGCGGGCGAGGCGGTCGAGAGCGTGCAGGTCGACGCCGACGCCATCGTCATCCGCTACCGCGACGGGACGCTGCACGTCCTGGCGCCGACCGGCGACGGGCTGGTGGCGCTCTTCGTCTCCTCGCGGGGCGGCGCGTCTTCCGGCAGCAAGGTCCGGGAGGCGGAGCGCGCCCTCGCGGCGCTGCACCAGTTCGCGAGCGGCGGCGCCGGGAGGGAAGGATGAAGCGCGCCGGCGCGGCCGGGCTCTTGGCGATCCTGCTCGTCCTGTCGACCGCCGTCGCGGCGGCCGCCGCGCCCGACCTCGGCACGCTGCGCAACGACGCGATCGCGGCCTACAACGCGCAGAACTACGAGAAGGCGGCGCTCCTGGCTTTGCAGTACCTGGACCGCGCCCGCGCGGAGCAGCGCACGGGGCGCGAGTACGCCGCGCTGCAGTTCGTCCTCGGGCACTCGCGCTTCGAAGCGCACCGCAAGGCGGGCGGCGCGTATCCGTCCGACTACCGCGCCGAGGTCGTGGCCCCGATCGAGGAGAGCCTGCGCGTCCTCCAGGACGATCCCGCGTTCAAGAACATGCTCCTCGCCAACGCCTACCATGAGCTGTGGTCCGAATCCGGCCGCGAGGACGCACAGGCGGAGGAGCGCGATCACTGGTACCTGCTCAAGTCGATCCTGATCCGGGAGCAGGAGGCGCGCGGCCGGTCCCGATCCAGCCCCGAGTACGACCTGTTCGCCCGCCACCTGCTGTTCTACCTGGAGCGCTGCCTGGAGCTGGCCCGGTCCTCCCGGAGCGCAGACCTCTACCTGATGCGGATAAGGAGCGTCGCCTCCTGGGGTTTCGGCACCGCCTACGACGCCCGCTTCTGGCAGATTTACGATCTCACGTACTTCGACGACGGCAACCTCCGTGCGGGGGCGCAGTGGCAGCGGGGCCTCGACCTGATGCGCGACGCGAAGGCGGACCCGAACGAGACCCTGTCGGTGTTCCAGGTGGCGGCCGACCGGACGCGCGGCCGGCGCGATCGCGCCGAGGTCTACCGCCAGATGTCGGACTTCGTGGCGACGATCGACGCCCCCGAGCGGCGGGTGCAGGCGGTGGACCTGGCCCGGCGCGCCTTCGATCTCAACCCCGGGGACGCCGAGATCCGAAGGCAATACGGCACCTCGCTCCACCTGCTCTCGTACGCCGCCTACGCCAGCGGACGCTTCGAGGAGGCGCTCCGGAAGGCGGAGGAGGCGGCCACCTTCCAGTGGGAGGGGATGGAGGCGGCCCACTTCGACCTGTCGCGCGCGGCCGCCGAGCTGGGTCGCGAGACCGATGCGCTGACGCACGGCGAGCGCGCCTTCCGCCTGGCGCGGGAGACGCTCAGCGGCTCCGCCCTGCAGCCGTTCGCGCAGAACTACGTCAACATCCTGCGCCAGTTCGGGCAGGAGGGCGTGGCCGCCCGGGTGCTCTCGGAAAACCCGGGTCTGGGGGTGCGCTGATGCGCCACCGCATCCGCCGCGCGCCGCTGCTCGTCCTGATCGCGCTGGCCGCGGCGCCGTCCCTGGCCGTGGCGCCGTCCCTGGCCGCGGCCCCGCTCGAGTCCACGGAGAAGACGGCGGGCGGGGTGCTGGAGATGGCGCAGCGCTATTCGGAGATCATCCGCGAGACGCTCCCACTCCTCGAGCGGCGCCCGGGGCCACCGGCGGTCGCCGCGGCGCTGCACGACGCGCGGCGGGCCGTGGCGGAGATCGATCGGCTGTCGGCGAACGCCGGGATCTACCAGGCGGCTCCGCGCGAGCGGGAGCGCCTCCAGGACCTGTCGGCCGCGGCGCACCTGCGCCTGGCGCTCCTGGAGACGCACGGACTGGAGTTCGAGCGCGCCCGTCAGGAGATCGCGCGCGCGCGAACCATCTCCGCTGCCGTGGATCGGCCGGAGTTCCGCACCGAATGGCTGGCGCTCCAGTCGGGCAGGTCGGGGAGCGCGCTCCTGACCCGCTACAACCTCCTGACGCTGCGGGAATTCGAGTCCGCACTCGTGTCGGACTGGAGCCGGGCCCGGGGCGTGACGTTCGAATTCCGCGGCTTCACCACGCAGGACCTGGCGCTCGTGCAGCTCGAACCCGCCACCTCTCCGACCCCCGGCACCCTCGACGACCGGCTCCTGGCGAACGGCACCTCCCTCCTGCGCGAGGCGCTCGACAAGGGGAAGACGGATTTCACCGTGCCGCTGCCGCCCGGGGTCTACCGGCTGGAGGGGCGGCGCGGCGGCGACGTCGATCGCGGCTTCGTCGTGCCGGAGTCGACCGAGGTCGACACCGTGTACGTCGACCGCGCGCGCTTCGCGCTCCGGTTCGACCCGAAGATGGGGCCGGACCGCCCGCGCCTGTTCCTGAACGGTCTCGAGCGGACCGACTTCGACACGCTCCCGTACGGTGTCTACCGTCTGAGGGCCGATCGCAACCTCTACCCCACCGCCCCCGAGATCATCCGCTTCGTCCTGGGGGAAGGGATCCCTGACAAGACACGCACGTCCTGGACCCTCTACGTCCCCGCCAAGATCCCCGCCGTGCTGACGCTCGATCGCGGCCCCGCCGGCGCGCGGCGCCGGTAACGGAAGGGGTCAGGCCTCCGGACCCCAGCGCATCCCCTTCAGGACCTCGCGGGCCGTGGCGATCGTGCGATCGATGATCTCGTCGGTGTGCGCCAGCGACACGAAGAGCGCCTCGAACTGCGACGGCGCCAGGTAGACGCCGCGCTCGAGCATGCGGTGGAAGTAACTGCCGTAGCGCTTGACGTCGGCCGAGGCGACGCTGCCCCAGTCGACGGGCTCCTGGGTCGAGAAGAACAGGGTCAGGAGTGATCCGACCCGGGTGGTGCGTCCGGGCAGGCCGCTCTCCTCGAGGGCCCGCTGGAGGCCCTTTTCAAGCCGCGCCCCGGCCGACTCGAGGCGTGCATAGACGCCCTCGGCCCGCAGCGCCTTGAGCGTCGCGATCCCGGCCCGCATCGCGAGCGGATTCCCGGCGAGCGTCCCCGCCTGATAGACGTCGCCTTCCGGGGCGATTCGGTCCATGAGCTCCTCGCGTCCACCGTAGGCGCCGATCGGCAGGCCGCCGCCGAGGATCTTGCCGAGCGTCGTGAGGTCGGGCGTCACGCGGTAGCGCTCCTGCGCTCCTCCGAGGGCCACCCGGAAGCCGGTGATCACCTCGTCGAAGATCAAGAGGATGCCCGCGCGCGAGGTGATCTCCCTCAGCCCTTCGAGGTAGCCGGGCCGCGGCGGCACGACGCCCATGTTGGCCGCCACCGGCTCCACGATGACGCAGGCGATGTCGCGCCCCCGCTCGTGCACCAGGCGGCGCAGCGCGTCGAGGTCGTTGTACGGCAACACCAGCGTCTGCGCGGCGACCGCCTTCGGGATGCCCGGCGTCCCGGGAATCCCCAGCGTCGCCACGCCGGAGCCGGCCTTCACCAGGAGGGCGTCGACGTGGCCGTGGTAGCACCCCTCCATCTTGACGACGAGGTCGCGTCCGGTGCAGGCGCGCGCCAGGCGCAGGGCCGAGAGGGTCGCCTCGGTCCCGGAGCAGACCATCCGCACCTTCTCGATCCCCGGCACCGACTCGACGACCAGGCGCGCCAGATCGACCTCGTGCGGGTTGGGCGCGCCGAACGACATCCCGTCGCCGGCCGCCTCACGCACCTCGTGCACGATCGACGGCTCCGCGTGCCCGAGGATGAGCGGACCCCACGACCCGACGTAATCGATGTAGGCGTTGCCGTCGACGTCGTGCAGCATGGCCCCCAGGCCGCGCACGAAGAAGATCGGGTCGCCGCCCACGGCCCGGAAGGCGCGCACGGGCGAGTTGACGCCGCCCGGGATCACCTGGCGGGCCTTGTCGAAGAGGTTGCGCGAGATGGAGGTCATCGGGATGGCCGGAGGATCGGGAGCGCCCTCCCTCAGCGGCGCAGGAGGCGCGCCGCGTCTCTGGCGTAGTACGTCAGGATGAAATCGGCCCCCGCCCGGCGGATGGAGAGGAGCGACTCCATCATGACCCGGTCGCGATCGATCCAGCCGTTGCGCGCCGCAGCCTCGATCATCGAGTACTCCCCCGACACGTGATAGGCGCCGACCGGCACCGTGACCCGGTCGCGGACCTGACGGATCACGTCGAGGTAAGGGAGCGCCGGCTTGATCAGGACCATGTCGGCCCCTTCCTCCAGATCGAGGTCGACCTCCCGCAGCGCCTCGCGGGCGTTCGCCGGGTCCATCTGGTGGGAGCGCCGGTCGCCGAACTTCGGCGCGGACTGGGCCGCCTCCCGGAACGGCCCGTAGAAGCCGGAGGCGTACTTGGCCGCGTAGGAGAGGATGGGCGTGCCGGCGAGACCCGCGGCGTCGAGGGCGGCGCGGATGGCGGCGACGCGCCCGTCCATCATGTCGGAGGGCGCCACGATGTCAGCCCCCGCCCGTGCCTGGGACACGGCGGTCCTGGCCAGAAGATCCAGGGTGGCGTCGTTGACGATCTCGGTCCCCTGCACGACGCCGCAGTGGCCGTGGTCGGTGTACTCGCACAGGCAGACGTCGGCGATGACCAGGAGATCCGGGACGGCCTTCTTGATGGCGCCCGCCGCCTCCTGGACGATGCCCTGCGGGTCGTAGGCACCCGAGGCGCGCGCGTCCTTCGTCTCCGGGATGCCGAACAGGATGACCGCCGCCACGCCGAGCGAAAGCACCTCCTGCGCGTCCGCCACCGCCTCGTCCACCGAGAGGTTGTGCTGCCCCGGCATGGAGCGGATCTCCTGCCGGACCTTCCTGCCGGGACAGACGAAGAGCGGCTGGACGAGGTCGCCGGGCGACAGATCCGTCTCCCGCACGAAGGAGCGGATCGCTTCGGATCGGCGCAGGCGCCGCGGGCGATCCACGGGGAAACCCATCACCCTCGCTCCCAGTCCGCCGCCGGCGTCACGTCAGTCATTCTCCGTGTCCCCGTCCTCGTCGTCGCCGTGGAAGAACATGGCGCCGCAGTACTCGCTGCAGAAAATCCGACCGCTGCGGACGTACTTGTGGTCCTCGCAGATCATCTGGTGGCAGATCGGGCACTTCGTGAGGATGAGCTCGTCCTCGCCGATGCCGCATTCCTTGCAAGTCTGCTGCACGGAGCCTCCCGCCGCCACAGCCGGGGCGGATTATAGACCTGCCGGCGAAGCGAGTACCAGAGAGGCTCAGGCGCATGAGGAAGCCAACGCGATTGACAGCGGTGGGTGGCGGCTGTACGCTCCGGGCCACTCGGCAACAGGGCTACGGCAGGTTCGTGAGGGGGACGCGCCCGTGAGCAAGCTCAGGAAGCTGGTCGCGCCGTTCCGGATCGAAGACGGGGACGGATTTCGCCTGAAGGACATCGATCCGGGCGAGACGCTCGGGATCAAGAAAGAACGGGCGAAGGAGGCCCTGCAGGAGCAGGGGGTCACCCTCATGCGGGACCTTCAGGAAAAGCTCTACGCCCAGGATCGCTGGGCGGTGCTGCTCATCTTCCAGGCGATGGACGCGGCCGGGAAGGACGGCACCATCAAGCACGTGATGTCCGGCATCAATCCGCAGGGATGCCAGGTCTACTCCTTCAAATCCCCCACGTCCGAGGACATGGACCACGACTTTCTCTGGCGGACCTCGTGCCGGCTGCCCGAGCGCGGGCGGATCGGGATCTTCAACCGCTCGTACTACGAGGAGGTCCTGGTGGTGCGCGTGCACGAGGAGCTGCTCCGGGCCCAGAAGCTGCCGTCCCGGCTCGTCACGAAGCACATCTGGAAGGAACGCTTCGAGGACATCAACGCCCTGGAGCGCTACCTGGCCCGCAACGGCACCGCCATCCTGAAGTTCTTCCTGCACGTGTCGAAGAAGGAGCAGGAGCGCCGCTTCCTGAGCCGCCTCGACGAGGCGGACAAGCACTGGAAGTTCTCGCTCGCCGACATCCGCGAGCGCGGCCACTGGGACGACTACATGAAGGCGTACGAGGAGATGATCCGCAACACCGCCGCGCCCCACGCCCCGTGGTTCGTCGTTCCCGCGGACCACAAGTGGTTCACGCGCGTCATCGTTGCGGCCGCCATCATCGAAACCTTGCAGGGCCTCGACCTGGCGTTTCCGAAGGTGGACGCCGCAAGGCGAAGGGACCTGGAGGCGGCCCGGGACGTCCTGAAGGGCGGTGGCAAGGGCCGGCGCGGCAAGTCCTCCCAACCCCGCGGTTGACAGCGCTTTCCCCCTCCCCTAGAATCGCGATTTACATCCTAAGGCGGTGTAGCTCAGATGGTTAGAGCACGCGGCTCATATCCGCGGAGTCCGGGGTTCGAATCCCTGCACCGCCACCAACGCAAGTCCGGACGGCCGCGGGGGCGCCGTCCCGCTTCCCACCCAGGTGGCGGCTTGACGACCGAACGACGCTTCCGGGACACCATCGCCCGACATCGGATGATCCGGCCGGGCGAGCGCATCCTCGTCGCCGTCTCCGGCGGGCCGGACTCGACGGCGCTCCTGACGCTCCTCTGCGACGCCGCCGACGAGATGGAGATCGGCCTCCATGTGGCGCACCTCGACCACGGCTGGCGCGGCCGCGAGTCCGCCAGGGACGCCGAGTTCGTGCGCCAGCTGGCGATGCGGCACCGGCTCCCCGTGACGGTGGGGCACGTCGACCCTGCGACCTGGAAGGCGGGCCGGGCGGGTGGGGCAGGGCAGCGGCAGTCCTCCCTCGAGGCGAGGGCGCGGGCCATCCGGCTCCGGTTCCTGCGCGAGACGGCCCAGGGGGTCGGCGCGACCCGCATCGCCCTCGGACACACGCGCGACGATCAGGCCGAGAGCCTGCTGCTCCGGCTCCTGCGAGGATCCGGCCGGCTCGGCCTGGCGGGGATCTTCCCGGTGGTCGACGACCTCTTCATCCGGCCCCTCCTCGACATCCGGCGGCGCGACCTGCTGGCTTTCCTGAAGCGCCGGCGTCAGCAGTACCGGGTCGACAGCACGAACCGCGACCTCGGCCGGACGCGCAACCGGGTCCGGCAGGGGCTGATCCCGCGTCTGGCGAAGGAGTACAACCCCGAGGTCGTCGAGGCGCTCGCGGTAGCCGCCGAGCTGCTGCGCGACGAAGAGGCCTATCTGGGCGACGTGGCGGAAGCCACCTACGGCCGGCTGGCCCGCTCCACGGCGTCGGAGGTGACGTTCGACCTCGCGGAAATCCGCGCGCTGCCTCTGGCCCTGCTCCGGCGCATCGTTCGGATCGCCTGCGCCAGGTCGCGCGGGCGGCTGCAGGGCGTCACTTCCCGTCACGTGCGCCAGGTGCTGGAGGTCCTCTCATCCTCCGGCGGCGGGGCCATCCACCTGCCGGACGGGCTGCGGGTGATCGCGGGGTCGGGCGTGCTGCGCTTCCGCACCGCCTCCGGAGGAAGCTCCGACGGAGAGCCTCCTCGCGAAGCGCTCTGCCCGGTTCCGGGCGAGGTGGCCCTGCCCGGCTTCGGGCTGCGCCTGCGGGCGAGGATCCTGGAGCGGCGCGCCTCGGACGCTCAGTCCGGTCCCCGTCCGGCACCCGGACCCGGCGGCGCCTGCCTGGACGCCGACCTCGTGCCCGGGCCGCTGCTCATCCGCCCGCGACGGCCCGGGGACACGTTCGTCCCCCTGGGCGGCCCCGGCACGCGGAAGCTCAAGGCGTTCCTGATCGATCGCAAGGTCCCTGTCGACGAGCGCGGGCGGATCCCCCTGGTCCTCTCAGGCGATAGGATCGCCTGGGTGGTCGGGCACCAGATCGACGATCGCTTCAAGGTGACGCCGCACACCCGGCGGATCCTCCTCCTGGAGAAGGAGCCACGATGAACCTGTCGCGCGACGTCCTCAAGACCGAAGAGCAGATCGCCGAGCGTGTCCGGGCCCTCGGCAGGGAGATCACCGACCACTACAGGGATCGGGAGATCTCGCTCCTCGGGATCCTGGAGGGATCCTTCATCTTCATGGCCGACCTGGCGCGGCACATCCGGGTGCCGGCCCAGGTCGGTTTCCTCGAGATCATCACCTCGCGCAAGTCGGAGTTCATGACGGAGGTCGTCTTCTCCTCGTCCTTCCCGATCGAGGGGTCCGACCTCCTGATCGTCGAGGACATCCTGGACACGGGGGTCACCCTGGCCTATCTGATGCAGCAATTGCAGCTCCACCAGCCTCGATCGGTGCGGGTGTGCACTTTTTTGGACAAGCCGCACCGGAGACGGGTCGACCTTCAGCCGGATCACGTTGGTTTCCAGGTCCCTGACCGGCATGTGGTCGGGTATGGCCTGGATTATCAGGGAAAATACCGCACTCTTCCCTATCTGTCCTATGTCGAATAGCGGGGCGGAATGCCCCATCATTGAAAGGGCCCCGCTTTCGTTTTATATTGGGCCTGTCAACAGGGGGGTCTGGTCCTGAACACGTTGATCAAGAACGTTCTCGTCTGGGTCGCGATCATCGGTGCGGTGCTGGTGTTCTATCGGTTCCTGAGCACCAGCCGCCCCGAGCAGGTGGAGCTCACCTTCAGCAAGATGATGGAGGACGTGGAGGCGGGCCGCGTCTCCAAGGTCACCATCACGGGCAACGAGATCGTCGGTGACTACAGCCAGCCGGGCCCCGACGGGCAGGCGAAGCACTTCATCACCTTCGCTCCGGCCTACGACGACCTGGTCAAGGACCTCCGGCGCTACAACGTCGCCATCGAGGCGCGCAAGCCGCGCGAATCGACCTACCTCGTCACCTTCCTGTCCTGGCTGCCGATGCTGGCGCTCATCGGCATCTGGATCTTCTTCATGCGGCAGATGCAGAGCGGCGGCAACAAGGCGTTGTCGTTCGGCAAGTCGAAGGCCCGCCTCTCGTCGAGCCAGGCCAAGAAGGTCACCTTCAAGGACGTAGCGGGCGTGGACGAAGCCAAGGAGGAGCTGGGCGAGATCATCGAGTTCCTCAAGGAGCCGCAGAAGTTCCAGAAGCTGGGCGGCAAGATCCCGAAGGGGGTCCTGCTGATGGGCCCGCCGGGAACCGGCAAGACGCTGCTGGCGCGCGCCATCTCGGGCGAGGCGAACGTGCCGTTCTTCTCGATCTCGGGGTCCGACTTCGTCGAGATGTTCGTGGGCGTCGGGGCCTCGCGCGTGCGGGACCTGTTCGAGCAGGGGAAGAAGAACGCCCCGTGCATCATCTTCATCGACGAGATCGACGCGGTCGGCCGGCACCGTGGGGCCGGGCTCGGCGGCGGGCACGACGAGCGCGAGCAGACCCTGAACCAGCTGCTGGTCGAGATGGACGGGTTCGAATCGAACGAGGGGGTCATCCTGATCGCGGCCACCAACCGGCCGGACGTGCTCGACCCGGCGCTCCTGCGCCCCGGCCGCTTCGACCGGCGGGTCGTCGTGCCGCGCCCGGACGTAAAGGGACGCGAGGAGATCCTCAAGGTCCATTCCCGCAAGATCCCGCTCGCCGACGACGTCTCGCTCGAGGTCCTGGCCCGCGCCACGCCGGGCTTCTCGGGGGCCGACCTGGCCAACCTGGTCAACGAGGCGGCCCTGGCCGCGGCGCGGATCAGCAAGAAGGTCGTCTTCATGGAAGACTTCGAGGAGGCCAAGGACAAGGTCCTGATGGGGACGGAAAGGCGGTCCCTCATCATCTCCGAGCAGGAGAAGCGGCTCACCGCCTACCACGAAGCGGGACACGCGCTGGTGGCCTCCTTCATGCCCCACGCCGACCCCATCCACAAGGTCACGATCATCCCGCGCGGCATGGCGCTCGGCGTCACCCAGCAACTGCCGATCGACGACCGGCACAACTACACGCGCGAGTACCTGGAGGCCACGCTGTCGGTGATGATGGGCGGCCGGGTCTCGGAGAAGATGTTCATGGGGGTCCTTTCGACCGGCGCCGGCGACGACCTCAACAAGGCGACCGAGATGGTGCGGAAGATGGTGTGCGAGTGGGGCATGAGCGACAAGCTCGGTCCGCTCACCTTCGGCAAGAAGGAGGAGCAGATCTTCCTCGGCCGCGAGATCGCCCAGCACAAGGACTACAGCGAGTCGACTGCCGTCGTCATCGACGAGGAGCTCAAGCGGCTGGCGAACGAGGCCTACCAGCGCGCCGAGGGCCTGATCGGCTCGAACCGGGACGCGCTCGTCCGGATCGCCGAGGCGCTCCTGGAGTACGAGGTCCTCGACGGGGAGGAAGTGACGGCCCTGATCAAAGGCGTCCCTGCGGCGACCCTGCGCGCGCGCAAGCGGCCGGCGCCCGCTCCCTCGGTGGAGCCCGAGGCGGCGAGGGCGGCGGCGGAGCCGAGCCGGGTCGGCCGGCCGGGGACCTCGATCGGGGTCGATCCGCTGAAGCAGCCTTCCTAGGACCTAGCCTCCGCCTTTCGGCGGTTGATGGCCCACAACGCCCTGATCCTGTCCGCGGAGACGCCGCGCGCTTCGGCCAGAAGCCGGAAGGACCTTGGTCTGCCGGCCACCGCGGCGCCCGGGCGGGGTGAGTGTCCCGCCGACTCTCTCTGCTGCCGGGTCGAGGGACTGACGTCCGGCGCCGCGGCCCGCCTGGCGCGGGCCCTTCGCCTGGCGGGCGGATCGGCGGCGCGTGCTCCCGGCGAGCGCCACGCCCTCGCCCTCCAGGCCGGAGCCGCCGCGTTCGATCGCTTCCTGCGCCGGGCTCGCCGCCTCGACCCCGTGGCCGCCCTCGAGATCGACCTCGCCCTGCGCCGCGCGGCCGGGCCGCCGGCGCCCCTCCTCCTGCGCGCCGGACGATTGATCTTCGGCCAGCGGACCTACGTCATGGGGATCCTGAACGTCACCCCCGACTCCTTCTCCGATGGCGGGCGCTTCCTCGATCCGCGGGCCGCGGTGAGGCGCGCCCTGGCGATGGCGGACGAGGGGGCCGACATCATCGACGTCGGCGGGGAATCGACCCGCCCCGGCTCCTCGCCGATCGGGCTTCGGGAAGAGCTGCGGCGCGTGCTTCCGGTCCTCGAGGCGCTCCTGCCGGCGCTGCGGCGGCGTCCGGGTGGAGGGCCGCTGGTGTCGATCGACACGACGCGCTCCGAAACGGCGCGGCGCGCCATCACAGCAGGAGCCGGGCTGATCAACGACATCTCCGGCATGAGCTTCGACCCGGCGATGCCGGCCGTCGCGGCCGAGCACCAGGTGCCGGTCGTCATCCAGCACATCCGGGGCCGCCCGGCGACCATGCAGCGCGCGCCACGCTACGTCCGCCTCCTGCCGGAGATCGCCGCCTTCATGCGCGCCGCGATCGAGCGCGCCTGCCGCGCCGGCCTGCGCGAGGATCGGATCGTGATCGATCCGGGCCTCGGGTTCGGGAAGACGCAGCGGCACAATCTCGCCATCCTGCGCCACCTCGGCGTGCTGAGGAGCCTCGGCCGCCCGATCCTGGTCGGGGCCTCGCGCAAGTCGTTCCTCGGCGGGACCTCGGAGGCCGGTCCGTCCGGGCGACTCGCAGGAAGCTTGGCGGCGGAGGCTTTGGCCATCACGGGAGGGGCTGATATCATCAGAGTCCACGACGTGCGCGAGGCAGTGCGCGTGGCGCGACTGTGCGACGCCGTCGTGCGCGGCCCTTCCAAACAACGATGATCGAGACCCTGTTTCCAGGCGGCGGCACTCTCACCTTCGGGTGGCGTGACGCCCTGGACATCGTGCTGATGGCCCTGCTCATCTACCAGGTCGGCCTCCTGGTGAAGGGCACGCGCGCCTTCCAGGCGCTGGTCGGCGTGCTGGTCGTGATCCTGGCCTACTGGGCCACGGGCCCCGACAAGCCGCTGGCTCTCGTGACGGTTCACCAGGCGCTCGGCAACGTCCTGTTCTACGCTCCGTTCGCCATCATCGTCCTGTTCCAGACCGCGATCCGCAGGACGTTGACGCGCATCGGGCGGACCTCCGTCCTGGGCTTCGGGGCGCACGGCATGACCGGCCCGATGCTGGAGGAGATCATCGCGGCAGCCGGAACGCTCGCGGCGCGCCGGAGCGGCGCCCTGCTCGTGATCGAGCGCGATCAGACCCTCAAGGACCAGATCGAGTCCGGCATCCTGCTCGACGCCACCATCAGCCAGGATCTCCTGCTCAACATCGCCACGCCCGGGTCGCCGCTGCACGACGGGGCCGTGATCATCGGGGACGGCCGGGTGCGGGCCGCCTCCTGCTTCCTGCCGGTCACGACCGACCCCCGGCTCTCCCGCGAGTACGGCTCGCGACATCGGGCCGCCATCGGGCTGACCGAGGAGTACGACAGCGTCGCGATCGTGGTCTCGGAGGAGCGGGCCGAGGTGCGGGCCGCCATCGAGGGCGTGCTGAGCGGCCCGCTGGACGCCGGCGCCCTGCGAGCGTTCCTCCACAAGCACCTCGAGATGGACGGGGGACGCCGCGGGCTGTACCGCTTCACGAACGGCGGGTCCAAGCGGCCCGACGCCGCCTGACGGGAGCCCTTGGGATGCGATTCAACCTGCGACAGAACCTGCACCTCAAGATCTTCGCCCTCCTGATCGCCATCGTCTGGTGGGCGGTGGTGCGCGGCGAGGACGCCCGGGTCAAGGACTTCCTCGTGCCGCTCGACTACGTGAACCTGCCCGAGTCGCTGACCCAGGCGGGCCGCGTCGTCGACGCCGTCACGGTGCGGCTGCGCGCCAGCGAAGCCCTGCTGAGGACCCTGACCGACGATCGCCTGTCGGCCGCCATCGATCTGGGGCGCCTGCCGCTCGGCGAGCAGAAGGTCCCGGTGACCGGGGACATGCTGCGGGTGCCCGCCGGCGCCGAGGTGGTGCGCATCTCGCCGGACGTCGTCTCGGTGCGCATCGAGAAGCGGGCGCGCCGCCAGGTACCGATCGTCGCGGACTTCTCCGGCAAGCCGCCGGAAGGCTTCGAGCGGACGGGCTACAGCATCGACCCGCCCGTGGCCACGGTCGAGGGGCCAGCCAGCGAGGTCGCCGCGGTCGGCCGGGCCACGACCGGCACCATCCTCCTGGAGGGGGAGACCGGCAGCCTGGAGTTCGAGGTCCGTCCGATCCCGGACGCGCCCTCCGGCAGCCGCGTGCGCGTGGTCAAGCCGGACGAGCCGGTCAAGGTGCACGTCGTCATCGGGCCCCGGGAGAAATGACGATGAAGCGCCTGTTCGGCACCGACGGCGTTCGCGGCCTGGCGGGCGAGTTTCCCCTCAACGAGGAAACGGTCGCCCGGATCGGCCGGGCGCTCGTGCGCTGCCTGCCGCAGGAAGGCCGGCCGCCGCGGCTCCTGGTGGGGCGCGACACTCGCGAGTCGGGACCCGTCATCGAGGAGGCGCTGGTGCGCGGCATCGAGTCGGCCGGCGGCGCCGCCGACCGGGGCGGCATCCTGACGACCCCCGCAGTGGCCTGCATCACGCGCTTCCAGGGCTACGACGCCGGCCTCGTCATCTCCGCCTCCCACAATCCCTTCCAGGACAACGGCATCAAGATCTTCTCGCGCGACGGCTTCAAGCTCCCGGACTCCGTAGAGATCGAGATCGAGCGGCGGGTGCTCGACGCTTCCCCCGAGGCGGATGGGGCCGCCGCCCCGGCCGCCGCCTCCGCGTCCAGGCATGCCTCCCCCCGATTGCTGCAGCAGAGGTACCTCGAGTGGCTGCGCGGCTCGATCGCGGAGGAGGCCTCGTTCGCGGGCCTCAGGATCGTCCTGGACTGCGCCAACGGCGCCGCCGCGGACCTCGCGCCTCGGCTGTTCCGCGATCTCGGCGCCGACGTGATCCCGCTCCACGACGCCCCCGACGGGCGCAACATCAACGAGGGCTGCGGCACCCTCCACCCGGAGCGGCTGGCGGAAACCGTGGTCCGGAGCCAGGCCTGGCTCGGCCTGGCCTTCGACGGCGACGCCGACCGCTGCCTGCCGATCGACGGCGCGGGGCGCGTCCTGGACGGCGACTACGTGCTCTACCTGGCCGCCCGCGACCTGCGGCAGTCCGATCGCCTGGCCGGCGGCACGGTCGTCGGGACGGTGATGACCAACCTCTGGATGGAGCAGGCGCTCGGAGCCGAGGGTATCCGCACCGTGCGCGCGCCGGTCGGCGACAAGTACGTCCTGGAGGAGATGCTGCGCGGCGGATTCGTGCTCGGCGGGGAGCAGTCCGGCCATATCATCTTCCTGGAACGGGCGACCACGGGAGACGGCCTGCTGACCGGACTGCTCCTGGCGGACCTGCTGCGGCGAAAGCACCTCGACCTGGCCGCCTGGGCGGCGACGGTCCGGCCGTGCCCGCAGATCCTGGTCAACGTCCCGGTGCGCGAGAGGCCGCCCCTGGACGCGCACCCGTCCATCGGGGCCGCGATCCGGGAGGAGGAGCGGCGGCTTTCGGGCGGCGGCCGGCTCCTGGTGCGCTACTCGGGAACCGAGCCGAAGGTCCGGATCATGGTCGAGGGGGAGCCGCGCGCCGCCATCGAGGAGGCCGCGGCGCGGCTGAAGCAGGTCATCGAGCGCGCCATCGGCCGGTAGCAAGGCCGCCGGCCGGCGTAAGGAGAAAAACATGCCCGACGCGGTCCGACTGGGAGTGAACGTGGATCACATCGCGACCCTGCGCCAGGCGCGCAAGGCCAACGAGCCGGACCCGGTGGCCGCTGCCATCCTGGCCGAGCTGGCCGGGGCCGACGGCATCACCGTGCACCTGCGCGGCGATCGCCGCCACATCCAGGACCGGGACCTCGACGTGCTGCGGCGGACGGTGAAGACGAAGCTGAACCTCGAGATGGCGGCTGCTCCCGCCATGGTCACCCTGGCGGCGACGCACAAGCCCGACCACGCCACGCTCGTGCCGGAGCGCCGCGAGGAGCTCACGACCGAGGGCGGCCTCGACGTCGTCCTGAACCAGAACCTGATCCGCAAGACGGCCGTCGACCTGCGCGAGGCCGGCATCGCCGTCTCGATCTTCGTCGATCCCGACTACGATCAGATCCGCGCCATCGCCAAGCTCGAGGTCAAGATGATCGAGATCAACACCGCCAAGTACGCCGAGAGCCGGCGCGAGGAGCAGGCCGCCGGAGAGGCGGACAAGATCGCGCAGGCGGCCAGGACGGCCGCGAAGCTCGGCCTCCACGTGCTCGCCGGGCACGGCCTCGACTACCGCAACGTGCGGCGCATCGTCGCCATCCCTGAGATCGAGGAGCTCAACATCGGGCACTCGATCGTCGCCCGCGCCGCTCTCGTCGGCATGAAGCATGCGGTGCGCGAGATGAAGGCGCTCCTCGCCCGATGAGGCGCTACCCCGCCTTCGATCCGCCCGAGTACGTCGCCTTCCGCCCCGAACCGGCCGTCATGGACGGCTTCCGGGCGACCCTGGCGCGCGATCGCCGCCGCCGCGCCCTGATCGCCCGGCTGAAGCCCGCGGAGCACCTGTCCCTGTACGAGGGGCTCCTGCGCTTCCGGCTGCACGACATCACCCTGAAGCGCTGGGTCCGGCAGGGAGTGATCTCCAAGGCCTGGCTCGGCACGGGGGAGGAGGCTGTGACCATCGGTACGACCGGCGCGCTGCGCCGGGGAGATCTCGTCGGTCCGATGATCCGCAACGCGGGCGCCTGCCACCAGATGGGGATGCCCGTGGCCCAGATGCTCAAGGCCTATCTCGGGACCGCCGATCAGGTGACCCGCGGCCGCGACCTGCACACCGGCGATCCGGCGCTGGGAGTCATCCCGCCGACCTCGTTCATGGCGTCGCTCGTGCCGGTGTTCACCGGGATCGGGATTGCCCTGCGGCAGCGGCGGGAGAAGCGCGTCGCGCTGACCTATGTCGGCGACGGCGCCAGCCGGACAGCCGCCTTCCACGAGGGCTTCAACTTCGCCTCGGTGATGAAGGTGCCGCTGGTCGTCGTCCTGCAGGACAACCAGGTGGCGCTCGGCACGGCCCTCGCGCGCCACACGGCGGGACCGATGGAGATCCAGCACACGGCCTATGGCGTGCCGGGGGTGGCCTGCGACGGCAACAACGTCCTCGACACCTGGGCGGCGGCGCGCCTCCTGGTCGATGCCTGCCGCCGCGGCGGGGGCCCCTTCGTCCTGACGGCTCGCACTTTCCGCATGGGCGGGCACGCGACGCACGACGAGACGGAGGCGCGGCGCCTGTTCACCCCGGAGGAGTTCCGCTACTGGGGCGAGCGCGATCCGATCGGCACGTACGAAGCGTGGCTCATCGCCGACGGCCCGCCGCTCGACGGTCACAGCCGAAAAGCCCCCGCGCGGCGCCGCGCCAACGAGGCGATCCTGGGCGCTGCGGAGTCGCGGGTCACGCAGGAGATCGAGGCGGCGGAGCAGGAGGCGCTCCTGAGCCGCAAGGAGAAGATGCCGGATCCCGCCGATGCCATCCGCGGCGTCTACGCGGAGGTGCGGGAGGAGACGGCCGCGCCCCGCCCTGCGCGCCGCGCCCTGGCGCGCCGGGCCGGCCGGCGGTTATCATAGGCGACTTGCGCGAAAGGACGACGCCGATGGCAGCGAACAAAGGACAAGGCTCCGCGGGCGCCGGCGGCGCCCGGGTGATGGAAGCGCCGGCCCCCGACCTCAAGGAGCTGAAGGCCCGGGGCCTGCCGCGCGAGACGCTCCTCGCCATCTACCGCAACATGTACCTGTCGCGGCGGATCGACGACAAGGAGATCGGCCTCAAGCGCCAGAACCGGATCTACTTCCAGATCAGCGGCGCCGGCCACGAGGCGATCCTCACGGCAGCGGCCCTGCACCTCCGTCCCGGGAAGGACTGGTTCTATCCCTACTACCGCGACCGCGCCCTCTGCCTGATGCTCGGCATGACGCCGCTCGAGATGTTCCTGTCGGCGGTCGGCGCCGCCGACGACCCGAACTCCGGCGGACGCCAGATGCCGAGCCACTGGGGCCACCGCCGCCTGCAGATCGTCTCCCAGTCCAGCCCCACCGGCACGCAGTTCCTGCAGGCGGTCGGCTGCGCCGAGGCGGAGCGGCAGCTCGATCCCGCCTCCGACGCGCTGGTCTATGTCTCGGGCGGAGACGGCTCGACGAGCGAAGGGGAGTTCTGGGAGGCGATCAACGCCGCCTGCCTTCGCAAGGCGCCGGTGCTGTTCCTGATCGCCGACAACGAGTACTCGATCTCGGTGCCGGTCGAGGCGCAGACGACGGGCGGCAGCATCTCCCCGATCCTGCGGGGCGTTCCGGGCCTGCGGGTCGAGGAGGTGGACGGCTGCGATCCGATCGCCTCCCACGCCGCGATGGAGCGGGCCGTGGCGCACGTGCGTCGGGCCGGGGCGGGCCCGGCCGTGGTGCACGCCCATACCATCCGCCCGTACTCGCACTCCCTGTCCGACGACGAGAGCCTGTACAAGGCGGAGCAGGAGCGCGCCGCGGCGGCGGCCCGGGATCCGATCACCACCTTCCAGACCCTCCTGCTGCGCGTCAAGGCGGCCGACGAGGCGTTCCTGCTGGCCGTGCGGCAGGAGGTGGATCGGGAGGTCGAGGAGGCTACGCAGGCCGCGCTGGAGGCGGCGCGCCCCGGACAGGACACGGCGTCCATGCACGTCTACTCCGCCACCGTCGACCCGACCACGCCGGAGTTCGAGGCGCCTCCGCGCCTCGAAGGCGATCCCAAGACCATGGTCGACCTGCTCAACGCCTGCCTGCGGGACGAGATGGCCCGCGACGAGCGCATCGTCGTGTTCGGCGAGGACGTGGCGGACTGCACGCGCGAGGCCAGCCTGAAGGAGGTCAAGGGGAAGGGGGGCGTCTTCAAGGTGACGCACAACCTCCAGAGGCGGTTCGGATCCGGGCGCGTGTTCAACACGCCTCTCGCGGAGGCGATGATCGTCGGGCGGGCGATCGGCATGGCGACGCGCGGCCTCAAGCCGGTCGTCGAGATCCAGTTCTTCGACTACATCTGGCCGGCCATGATGCAGCTGCGCAACGAGCTGGCGGCCCTCCGCTGGCGCTCGAACGGGCAGTTCTCCTGTCCGGTCGTCGTGCGCGTGCCGATCGGCGGCTACCTCCAGGGCGGGGCCGTGTACCACAGCCAGTGCGGGGAGTCGATCTTCACGCACACGCCGGGGCTCAGGGTCATCTTCCCCTCGAACGCGCTGGACGCCAACGGCCTTCTGCGCACCGCCATCCGCTGCGACGATCCCGTCCTGTTCCTGGAGCACAAGCACCTGTATCGGCAGACCTACAACAAGAGCCCCTACCCCGGCCCCGACCACTCGATCCCCTTCGGCCGGGCGCGCGTGGCGCGGCAAGGGAGGGATCTGAGCGTCGTCACCTACGGCGCGCTGGTGGAGCGCTCGCTCCGGGCTGCCAAGTCCCTGGCCGAGGAAGGCGTTGAGGCGGAGGTGATCGACCTCCGCTCGCTCAGCCCGTTCGACTGGGACGCGGTGGCCGACTCGGTGCGCCGCACCGGCAAGGCGCTGGTGGCGCACGAGGACTCGCTCTCCTTCGGCTACGGGGCGGAGATCGCGGCGCGCATCGCCGATCGGCTGTTCGAGCACCTCGACGCGCCGGTGCGGCGCGTGGGGGCGCAGGACACATTCGTCGCCTACGAGCCGGGGCTGGAAGAGGCCATCCTGCCTCAGGTGAAGGACCTGCGCGAGGCGATGGCGGAGCTGGCCGCCTACTGAGATCCCGAGGACAGGACCAGCCCGAACCCCAGGTCGGGCGAGCTGTCGTTGAGGCCCGTCAGAACATAGAGGCGGGCCGTGCCGCCGTTGCCGGACTGGACCACCACCTCGCCGCGGGCGATCCTCTGGTCCTCGACGTCCAGCACGCCCGTTGGAACCCCGAGCGCGTCGAAGAGCGGGACCTGTTCGAGAACCGGGGAGATCTGCTCGCCGCTCAGGCGCCAGGTGACGTGCGCGGACACGAAGGCCATGCCGGCCGCGAAGCGCAGGCGGTCGTCGAACGCGACGCCCTCCGGCGAACCCATGAACCGGTACGACACCTCCCCCAGGATCTGCACCACCTTCCCGAGCGGCTGGACGTAGTCGATGCCGGCACCCCAGTCGCGCTCCCCGGTTCCGAGCCCCTGCTTCTCGTCGGCGGTCGGCCACTTGAGGTCGAAGATGAGGCCGAGATTCGGCCGCTTCCCCTGCCCGGCCCGCACCAGGAACGTCTCGGCCCGCACGTAGAGATCGCCGAACCCGGACTCCGATTCCCCGGCCAGGCTCTCCTGCCAGGGCGGACGGCCCGGACCCCCGGCGCCCAGGATGATCGGCCCGTCCGGCGTCGCCGTCACGTTGCCGGTCTTGTCGACCTGCACGTAGGGAATGCGGATCAGGAGGCGCGAGCCCGCCCCCCCGAACTCCGCCTGGAGGAAGAGGTGATCCAGGCTGCGGCTCTCGTCGCTGCCGAACTCCCCCTCGACGCGCCCGAGCCCGATCCCGATGTCGAGCCCCGCGTGGGCGGGAGCGGCGCCGGCGAGCGCCGACGCCAGAGCGATCGCCGTCGCCAGGCCTCCCGCCGGGAAACCACGCTTCAGCACGGCCGGAGTATATGCGATGCTCTCAGACCCAGGTGGACCTCAGGTATTCCCGCACCCGTTCCCAGCGTACCTTGCGGCGGGAATAGCTGTCACGACCCGCGGCGCCGTGCAGGTCGACGATCTCCTCCACGAACACCCCGGCGAGGACGAGCGGCGCATAGTCGAGCGGACGGTGCAGCGCGAAGTGGTCGACGATGAGCTCGTCGAGCAGCTCGCGCGGGAACTCCTCCCAGAAGGCGGGATGGCTGAAGGGGAAAGGGGCCGGCCGCCGGCCTTCGCGGCCCAGGTGGATGACGGCTGCCACGACCCCCTGCAGGGCGTCGAGCATGGAAGCGGCCAGCGCCGTCACCCCGGCCTCGTCCGCTGTCTGTGCCGCCGCGATCAGACGGCCAACACCAGGTGCCTGGACCATGACCTCGAACACGGGGCGCATCCGGGGAAGATCGAGATCGTCGGGGTCGATCAGCCAGCCGTGCCGCCTCAGGAGCACGGCGAAGCTCTGCGGCGTCGCCAGGTGCCGCGCGAGCGGCTCACCGGCCTCGTGGAGGGCCCGGCCCATCTCGACGACCGTGCCCGGCTGCAGCGCCGGTGTCTTCACGGCTGGCCTCCGGCTCATCGCCGTCGCACCGCGACGCGTGGAGCCGGCATGGGCGCATCCTCCCCGGATCTCGCCACCTGGCAGACCATGGGCGGCGGAGGTAGCAGGGGGCATGCCATCAGGCGAGGCCGCGCATGCAGTTGCCGACTGCGCCAATCACCCGAGGGTCGCGCCTTTCCACGAGGACCGGCCATCGCGGATCATCGGCGCCGCCGGGCCGCTCCGTCTCAAATGCGCCCCATGAGACGCCGATCGGCTGCAGCGGGCGTCGCCCAGGGGGGTGCCCAACAGTCTCAGCGCGACGCGGTCGCGAGCGGCTGACACCGCGCAGCCGGAAGCCGCCCGGCCAGAGGGCCCGAGCCGTGCGGCGCCCAGCGGAGGTCGCGCCGTCTGGGGCCGATCCTGTCTCACCGACGTCTCACTCGAGAGCGAGACCGCACCCGGCGCGGGGCGGACGGCCCTTCATTGCCTTTTGCCGGAGGGGCTCCTATAGTGCCCCCGGGGACGATCGATGATCCGACAGCCACTCCCAACCCCGCCGAGGGCGCGCCCTGGAGAGGGACGCGGCGCTGGCCGCGGCGTGACCGGACTCCTGGCCCTCGTCCTGCTCCTTGCGACCCCGGCCGCCGTCTTCGCGCTCAGCGCCGGCGAGGCGCGCAGCAGATCGTTCAAGCTGCAGTCGGAGGGGATGCGCCTTTATCGCGAGGCGAAGTACGACGAGGCGATCGAGGCTTTCCGCAAGGTCGTCAACATGCACCTCAACTCCTTCATGGCCTGGTACTACCTGGGGGCGAGCCTGGTCGCGGAGCGGCGTTACAGCGAGGCCATCGAACCGCTCAAGATCTCCCTCGACCTCCAGCCCGACTACATCCAGGGCCACATGGTTCTGGGCGACGCCTACCTCAAGTACGGGGAGACGGGGGAGGCGCGCGCCTGCTACCTGCGGGTCCTCGATCTGCAGCCGAACTATGCCGGGGCGCACGATGGCCTCGGCCGGCTGTTCGAGAGCCTCGGCCAGGACAGCGAGGCGGAGGCGGAGTACCGCAAGGCGCTGGAGATCAACGTGGCGTTCGCCGACGCCTACACCCACCTCGGGGAACTCTTCCTGCGCCAGGGGCGGCTCGACGACGCGACGAGTCTCTTCCTGAAGGCGATCGCCATGAAGCCCGATTTCAGCCAGGCCTACACGCGCCTCGGCGTCGCCCTGTCGCGCATGGCGCGCTTCGACGACGCCATCGCGGCGGCGCGCAAGTCGCAGGCTCTGACCCCGCGCGACCCGGAGCCATACGTGGCGCTGGCGCGGGTCTACATCGATCTCCAGAGCTTCCGCCGCGCCCAGGAGTCCATCGAGGCGGCCCTCCGCCTGGACCCCGAGCACGTCTGGGCGCACGTGATCCTGGCCGAGCTGAGACGCGCCCAGGGCGATCTCGCCGCTGCCCAGGAGGGGCTGAAGGCGCGCTACGAGCGCGGCATCGACGATCCGCGGCTGAAGCGCGTCGCTCACGATGCGCTGACGAGCCTCCGCGCCGATGCCGAGCGGGCGGCGTCGCTGCGCGCGGCGGCCGCTGCCAGCCCGGGGAATCCGTCCGCGACGATCGATCTGGCGCGCTTCCTGGTGAAGCAGCGTGCCCACCTGCAGGCTGCCGAGCTGCTGGAGGGCGCGGCCCGGACTCCCGCCGGCGGCCCCGAGGACCCGGCGCTCCTCTTCGAAGCCGCCACGGAGTATCTCGCCGCCCGGCGACACGCCCGGGCCATCGCGCTGTTCGACCGACTGGCCGCCAACGGGGGCGGACCTCCGGAGCTGCGCGCCGCCGCGCTGTTCAACCGGGGCGTGGCGAGCGGCGCCGCGGGGCTCGACGCGGAAGCCGCCCAGTCGTTCCGCGACTGCCTGACGCTAAATCCGGACGACGCGCAGGCGATGCTGTATCTCGGCAACGCGCTGCTGCGCCTGGGACAGCGGGAGGAGGCGCGCGCCTCCTATGCGGCCTACCTGGACAAAGCCGGCGCCGGGAGCGAAGCGGACAGGGTGCGGCGGCTGGTGCAGGATCTGGCCGCGGCGCCCGCCGGTGGCGCATGATGCGCAGGCTCCTTCTGGGAGCGATCCTCCTGGCTTCGGCCGCAATGCTCCCGGCCGGACGCGCCGGGGCCGAGGAACCGCCGCCGGCTCCGCCGGAGCAGGCCCCGGCCCAGCCGCCCGCGCCGCCGTCCGGAGAGGCGGCCACGCCGCAGACGCTGCCGAAACCCCCCGAGGTCAAGAGCCGGAAGGGCCTTTCGATCCGGTTCACCAACCCGCTCTCCAACGACTTCCGCTACGGAAAATCGGACATCGAGGTCGAGGTCAAGTCGAACGATCCCGGCGCCGTCGAAAAGGTGGAGTTCTTCGTCGACGACAAGCTGATCTTCATCGACACCGAAGCGCCCTACCGCTGCATCTTCAATTTCGGAACCGAGCCGCGCTCCTGGATCCTGCGCGCGGTCGCCCACCACCGCGAGGGCGTCACGGTGTCGGATCAGGTGATCCTGAAGAAGGTGATCCTCAACTACGCCGTCCAGGTGAACCGCGTGATCCTCTACGCGACGGCGATGGCTGCCGGCAAAAACTACGTCCTCGATCTCGCGCGCAACGACCTGCTGCTCGAGGAGGACGGGGTGCGACAGGAGATCGTCGACTTCTACCGAGAGGAGCGCCCGGTGACGCTGGCGGTCATCTCCGACAGCAGCGGCAGCATGCAGGCGGCGATGAAGACGGTGCACGCGGCCGCCAGCCGCTTCCTCGACGCTCTCGGTCCCGAGGACAAAGCACTGGTCATCGACTTCGACGACAAGGTCTATTTGTTGCAGGACGTCACGACCAACAGGGACGACTTGAGGCTCGCCCTGACCAGCACGAGCGCCCTGGGAGGGACCGCACTCTACGACGCGCTCTACGCCTCCTACCGCAAGCTCAAGGGGATCGACGGGCGCAAGGCGATCATCCTGCTCTCGGACGGCGACGACACCTCGAGCAAGTTCTCCTTCCGGCGGGTCCTGGACGAGGCGAAGATCAACGATTACATCATCTACACCATCGGGCTCGGGACCAGCTTCCTGGACGTCGACCTGCGCCGCATCCTCAAGTCGCTGGCCGAGGAGACCGGAGGCCGGGCCTACTTCCCGGACAAGGTGGACGAGCTCGAAGGCGTGTACCAGGAGATCGCGGCCGAGCTGAAGAGCCAGTACTACATCACCTACGAGCCGAGCGCCACGACCTGGGACGGGCGCTGGCGGAAGATCCGCCTGACAGTGCCCAAGAAGAACGTCGAGATCCGGACCCGCAGCGGGTACTACGCCGTGCGCAAATCGGGCTGATCGGAATCAGCCGCCGGGACGGTCCTCAGGAGATCCGTCCCGCGCGGGGGGCTTCCCCTGCTCCGGGGCGTGCTCGCCGTCCCGCGCCGCGGATCCGGCGCCCCCCACGGCCTCGGGCGGACCTGGCGCCGGCCTCGGCGCCTCGACCGGCGTCAGCGACTGCTGGCTGGCCTTGAAGTTCAGCGGGTAGTCCACGAGCATCAGGCTCACGCTGATGCCGTTCTTCCCGAGGACCTCGACCGAGCGGAGATCGAGCGGGACGTGACCGGGCGAGCGGACGATGACGTGGTAGCGCCCGGGGACGACACCCGGGATCTCGAACACCCCGTCGTCTCCCGAGAAGGCCTGGTAGATCGCCTTGCCCTGCAGCGCCGATAGCACCACCGAGACCTCGTACAGTGGCCGACGGTCCTGGTCGACGAACCGTCCGCGCACCGTGACGGGCGCAGGCGCGGGAGCGACCTCGCTGCCGGACTCCCCCGCCGGAACCGTGCCCTGGGGGACGGCGCCTCCCGGAGCAGCTCCTCCTCCGGAGGTCGGACCCGCCCCGGCTGTCGGACCGGTCCCCGCCGTGGTCGGGCCGCCCTTGTCGCGCGGCTTCAGCTGCACGTCGACGATGTTCTGGAACGGCGGCCTGATCTCGATGCTCTCCTTGCCGGTGTCGAGAAAGCCGTCCGCCTGCACCTTCAAGTCGTACAGGCCGGGGGGAAGCTCCGGGAACAGGTACTGCCCCTTCTCGTTCGTGCCGGTCACGCGCAGGACGTCAGGCTCGGCCCGGGAGGACAGCGTTACGAGGAGCCCCGGCAACGCCTTCTTCAGCGCATCGGTGACCGTGCCC